>CAXRGW010000109.1:0-12428 GCA_964230255.1 Alteromonas sp.
GGTTGTTTTTGCGAAAAGATCACCACTAGGACTATTCATTTTAAATTCAATCGTTATACTAGAGCGTCTAGTAAACGTAACAAGAATGCTAACGATATGAAAAGAAAAAAGCATACCAACGCTGATGACGACGCGCAGATCGACATGACCCCGATGCTAGACATCGTGTTCATTATGTTGATCTTCTTTATCGTAACCACGTCATTTGTTAAGGAAAAAGGTTTAGAGGTTAATCGTCCTAAGGATAACCCAAGCGATCGTCAGCCGAGTAAAGCATTGTCTATTCAGATAGACGAATTCGGTAAAATCCGTATGAATGGCCGTGATGTTGATATCCGTCGAGTTGTTGCAAATATTCAAACTTTCTTAGCCGAAAACGTAACTGACGCAGCAGCGATTCAGGCTCACGAAGATACTGAGCACGGTGTTGTGGTTGAAGTTATGGACCAAGCGAAAGAAGCGGGTATAGAAAAAGTATCTGTTTTGGTTAAAGGCCAATAACGGTAAACCAATTTAAAAAAACCGAGCGATGCTCGGTTTTTTTGTGCCTTAAATATTGTTATCGCAACTACTAGGGCGTGTTGATCTTTGCGGTACTCGCTATACGTCTTTCCTGCCATAGTTTAAGACCGATACTAAACAAGTTACTCACATTAAATACGCTGCCAAAAATACTGCCAACGGAAAGTGCATAAACTAAACCTAGAAGCTCAGCAAACACAAACCAGCGTCGAATTTGATTCGCATCTTGTAAAACAATTGAGCCAACGGTGAAAATAAGCGAACTGGCATAAGCGACCAATATCATTAGTCCGTGATGCATAACGAAAAGCTCATACAACAAAAAGCCGACGTTAAGTGCGACGAATGCGTATAACACACCTACTTGACGATAGCGCATTGCCACTAGATTTCGCACACACGCCAACAGACAACCTATACCTGCAGCCATTGCCCCCAGCATAAAAAAGTGAGCGCTCACACTCGCCAAAGCACAAGCAGATATGAAACGGTAACGATTAATATCGTTTTGTCGATAACCGATGAAGTTTAGAGCAACCGCAAGTGCACCCAACGCCTCTGCGACAATTAACATTGATTCCCCTTAACTATTTAACGGATTAAACGTCGATTTGCCGCGCATTAATTCGCGCGCAACGCGATTAACCCCATTAATGTGATCCGCTGGTCGAGCTAGCAAGCGAAACTGACTACCTTGATAGTCAGCCAATACCACTGCATATGCAGGCATTTGCTCTAATTCCAGACCCAGAGGTTCAAAAAGCGGCACATCATACTTACCTAGTTGCAGGATTTGAAGGTTTTGTTGCTGGTATTTTACGGTTTTGTAGGCGACAGGGTTTGGGATCTGCGCGTATACCTCAAACATGGGTACATTAAATGGCACACCCATCCACACATATTCTAATACATCAATGTAATCAGCTAGCGCTTTCACACTATCAGTCATACTTATTCACCGCTTAAAAGTACAAATAATATGCGCGACACAGATCGCGATACTCTTCAGTATATACGCTAGGCGCGGCATAAATGTTTAATTTGTCTCTGAACCGTTTTATTTTTGTTTTACCGAGCGCTAAACACACCCGAGAGACTGGCTTTTCGGCCAACGACCTAACGTCCAACTGACGTTGGATAAATAAGCCATTTTGCTCACTCTCATGTTTTGCATTGCTGTACTGTTCCGACGGCAGGATGACAAAAGTGACTCCCATAGGAGATAGGCTGACACTGATCAGGCGAAACAAGTCGGCAATCGTTAATATACTCTCGCTACGAGCAAGCTTGCGCTTCGCGCTTAAACCTTGTTGTGACTGAGTTTCGCGCGCAGGTACGGGAAAATAGGGCGGGTTGGATATTATTATGTCATGAGTAGACGAGCACAAATCATCCGATTCCAAAATATTGTCATTGGTTACGTCAATGCTATCTGCCCAAGGGCTGGCGGCAACGTTTTGCTTTGCTTGTAGAGCTGCATCTTGATCTATCTCGACGCCAGTCATTTTAAGTGCGCCATTCGACCACTGACTTAGCATTAAGGCCAATAAACCACTGCCGCAGCCAATATCCAGTGCGGTTTTATAGGTCTCACTCTGATAGTGCAGATTTAAACACTGAGCTGCCCAACTGCCCAATAAGATGCTGTCGGTGCCAACTTTCATCGCACAGGCTGAATCGTCTATACAAAACTGTTTAAACTTAAAAATGTTGCAGCCCTATCATCTGTTGCGCTACATCAGTCGCTTCAATCGGACGATACTTTTTCAATGGCCCTAACATCAATGGCGCTACCACCTTGCCGACTTTTATGCCTAACTGCTCAGCCGTGCGCACATCATTGCGTTCACCCAATAGTAACGAAGGTCTCACAGCAGCAGCGTGTTTCAACTGTGGCATAGTGAGTATGGCATTCTCTAACTCGCCTTTTACGCGTAAATAAAAATTGCTACTTTTGGGATCTGCTCCTACTGAAGACACCCAGACAAACCCTGACGCGCGCTGTGCTCTGGCCAATTGCGCTGCCACATGGACAAATTCAAAATCCACACGACGAAACGCTTTCTGACTGCCAGCCTGTTTGATGGTTGTGCCCAAACAACAGTAAACATGATCAACGGTAAAGTACCCTTGGTAGTCTTGTAGCTGATCAAAATCGATGACCACCGGCATTAACTTTTTCAGCGGGTCGTGAAACATACTCGCACTTAGTGGCTTGCGCACTAATACCGTTATTTGATGGTAACGCTCATCATTGAGTAACTGCTGAGTTAACGACTTGCCAACTAACCCTGTTGCACCGAGAACTGTCGCAGATTTGGTCGTTGTCACTTTGTATCCTCTACTTGATGCTCTACACTATCGAAGTCTATAAGCAATCATATGATAAAAATGAAAAAACTCTTCGCACTTTTACTGTTTTTTAGCGCAAATGGTTTTGCCGACCAGTCGCTAACTATTGAACGCATCTTTTCGTCACCTTCATTAGATGGTACCGCACCGCGCGAATTGTCGATTTCTCCAGATGGGCAGCGCGTTACCTTTTTACGCGGTAAACAAGACGACTACGAACGTTTAGATTTGTGGGAATACCATATCGCCAGCGGCGAAACGCGGATGCTAGTGAACTCTGATGATCTGCATCAAGGCGATGAACAGCTATCTGATGAAGAAAAGGCACGCCGTGAGCGTATGCGTTTATCTGGCACCGGTATTGTTAGTTACAGCTGGTCAGCCGATGGCAAAGCCTTGCTGTTTCCGTTAGCGGGTGACGTGTTTTACTACACCTTGGCCACCGACGATAAACCGGCACAGGTAAACCGTCTACTCCAAACCCCTGAGTTTGAAACCGATATTCAGCTATCACCTAAAAGTCGTTTTATCTCCTATATTCGCGAGCAAAACCTTTACATTCTAGAAATAGCAACGGGTAAAGAAACCGCAATCACTCGTGAAGGTGGCGGCGACATCAAGTTTGGCATGGCCGAGTTTGTTGCCCAAGAAGAGATGAGCCGTTTGACTGGCTACTGGTGGTCTCCGGACGAGCAGCACATCGCCTATACACGTGTTGATGAAGGTCCGGTTGATGTGATCACGCGCTCGGAAATCTACGCTGACTCAATCTCTATGATCGAGCAAAAATACCCTAAGGCTGGCACCGATAATGTTGAAGTGACCCTCGCGGTGCAAAACATTGCTAGTGGTGACAGACAATGGGTCGATTTGGGTGAAAACAAAGATATCTACCTTGCCCGTGGTCACTGGGCGGCTGATAATCGCAATTTCACTTATCAAATACAGTCACGTAATCAACAAATTCTGACACTGTTCGCCTACGACATCAGTAACAAAAGCCATCGCGTGTTGATTGAAGAAACTACGGATACTTGGGTAAATTTGCATAAGGACCTGCACTTCTTAGCCGACCAGCAACACTTTATTTGGGCATCAGAACGCGATGGCTTTAAACACCTTTACTTATACAACACTGAGAAAGGTCTAGTGCGTCAGTTGACCCAAGGTGAATGGGTTGTAACCTCACTCGATGCCGTTAATGAAACTGAGCAACGCGTTTATTTCAGTGGCCGCAAAGATACGCCAATTGAGAACCACTTATATACCGTAAGCTTAGATGGTGGTGAGATTACTCGAGTTAGCCAACGCGACGGCTTCCACAATGTTACTTTTAGTCGTAATGGCGAGATCTACGTCGATAATTTCTCAACCATTAATACACCACCACAAGTCAGCGTACATCGTGCTACTGGTGTGCAACTCACTTGGTTGGCAGAAAATGCAATTGATGATTCACATCCTTTAGCAGCTTATCAACAGCAATGGGTTAAACCGACCTTTGGCACTTTGCAAACCAGTGATGAGGCAACCTTACATTACCGCTTATATACGCCGAAAAAGCTGGAAGGTAAGCATCCGGTTATAGTGTTTGTCTACGGTGGCCCTGGTGTGCAAGTGGTGACAAATCGTTGGTACGGTAATCGTGGCTTGATGATGCAACACTGGGTCAACAAAGGTTACGTGGTCTTTTCGGTCGATAACCGCGGCTCTAAATACCGGGGCAAAGCATTTGAAGATCCTTTGTATCTAAAAATGGGCGATATTGAAGTTACCGATCAGATTGAAGGTGTTGAGTTCTTGCACACCCTGCCCTATGTCGACAAAGACCGCATCGGTGTTCACGGTCACAGTTATGGTGGCTACATGACGATTATGAGCATGTTTAAAGGTGCTGATTACTTTGCTGCCGGAGTTTCCGGTGCACCAGTCACTGATTGGCGTTTATACGATACCCACTATACTGAGCGCTATATGGGTGACCCGCGCGTGGTGGATGATGCCTACACGGCAGCGTCGGTTTTCCCACATGCCCAGCGTCTCAAAGGGCCAATGCTGATTTATCACGGAATGGCAGATGACAACGTCCTATTTACTCATGCGACCATGCTATACAAACACTTGCAAGACTTAGCATTGCCGTTTGAAGTGATGGATTACCCCGGCAAGAAACACAGTATTCGCGGCAAAAATACCCAGATCCACTTGTTTACAACGATCACAAACTTCTTTGATCGGAACTTAAACCCTCCTCAGTAAGCATGACCATTAAAAAAGGCTGACCGATGTCAGCCTTTTTTATAAGTGCTGTGGTTAGCCAAACATCGCGTTCGCTAATGACTTTTGTAAACCAATCGCGGTCTCTTTCTTCAACTCCACTTTAAGTGGGTTTGATTGACCCGAAATCCAAATAGTAAGCTCAGCATCCATATCAAAGTGCCCAGCAGTTTCGACGTTAAACTGAGTGATCGCGCGGTAAGGCACGCTGTGGTACTCAACCTTCTTGCCTGTCATACCTTGCTTGTCGATAAAGATAAGGCGGGCGTTGGTGAACACAAACATGTCACGCACGAGCTTAAATGCCTGTGTAACGCTTTCCGAATCAGCCAATACTGGTGCCAGCTCTACCTGAACTTCTCCCGCATCAACCTCAGAAGCATTACCCATTAATTTGTCTAGCAGTCCCATTGTTATCTCCTGTCTCTTTTAATTGCCACACTGGCGAATACGCATCACTTTACTGGGTTATTCCATAATTAACAATTTGAATAAGCGGTGCTACATTAGGGGCACTTTCCGGCTGGGGTACACATGGACTTCTCAGATATCAAAGCGGCTCACACACGCATCAAGCCGATGATCAAGCGTACGCCTATTGTTTCATCACACCGACTAAATCAATGGCTAAGTTGCAATTTACTCACGGGCTATCAACACGAAATATTTTTTAAGGCGGAATGCCTGCAAACGACGGGGGCATTTAAACTCCGCGGCGCAAGTAATTTTATCGCCAAGTTAATTGAGAGTGGTGAAAAGCCGCGCCAGTTTGTTGCCAATAGCTCTGGCAATCACGCACAAGCTGTTGCTTATGCAGCCAGTAAATTTGGTATTCCAGCAACAATATACGCAGCAGATACCATTTCGCCGATTAAAGCAACAGCAACCCAGAGCTACGGTGCAGAACTCAAAACTTTTGCCAAACGCACGTTAGCCGATGCTGCGGTTGCAGAAGCCAGTAAAGCTGAAGGCGTAGTTTGGATCCCGCCATTTAATCACCCTGATGTAATCGCCGGCCAAGGGACAGCTGCACTGGAAGCGATTGAAGAGTTAGACACTGTAGATGCCGTATTTGCGCCCTGTGGTGGTGGCGGTTTAGTCAGTGGCAGTTTGATCACGACCCGAGCTATGCTGCCAGATGCAAAAGTTATTGGGGTTGAGCCGTTAGCAGCAAATGACGCCGCGGAATCACTGCGCAAAGGCACTATCCAATATTTAACCGCCCCCCCTAAAACATTAGCTGACGGTGCAGCAACACCCAGTGTTGGCGAACACACCTTTCCATTTTTGCAACAACTCGATGATTTCTACGAAGTATCTGAGCAACAAATTTGTTATTGGACCCAATGGTTGCATCATCTATTAAAGTTGCATATTGAACCCACTTGCTGCATGACCATGAGTGCAGTTTCCAAATGGTTAGCGAACCAAACTCAACCGCAACGAGTGTTAGTAATTTTATCGGGTGGTAACATTAGCACCCAAAGCATGCAAACCATTCATGCAACCGATTACTTAGATCAACCGCCACGCGTTGCAAATAACAATAATTAACGGGATAACTATGAGTTTAATCAAACGCATTACCCTGCTCTTGCTGCTGGTCACGACCGTTTCGATCAATGCAGATAGCCTACATATATTCAATGTGAAAGGATATACCTTTACACCAGAGCGTGAACTGGTGACCTTTACAAATATCGTCATTGACGCTAGTAAGGTTGTTAGTATCGGTGATGAATTCTTAGGCCATGCATTCCCGAATGCCGCACAACTAGATGGCCAAGGACAAACGCTATTACCCGGCTTAATCGACGCTCATGGTCACCTCTTGGGCTTAGGCGCAAGCTTGCTATTTATTGATGTTCGCGATGCTAGCAGCGCCCAAGATGCGGCTAAAATGGCGGCGGATTACTACCAGCGCAACCCAGACTTAACCTGGGTTCAAGGCGGTCGTTGGAATCAAGTATTATGGCCAGAAAAAGAGTTTCCTAATGCGGCAATTCTCGATGAAACCTTACCCAATGTGCCTGTGTGGCTTGAGCGTATCGATGGTCACGCCGGATGGGCCAATAGTGCAGCGCTCGAAATCGCAGGAATTACGAAAGAGACGGTATCTCCAGAAGGCGGGAAAATTCTTACCGACGAGCTAGGTAATCCAACTGGAATATTAATTGATACTGCAATGTCTCTGGTTGAAAAACATCTACCTCCGCAAAATCGGCAATTGATGCAGCAACAATTAAATGCCGCTGGCGAGCATTTATTGAGTTTAGGCATCACCAGTATGCACGATGCCGGTATTGATAAAGGTACCTATGACTTTTACCGCGAGTTGGCTGCGAATGGCAATTTACCTTTGCGTGTATATGCAATGCTGGCAGCAACTGCGCCGGAGTTACCTCAGCTATTAGCAGCAGGTCCAATAACCACCAAAGATGAGATGTTATTAATTCGCAGTGTTAAAGCCTATGGTGATGGTGCATTGGGCAGTCGTGGAGCGGCACTACTGTCAGCCTACAATGACGACCCACGCAATAAAGGCCTGCTGGTCACAGCTCAAGACAAATTGCCAAGCTTATTCCATCAGGTCATTAGTAGCGGCTTTGCCCTGCATTTCCATGCCATTGGAGACCGTGCCAATCGCCTAGCACTGGATCAATTTGCAGCAACGTTTGCTGCTATTGGCGGCCAGGAGTTGCGTCACCGGATGGAACACGCTCAGGTTGTCGCCGTCGACGATATTATTCGATTTAAAGAGCTAGGTATTATCCCGTCGATGCAACCAACTCATGCCACCAGTGATATGAACATGGCACGTGACCGTATTGGTCCGCAGCGTTTGCGCGGGGCCTATGCATGGCGAACCTTCTTAGAACAAGGCTCTATTCTCGCGTTCGGGTCTGATTTCCCGGTAGAGCTAGCAAACCCGTTTTTCGGCATACATGCAGCGGTAACTCGTCAAGATCGCAATAATCAACCAGTGAAAGGATGGATCGCCGAGCAGGCGCTGACACTCTCTGAAACCCTTAGAGCATTCACCATCGACGCATCGTATGCAGCCGCTCAGGATCAAAGTATAGGGAGCTTAACCAAAGGCTATTGGGCGGACTTTATTCTGGTAGATAGAGACATCTTCGCAATTCCGGCTAAAGACTTGTGGCAAGTGACGGTTAACCAGACTTATATTGCCGGTGAATTAGTCTACGAGCGCAAATAATAGCTCTACTCAGGCAATTGCAAATTGATTGGCCGATGGCGTGTGACTAAGTCGTTGAACTCCTGTGTGCGCTTAAATTCTTCCAACGCCTTGTTAAGTGTAACGACTAATGCTTCATCAACGTTTACATTGGTGGCTAGGTAGTTGCCCTTCAATTCGGGAGTACGCAGTGGTGCAAGTGCTTCAACTTGGTCAACAGTTGCGCCAAACTGTGATAGAGAATCGGTTAAGGTAAAACCAGAAGCGAACATCAAATCCAACCGCCCTACCAAAAACAAGCGAGTAGCATCTTCTTTACTATCGGTTTGCAATAGGTTGTCACCAATCACAAAACCTCTGGCAACTAACACTGATTCATAGATGTCGTTGTGCATAACGCCAATTGTATAGTTGAGTAAATCACTTTCTACAATGTCACTACGACTTTTTAATTTGAAATAATAGGCGTCACTACTGACTAAAGGACCAACCCATTTAAAGAACCGCTCTCGCGCATTGTTGCGCGAGGCGCTGAGGACCGCGCCTTTTGGATCTTTGAAGACCGTGGACATGGCTCTTGACCATGGCATAGGCAAAAACTCACACCTGACTTGTGCCATTTCGCACGCGCGTTTTATCGCAATGCCATTGATACCATCGATCTCGCCATTAGTTATGTAGTTGTAAGGGCGAAATCTTTCTTCAAAATAAATATTGAGATCTGCTTCGCTTTCGGCGTTAGCAACCCCAGAAAAGCAGGCCCAATAGGCAAAAAGTACGATTAGCAGGCAGCGCATAGACTGCCTTGTAATCTATTTTTATAAAGTTCTGATCCAGCGCTCTTCGCTAATAAAGTACGACGCCCAACTATCCCACTTTTCATCTAAACCAATCTCAACAACCTGATATTCTGTCTCACCTTCTAATTTTAGCGCTTTTACATACGTTTGTGTATTTTTAATCGTATCACGATATAGGACCAGATTCTGTTAAGTTGCTACGCTGCCATGTCTGGGAACTACTTGAGTGTTGTCATCAATCACATCGATCATTGGTTAATATATGGGGAGTTGTGAGTATCAGTAAGGCTGATAAGCAGAGTTTAGCTAACTTCACTATTATTCTCAGAAAACTGTGTGTGATTGCACCATGCGCTTACCGTCGGAAAGCATCAAACCCCAAATCACGCTAGTGAAATTGCATCGACGCTTAGACCCAAGTACTTACTTTGACTAGTTCTAACCGGTAAGCGCCTCGATCTTATCGCGATTGCGACGGGAGAGTGTTAACAAGTCGCCCGATTCAAGAATAACCGTATAGTCGCCTTTATCATTGGGTCGAAGCTCAGTGACAAATGATCGCCTAACTATCGATGAACGGTGAATGCGAATAAAAACGTCTGGGTCGAGCTGTTGCTCTAACGCTGTCATGGTTTCTCGGTGAAGAACCGTTTTGCCATCAACAAGATGTAACTCTACATAATTGCCTGCTCCAGTAATGTAATTAACATGCTTAACGTCAATTAAGCGAATACGCCCAGGATCACGCACAACTAAACGAGACTTACATGGGAAACCATCACACACCCGTTGTTTTTGTCCGTTTGGGGCTGATTGTAAAGGTTGTAGCTTGGCCAACACTTTTTGCCATGCCTGGGCAAAACGCGCATCGCTGTATGGTTTCAGCAGATAATCAACCGCATTTACTTCAAAGGCAGGTAATGCGAATTCATCATAGGCGGTAACAAATACTTTCAGCATTTTTTCAGGTAGAAGCTTTGCCAACTGTAACCCAGAAATACCGGGCATTTGCATGTCTAAGAATGCAATATCAAAATGTTGCTCGGTTAACAATGTCAGTGCGTGATCGCCGTTTTCTGCTTGGTGACAATCCACGGATTCTGGTAAGTCATCGAGTAAGCATGCAATACACTCTCGCGCTAGCGGTTCATCATCAACAATTAATGCCTTGATCATAGTTTACTCCTTTAATCCGTTTGCTGCGGTAAGCGCATCAAAGTGCGAAACAAGCCATTTTCCAATGGCATGAGCTCCAATTGAAAATCACTGTATAGTTTTTTCAAACGCTCACGCGTATTGTGCACACCAATACCAAACCCTTCGTGTGAGTTGTGCGCGCCAACGTTGTTAACCAAGTCGATTTCTAACATGTTGTGGCGTAGGTGAATGCTTAAGCTCACCGCATTGTTTTTGCCGTTTGATTGCGAACCGTGCTGTACTGCGTTTTCGACTAATGGATGCAGTAACATATTTGGAATATGTACGTTCATGCACGAGTTATCAATGTCAGTGGTGATCTCTAATTTGTCCGCAAAGCGCATTTTCTGAATCAACAAATAACTATGGACAAACTGCATTTCTTCGCGTACCGACACCGTTTGGCTTTGTTTATTAGCCAGTGAAATGCGCAGCATATTACTCAGTTCGGAAAGTGCTAAGGTGGCATCATCGAGCTTCTTCAAGCGCACTAAGCTTGTCACTGTATTAAGTGTGTTAAATAAGAAATGGGGGTTGAGCTGTGAACGCAATACTTTTAACTGCTCGACAATCAACTCTTGTTTTACTTGATTTAAGGAAAACCGCTGACGCATAGCCTCGTGATAAAAGTGTACGCCAATAGCCCCCATTAAAATGCCGGCGTAAATGACAATATCGATAATGCCAGTAGATAGGATGACGTCATACAAACGCGCTTGGAAGCCATTGAAACTCTCGCCGCGAATAATCACCTGCATTGCTAAGCTAGCAGTCCAGTACACAAACAGCACACCAAAAGACGCCAGTACATAACTCGCCAGGCGACGCTTGGAACTTTCTTTTAAGGGCACAGTCAATAAGTTATGCACAGTAAAGAACACAATGGGTGTAACCCAGGTAAAGTTCAAGAACCAGGGCGCGAGCATGACAAAGTAATCGCCCCAGGTATAAGTCAGCTCAGCGGCGCGAGCGTTAGCCGCTTGGGCATAAGAAAAAAACGTGAGAAAGCCGAGCCACACCGCGATGTTAAAACACCAAAAGATTGGGCTTCTGAAAAGCTTGTAGTAGTCGCTCGATACTGAACTGAAAATAATCCTTCCCCCAGCAGTACGAATAATATGTGTTCGTTAATGCTAATAATACGTCATATTCCAAAATTTAAACCCCCATTTGTCCATTTAAATAGACTTTTCATCACACTAAACCCGCGTTTAGTGGAAGTAGACTGGTTGTCAATTTCGAGCAGGCATAGCGTATAGCGACGATAACAAATCGGTTATCTGAAACACACAATACTCCGCAAGCAGCGCTGTTTCTTGCTGGTGGAGAGTAGGAGACCATTATATGTTTGCTAACTCTAAAATTGCTTGTGCCGTTAAAACAGCCTGTTGGGCTGCGACTACCAGTACCCTACTGGTTGCCAATTTAGCCACGGCACAACAAACAACTGATAACCCCTCGGATGACTCTGCTGATGTAGAAGTTATTGCGGTAACTGGCTCGCGGATCCGAGCACCCGGTGTGGAATCGTCCAGTCCAATCATTTCAATTGGCGAAGAAGACATTGGATATTTACAAACCCCCGAATTTGAACGGATCATCCGTAGCTTACCGGCGACCATTCCCGCCGACGGCAGTAACGTAAACAACGGTACCGCCGGTGCCGCAACGATTGATTTGCGCGGTTTGGGACCACAACGTAACTTGGTATTGATGGATGGCCGCCGTATGGTGCCATTTAACTTTAACGGTGCAGTCGATACTGCCACTATCCCAACCGCACTGATTGAGCGTGTTGACGTAGTCACCGGCGGTGCATCCGCGGTATACGGCTCAGACGCAATAGCAGGGGCGGTAAACGTTATTCTTAAAGATGACTTCGATGGCGTTGCCTTTGATATGAATCACAACCAAACCGGCGAGAGTGATGGCGACCAAGACAGTATCTCATTAACTGTTGGTTCAAACCTAGCCGACGACCGCGGTAACGCCGTGCTTAGCGTCAGTTGGATGGAACGGGATGCCGTGCGTTTAGGTCAGCGTCCATTGGGACAACTCGGCATCAACTCAAACTCTGGTGC
>CAXRGW010000110.1:0-10175 GCA_964230255.1 Alteromonas sp.
CTTTTAAACACTGAGTCCTTCAACTCAGCTAAGCCTGCTCCGAAGTAACGTTTCAGCAAAGGTAAAGTCCCCTTGAAAGCGAGCATATCAGCACAGTCAGAAAGATTTAGTTGAGTTTTTTTATAGGCCTCTCGACCAAACGCTAAGACCGCATTTGGTCCAACAGTTTGATAGCCACCGATCATTGGCGTTAGGTGTACACCTCAAAACTGCAATTCCGGATCAGGTACAGGATAAATCAGTTGCTCAACAATATTATCGTGCCGGGCTTTTAATCGGTAGTATTCACCGCGAAACGGCAGTAACGCATAATCTATTGAGTGCCCAGCGCTCTGGATCAGGCGATCGGCATAAATTCCAGCACAATTAATTACACAGTCAGCGTGTAACTCGTAACACTGCTCAGCACCAACCTCAACAGTCACTCGGCTGGTCGATTCATCAATTCTTGCAACCGGCGCTGAATAAATTAATTCCGTTCCACGTTGTTCAGCGAGTTTCAGTAGCTGTTGCGTAATCGCAGGATAATCTGTAATCCCTGAATGATGTACCCATATAGCCTGCAAACCATTAATAGCCGGGGCCTGTTGCTGTATTTGCTGCTGATTTAACCATTCCGGCTGTAAGTCATTGGCTTGGCATTGATCAAACAACGTTTGCTGACGTTCAAACTCATCGTCTACCGTGGCAACAATGAGTTTTCCGCACTGACGGTAAGGGATGTTGTAACGCTGACAAAACTCAATGGTGCACTCCAACCCCTCGCGACAATATTGTGCCTTTAGACTTCCCGCTTTGTAATAAACCCCCGCGTGAACAACACCTGAATTTCGACCTGTTTGATGTTTCGCTGCAGCGCTTTCCTTTTCTACCACTGCAATTTTTGCCTGAGGATATTGTTGGCTGAGGCGATTGGCAGTGGCAGCCCCTACGATACCGGCACCAATCACGATATAATCGAAGTGTTTATTCATTCACGAGTCAATTGAAATTAATGTTATAACCCTGATATTACCTGACTTCTAGCAGTAGCACTAATGAGAAACCTATGACAGAAAAGCAAAAGTTCGGCGGTATCGCCAGACTGTATGGTGAAAGCCAATTAGCCGCACTTAACAACGCACATTTTTGTGTCATTGGAATTGGTGGTGTTGGCAGCTGGAGCGCAGAAGCACTAGCGAGAAGCGGTGTGGGCAAAATCACAATTATTGATCTAGATGATATTTGTACAACCAATATCAACCGTCAAATCCACGCAACTACCGCAACTGTTGGCAAGGCTAAAGTCGATGAAATGGCTTTGCGAATAGCGGCAATATCACCGCAGTGTGAAATTAACGTAATTGAAGATTTTGTCACTAAAGACACTGTTAACGAATACTTGAGTAACGCATATGATGTCGTGATTGATGCTACGGATAGTATTCAAGCTAAAGCGGCTATCATAGGTTATTGCAAGCGCAATAAAATAACTGTTATCACTGTTGGTGGCGCTGGTGGTCAAATTGATCCGCGTCAGATTATATCGGGCGATTTAGCCAAAACAATCCAAGATCCTCTCGCCGCGAAATTGCGCTCTGAATTGCGCCGTTTTTACAATTTCAGCAAAAACCCTAAACGGCGGTTTGGTGTTGAGTGTATTTATTCCACCGAGCAACTGCGCTATCCACAACCGGATGGCAGTGTTGCGCATCACAAGTCGGTGTTGGATGGCAGTACACGATTAGACTGCTCATCAGGGTTTGGCGCAAGTACGATGGTTACAGCCACATTCGGGATGATAGCTGCAGCCCGTGCGGTTGAACGGTACTTGGATAAAATCTAGTCAACCAAAGCGTCATTAGTTGACGCTATAAGCGATTGTTTTGCACTTCGATATTTACGTACATCCAAAACAAAAGCGATAACTAACCATAGCGCTAATAAAGTGAAAACTAATGCCGAGTTCTCGGCAATCTGCATCACTTCTTCACTCAAAAACGCTGTCGCCGCTAACAATGCAAGGTAGTAAGGTAAGTTGAGTAAACCTGCAAGCCACACCACACGCATGGGTTTATGATTAGCCCCTTGAGCGACCATAAAGAATGCCAGCGAATTCATATGGATCATTGCAAGTAATAAGTGTCTGAGTTGAGTTGGACTTTTTTCGTTATATTTTGCTGAGTTAGCCCGCCCTATTCCGTAGTTAATCACTGAACCGATAGTCGCAGCCATTACCATTGCAACGGTCAATGCCACCACATCACTCATGGTCGGTTGTGAGGTAATAACTAATACCACCGCAAAAAATTGGCCAGGAAAATAAAATCCCACATATACAATCGACTCAAGCAAGATAATGGTCATGATAAGTAAGTAAAAATAATCATTCATCTGCCCCTGAATTTGGTCAAGTAAGCTTAAGCCTGGTGGAATAATGCCGAAATAGACCAAAGCACTCATTAGGCTGAAAGCAAAGACCGCTGTCACAGGTAAGGTTGTATAGTATTTCATAGTAAATCAGTGCATTAGTAATGTTGTTTGTACGCATGCGATGTCTTTTTTGGTCACTATAGCAGATGACAATTTTGTTATCTTTGATGTGACAATCACCATTATCTGGCATAGTCTTGGCGTATTCTACTTTGGTGTTCAGCAAACGATGTACCGACATAAAACAACTTTAGAGCAATGGCGAATCTTGCAAGCAGTTGTAGACTGCGGCGGCTACGCCCATGCCGCCGAGCACTTAAACAAAAGCCAGTCATCACTCAATCACGCGGTCGCTAAATTACAACATCAGCTGGGAGTTGAGTTACTCGAAGTGCGCGGTCGCAAAGCCTACTTAACGCAAGCGGGCGAAGTCATGTTGCGTCGCTCACGTTACATCACTCAAAACGTCGAAGAGCTAGAAGCGTTGGCGATTAACATCCAGCAAGAATGGGAACCAGAAATTAACGTAGCCGTTGATTTAGCCTATCCTCGCAAGCAATTATTCGACGTATTACAGCATTTTCTACCTGAATCACGAGGTAGCAGAATTCGCGTCCAAGATACGGTTTTAACCGGCACTGAAGAAGTGATCATGGATAAGTCAGCCGATATTGTAATCACTCTTAGTGTGCCAAAAGGCTTTTTAGGCGAGCCGATTGGTAAAGTAAAGTTTGTTGCTGTCTGTGCTCCGCATCACCCATTAGCATGCACCGAGCAACCAATAGACCCCAATGCCTTACAACAAGAGCTTCAACTTGTAATCAAAGATACAGCCACTTCGCCCATTGAGCGACAAGGCTGGCTAAAATCGGAGTTACGCTGGACGGTCGACCAATTTGATTCGGCCATTGGATTGCTTGAACGCGGCATTGGTTTCTGCTGGTTGCCGGAGCACGAAGTACTGTCACTGATCCAACAGGAGAATTTGGTGCAACTGCACATTGATGGAAGTTCTTTCCGTGAGTTAACGTCATACTTGGTTATCCCTGCGCCCGATAATCTCGGCCCTGGTAGCCAGTTGCTTGCTTCATTGCTATTATCAAGTCGAGAGATTTGAGAGTTTAAAAAAATCATAAGGTTAGGCCACACATGGAACAAAAAGAATTGGATGAGTTGATGCGCGACAGCGCCGAGAATGCGCGTATTAGTACGCAAAATGAGTTCGGCATTGAACTCGATGGCAGCGTCAGCAGCATTGCAAAAATTGATGATGTGTTGCTGAGCTTCCTCGAAAAATACCATGACAATGCATTAGAAGACCAAGCAGTATTCACCTTGTGCAATATATACGGGGCATACTTAGGTGAAGTCTTTAAACAAACCGTCGGTGGTGAATGGCGTTACGACACAACGGATCCACAAGCCCCCTATGTATTG
This sequence comes from Alteromonas sp., assembly GCA_964230255.1. Taxonomy (GTDB): domain Bacteria; phylum Pseudomonadota; class Gammaproteobacteria; order Enterobacterales; family Alteromonadaceae; genus Alteromonas_E. Next base: position 3,850 of record CAXRGW010000110.1, read on the forward strand.
CTTGAATACAACGGTCGCACCTTTGCGTTTGCGGGCATTTGTTATGAGCGTTTGGTCAATGACAGTGCCGTTAGCGTGCGAGCTTACTTTGAAAAGGCCGTTAGCAACAGTACACAATAATCAGTCTATGCGAGCATCGCGGACAAAAGCCAAAACGCGGCGACTACGCCATATGCAAAGCGTCGCAACAACACTTATCATCAGTGATATCGACAACGTCCAACTGAACTGTCCTTGCATACCAATTATGGTCTTTGCTTGAAGCCCAATCTGTCCCAATAACCCAAATAATAACAAGGGTTTAACCCAATTTAACCAGTGACCAACTTGGCGTTCACGCAAGGTAGCATTAAAACTAACAAACAAAGCCACTATCAAGCCAGGAAGTGCAGGCATAAGATGCCAATACCACTCATTCACATCTGGATAAAACACTGTCAACAACGCTGTTGTATTCTCGCGCATCGACACTGAAATGAGCGTTAACAACAGGGCTTTACAAAGCCAAAGGGCCGTCAAATATAAAAGTATTGGTGGCTTAACCCGGCCATCTTCTCCATAGCAATGAAGTGGAAATTCTAAACCGCTAAATGAACCTGACTTTTTCGACATTTTACTACTCTGAGTTGGGTCTCGCGTCACTAAACGCGTATAATACGCACAATACTTAATAAAACGTTATTTTTATGACTGTAGAAATTGTTAATCCGAAAGCGACGACAACGCTTGAGACGCCTAAACAAGTCCTCGCCGAGCAAGCAAAAGCCAGCACAGTGAATGGCACACGCATCGGTTTTATTAGCCTTGGCTGCCCCAAAAACCTCGTTGACTCAGAGCGTATTCTGACCCAGTTACGCACCGAAGGTTATGACGTAGTGCCGACCTACAATGATGCAGATTTAGTCATTGTAAATACCTGTGGCTTTATTGATGCTGCCGTTCAAGAGTCATTGGACACTATTGGTGAAGCACTAGCCGAAAACGGCAAAGTTATTGTTACGGGTTGCTTGGGGATCAAAGAAGATGAAATCCGTGAAGTACACCCCAATGTACTGGCTATTACAGGCCCTCACGCCTATGAAACTGTGGTTGAGCAAGTCCACGAACATTTACCCAAACCACAGCACGACCCATTTATACACATCGTGCCAGACCACGGTATTAAGTTAACGCCGCGTCACTTTGCCTACCTTAAAATCTCCGAAGGTTGTAACCATCGCTGTACCTTCTGCATTATCCCATCCATGCGCGGAGACTTAGTAAGTCGCCCAGTAGGGGAAGTATTAGATGAAGCCCAGCGATTAAAAGCCGCTGGCGTTAATGAATTATTGGTCATCTCGCAAGATACCAGTGCTTACGGCGTTGATGTTAAACATCGCACTGGTTTTTGGAACGGTATGCCGGTGAAAAGCCATATGCAGCAGCTGTGTGAGAAGCTCGGTGAAATGGATATGTGGGTGCGCTTGCACTATGTATACCCATATCCACACGTCGACGATCTAATACCGTTGATGGCAGAGGGCAAAGTACTGCCCTATTTAGATATTCCCTTTCAACACGCAAACAAGCGTATATTGCGCCTGATGAAGCGTCCTGGCAGTGCCGATCGTACCATTGAGCGAATCAAAAAATGGCGCGAACAATGTCCGGAACTGATCATTCGTTCGACCTTTATTGTTGGCTTCCCCGGTGAAACCGAAGAAGAATTTCAAGAGTTACTCGATTTCTTAGTTGAAGCGCAACTCGATCGGGTTGGTTGCTTCCCCTACTCTGCGGTCGACGGCGCCAAAGCCAATGATCTACCTGACCCGGTTCCAGAAAATGTTAAGCAACAGCGTTTAAAGCGTTTTATGGCAGTGCAAAGTAAAATAAGCGCAGCGCGCTTACAACAGCGCATAGGCAACGAATATCAAATCGTCATCGATAGCGTTGATGCAGAAGGCGCGGTTGGAAGATGCTATGCAGACGCACCGGAAATTGATGGTGTTGTACATTTAAACGACGTTCACCACTTGCGGCCGGGTGAGCGTGTTTGGGCACAAATTATTCATGCCGATCAGCACGATTGTTGGGCTGTTTTAGTTGAGGATGACGAAGACGAAATAAAATAGCAAAAGCGCTGCTTTAGCCGCGCATTAGTTTGCCGGCGTATAAATACTCATGCGAGCCGAGGTCTCATTGCCACCTGCTTTGGTGGCGCCGCCAATAACATAGATATCGTTGCCAATAGTCAGAGCACCAAGGCCATGTCTAGGTACTGGCATTTTGTCACCGCTTCGCCATACACCTGAGTTTAAATCAAATTCCCAAACCGTGTCGTACACGCCACCACCATCATTGAAGTACTCACCGCCAAACACATAGATTTTGTCATTGATGGTGGCGCAGGCTAAACCACCTTGAGCATCAGGCAGCGGAGCGAGTGTGCGCCATTCACCTGAATTCAGGTTGTACACTTCGTGCACAGCAGTGTTACCGCCGGTTACGGTTCGACCAGCGATGGTATGCCAATCATCGCCATTCCGCGTTGCACATGCACTATTGCGAGCGGTAGGTGCTGGCTCTCCCGCTGTCCACGTTTGTGTGGCTATATCAAAAACCCAATGCGCGGCGGAATCGATATGGTTACGCCATTGTCCGTTATTTTCAGGGTTTATCGGTGAGCGGCCAGTAACAATATGAATTTTACCCTCGAACAACGTGCTCAGAGTCTCTGAGAGCGGTTCGGGCATTTGCGCAATAGTTTGCCATTGCTGAGTTGACTCTGAAATTTCCGACAACAATAAAACGTCTGTATCGTTGTGCCAAGCCCCCCTTTCATTAATAGTAAATCCACCTATCGAATACAAATTGCCTTCCGCACTTATCAGGTGAGGATGATGACGCGGTGACGGCAAAACAGGCCATTCTAACCACTGTTGTTCATTTGTGTCGTAAGCAATTACGCGGTTAGAAACATCAATAGGTCGTTCAGATACATCAGGGCTTAAGCCCCCCGCTACAACTAAAAACTGGTTGTGTTGTATGGGGTATATTTCTTGTACTTTGTAAGGCAGCGCGACGCTGTCTCGCCATTCGCCACTAGCGCCAAGTGTAACAGCGATGCAAGCACTAACGACTGCTCGCTTTACAAAACCGACTAGATTTACCATGGTAACGACTCACCGTTGCTATGCCAAAACTGACCACTGTTGGCTAAATTCAAATCATCAATGAGCTGTTGAAGACGCAATGCAGATGTAGTTGCATCAATGTCACCGCCGTAATTAACCATTTCGGTTTGAACAAATCCCGGATGCAGCAATACTACGGCAATGCCTTGACTCGCTAAATCTTTTGCCATTGATACACCAGCGGCATTAAGTGCAGCTTTCGACATACGATAACCGTAATAACCACCAGAACCGTTATCGGCCATAGAGCCCATCCGCGAAGTAATCATTACAACCTTGCTGTTTGCAGCCATGGAAGGCAATAAACACTGGGTAACCAACAGCGGCGCCAATGCATTCACCTTGAACTGTTTTTCTATTGTTGCCGGATTCCAGTCGCTCAGTGATTCTCTCTCAAGCACGCCGGCATTATTGATGAGGATATCAATACTGACTTTTTGCAGCGATGCTAAACATTGTGGTAATGCATCAGTATTGAGCATATCAACATTCTCAACGATGTTAGCGCCGCTTTGCTTGAGATCTTCCGATGCTTGTCGACACAACGCGTAGACCGTATCACCGCGTTCAATATAAGCGTGAGTTAATGCCAAACCAATACCGCGATTGGCACCCGTGATCACTACATTCATAACCTCACTCCTGTGCGAGATGTGCGTTTAAGCGCGCTAAATCCTCAGGTGTGTCAATACCTACCGGTGGCGGCGCAATTGCGTGTTCAACGTGAATACTGTCGCCATAATACAGCGCGCGCAGTTGCTCCAATGATTCAATTACTTCTAGCTCGCTCGTTGCATAAGCGACATAGCGCAAAATATATTCTGCCCGGTACGCGTATACCCCTATATGGCGAAGCATTACTGACAACGAGCCATGATAATCTTGATTGGCGTGCCCATCGCGATCGAATGGAATTGTCGCACGACTGAAATACAGCGCTTTACCTTGCTTATCGGTTACGACTTTTACTGCATTTGGGTTAGTTATATCTGCAACTTCGTCTAACGGGGTCGCCAACGTAGCCATTGCAAATGATTCGCGATCGGCAAGATTAACCGCTACTTGGCGAATGTTTTCGGCAGGAATAAATGGCTCATCGCCTTGCACGTTAACGATAATCTGTTGGTCTTTAAAACCCAATATTTGCACAACTTCAGCAATGCGCTCGGTGCCCGACTGGTGATCTGGCCGGGTCAAACACACTTCACCACCAAAACCCTCTACTACTTCGGCTATGCGCTCATCGTCTGTAGCAACCACTGCCCGAGAAGCTTGCGCTTCGATAGCGCGCTGATAAACGTGCTGGATCATCGGCAATCCTTGGATAATCGCCAGTGGCTTTCCAGGAAAACGTGTAGACGCAAAACGCGCCGGGATAACAACTACGTATTCGGGCGTGTCAGTCATTGGTTAATGCTTCGATTTGTTCCAAAGTCAAACTATCAGCCTCAGACTCAATCAGAACGGGGATGTTTTCTTTAATCGGAAAAGCCAAGCGATCAAATCGACAAATCAATTGCTTTGCTTCCGCCTGATAGACCAATTTGCCCTTGCATATGGGACATGCAACTACTTCTAGTAGTTTTTTATCAAATGCCATTTGAATTACTCGTTAATGTTGGTTCGACTGCTCTTACTTGATCGAGCAATGTTGAATAAAATAACTCTGGTAATTGCGCATTAACGCGCAGGTACCAACAATCTGGGTGAGCGAAGGGATGGCACTTAACTGCGTCTTTTTCCGTCATCACTACCGCGTGTTTTGGCACATCTTCAACTACGTAACTGTGATGATCAGCAAAACTGTGCTGTTGCTTCACTACTACCCCAAGTTCTGCCAGTGTTGTGAAAAATCGATTCGGATTGCCAATTGCACATAGTGCATCAACATCAGTATAGCGTGTAATAAATTCAGCAACGCTTAATGTGCGGCTACTGTCCGCAACATTGACAAAGGTTTCTGCCGCAAGCAGCATGGTGTGTTTTGACGCCCCCGGTAGCGAGCACTCAAATTGCCCGTTGAGAATGATGCCATTGACGCTAGATAGTTTAGCTGCAGTCTCTCGCAAAGGACCCATTGGCAGCAAATAGCCATTGCCTAACTGTCTTTCATCCATAACAACCCATTCAATGTCACGTCCTAATGCATAGTGCTGCAGGCCGTCGTCACATACGATGATATTACAACCTATGTGGTTTAAGTGAGCTGCACCACGGGCACGCTTCGGATCGATGACTACTGCGGCTTGCAATCGCCGCGCAAGCAATGCTGGCTCGTCGCCAACCAGTGCAGGTGGATCTTGGGAGTTTACCCGGTAAGGAAACTGGGTTTGTGCACCGCCATAACCACGACTTAATACACCGACTTTTATACCTTGGGCTTGGAAATATTCTGCAATGGCCAACACCACTGGAGTTTTGCCATTCCCTCCCACACTGATATTACCAACGACTATCACTGGGACGGACGGCTTTTGGGATTTAAATAGGCCAAGCCGATAAGCCGAACGACGCATCCAACTGAGCAACGCGAATAGCAAAGTTATAGGCGCAAAGATAAAGATCCATCGATCGCTGCCATACCAAGCTTTTTCAAGACGCTGCTGAAAAGTCATTACTACCCTTCTGCACCAAACTGCAATTGATACAATTGTGAATATGCGCCATTGTTTTTGAGTAAAGAATCGTGAGTTCCCTGCTCGACGATTTTACCGTCGTCAATTACTACGATTTTGTCAGCATTTTCAATCGTCGACAAGCGATGTGCGACAACTACGCTAGTGCATTTTTGTTGAAGTTGTTCTAGTGCGTCTTGGATCAACTTTTCACTTTCAGTGTCGAGAGCCGAAGTCGCTTCATCCAAGATTAATACCGGAGCGTCAACTAACACCGCACGAGCAATTGCCAAACGCTGTCGTTGACCACCCGACAACATCAAACCATTTTCACCGATTAAGGTATCGTAACCATCCGCTAATTGCGTAACAAATTCATCTACATGAGCAATTTTTGCTGCGCGTATGAGCTCTTCTCTACTCACATCGCGGCGCGCACCATAGGCAATATTATTTGCCACTGTATCATTGAACAAAGTGACCTGTTGGGAAACCAAAGCAAACTGTCTGCGCAATGATTTTAATTCATAATCAGATA
>CAXRGW010000111.1:0-37106 GCA_964230255.1 Alteromonas sp.
CTTAACTCCGAAGAAAAAACGGTTGATAAATTTAACCGCCTTAAACAGCAGTATCCTGAATTTGAGCGTCACGCGATGAGCGGCTTGCGCCAGTTTTTACGTGAAGGACACTGGCGCAGTGAGCAAAAGCTCACACTTGCTGATGGCAAAGAGCACGATGTTCTAATAAATCTGACCACCGTTAATAACGCCGACGACAACGACAAAGTTGACCACTACTTGATGGTTGTTTCTGACATTTCAGACCAAAAACGCGCCGAAAGAAAGTTGAGGAAAATGGCGACGTTCGACGGCTTAACAGGTCTAGTTAATCGCAACCTTGCGCTCGACCGACTTGAACATGCCATAGAAAATGCCAAAAAACATAACGCTTTAGTAGCGGTGTTATTTGTTGATTTAGATCGATTTAAAGGGATTAACGACAGTCTGGGCCATGAGTACGGCGACAATATATTGAAAGTAGTAGCAAAACGAATGTTAAACATTGCTGCACAAAATGACACCGTAGGCAGAATAGGTGGTGATGAATTTGTAATTGTGATGGAGGATGTGGTTGATTTTGAAGACGTCAGTTCGTTTATAGCTCAATTAGTCGCATTGATTGAAGAGCCAATCACCGTACGTAATGAAATATTGCGCGTGTCATGCAGCATAGGCGTATCGATTTACCCTAATAACGGCATTGAACCCACCGATTTATTGCGCTTTGCGGATGTTGCTATGTACAGCGCGAAAAATGATCCGGTTAACAGTTTTAGGTTCTTCACCGAATCAATGAATGCACGTGCAAAGTATCGATTATCGCTGGAGAACTTAGTCAAGCGAGCCTACCAGCAGGAGTTGTTTTACAACGTCTATCAGCCCATCGTTAACGCAAAAACCGCCAGAACAGAAGGTATGGAGCTTCTTCTGCGTTGTGCAGTCAGTGAGCAACCGCTATCCCCAGCTGAATTTGTGCCTATTTTGGAAGAAATGCGCTTAATCGTTGAAGTAACTCGCGCCTCAATAATCACCGCAGTGAAAGAGGTTTCCCGCTGGTATAAAAATGGGTTCAACGGCTATTTGTCAGTTAATCTCTCTGCATTGCACTTTACCACTGCATTCGACTTAGAGGGCTTAGACAATTTGTTAGCAAGCTACCAGTTGCCTAAATCGGCATTGCGATTCGAGGTTACTGAAGGCGTGCTAATGGTCGATCGTGACATGGCACTTGAGCAGTTTAACGCACTCAAGCATGCTGGCTATAAATTGGCACTGGATGACTTTGGTACAGGATACTCTTCTTTAAGCTACCTCAAGATGTTCCCACTTGATGTGATCAAAATTGACAAAAGCTTTACCGACGACATTGGTAAAGGTGGCAGCGGTGACAGCCTTATTATCACCACCATAGGCATGGCAAATAATCTGCATATGGATTGTATTGCTGAGGGGATAGAAACCGCAGAGCAAGTGCAATTCTTGCGCAGCCAGAACTGTCTCAGCCTACAGGGCTATTATTTCTCCAAACCAGTCACTGCGGATATCTCTAACGCGTTAATTCAACGAAATTGGTCGGCAATGTTAGAAGTCTGATCTAAGGCTCAGTTGTGACGACCTGTCAGCACAAGTAACCTGCAGAAAACATCAATCACAGGGAACGCATGATGGGGTATGCGACAGTCTTTACCCGCTCCTGCATGGGTATCGATGCGCCACAAGTTACAGTTGAAGTTCATCTTGCTAACGGCATTCCAAGCTTTTCGCTTATCGGCCTGGTAGAAGCCAGTGTCAGAGAATCAAAAGAACGGGTACGCAGTGCAATAATTCATACCGGATTTGAATTTCCTGCGAAGCGAATCGTGATTAATTTAGCCCCCGCTGATTTACCGAAGCAAGGTGGGCGGTTTGATTTAGCTATTGCCATTGGCATTTTGGCTGCTAGCGAGCAAGTAGACGCTGAACAACTAGGGAATACGGAATTTCTCGGCGAACTTTCATTGTCTGGCGACTTAAGGCCAGTTGCTGCGGTTTTACCAGCAGCACTTGCGGTATCCAAGACTCCCAGACAACTCATTGTGGCGTGTGACAACCTAGCTGAAGCCCTTCTGCATGAACAGCAAGACAGCAAAGGCGCTGACAATCTACTCCAAGTAGCCCAATTTCTTAACAAACAACACGAATTGTGCACAACAGCACAATCAATCAACGACACTAGCAAAAATGAAAGCCTTGAACTCACCGATGTGATTGGTCAGCTACAGGCCAAGCGGGCATTAATCATTGCAGCAAGTGGACGACATAACATACTGCTTGTTGGGCCGCCGGGCACAGGTAAAAGCATGCTCGCACAACGTATAAACGCATTACTACCACCAATGACAAACGAGCAAGCCATTGAAAGCGCAAGTGTCTATTCGGTATTAGGCCAGTTTCAACCAGCCAAGCATTGGCGACATCGACCATTTCGCAGCCCACACCACAGTGCCTCTACATCAGCTTTGGTTGGTGGCGGCAGTAATCCACAGCCCGGTGAAATATCAATGGCGCATAACGGAATTTTATTTTTGGATGAGTTACCGGAGTTTGGTAGAGCTACCTTAGACACCCTGCGGGAACCGCTTGAAACCGGTGATATTCAGATATCCCGAGCTAAAGCAAAAGTAAACTTCCCCGCCAACTTTCAGCTGGTCACAGCGATGAATCCAAGTCCAACCGGGGATGTTGATGACCAACGTACCAGTGTTGAGCAAATCATGCGCTATCTAAACCGGCTATCTGGGCCATTACTCGATCGCATCGACTTACAGGTTGAAGTTCAGCGTCAGCCACTGCATCTTAAACCCACTATTAACGATGAGTTTGGTTCTACTCAGCAAGCACGTGAGAAGGTGACACAACTACACAACCTACAATTACAACGCCAAGGTTGCCTCAATGGCCAGCTATCTGCTGCTCAGTTAGCAGAGCATTGCCCGCTGAAAGAAACAGATCAACAGTTCTTCGTCCATTGCCTCGAAAAGTTCAACGCCTCTCATCGAGCCATGCATCGCTTCCTGAAAGTTGCGCGCACCATTGCTGATATTGAAAGTGACAGCGATATACAACGCCACCACTTAGCAGAGGCGATTAGTTATCGAGCGCTAGACGCCTTAATTCGTCAATTTACACCTTGCTGAAGCATTGCTTCAACGAGTGGTTCTTGGCGGCGTGTTTTTAAACAACACAAACCCAATTCGTATGGCTCAATGTTAATCACTTCAATGTAATTAATTTGCGATTGCAGTGCTGAGTGTTCGATTACTACGCGAGGTACAAAACCCACACCACAATCGAGAGCGACCATACTCACAATAGCTTCGTTACCAGCAACCGAAGCATACACATGCGGACGCACACCCGCCTCTGCGAACCAATGATGTACCGTTCGTCTTGTTGGCCCAGACTCAGGCATGATGACCGGTGTGTTACGCCAATCAATACTGTCGATATGGGTCGCCGTATTGCTTTTCGGCATAGCCAGTACTAGTGGTACTTTCGCCAAGGGTTGGAAGTGCAGCTCAACGGGTAAGTCAGGAGAGTTAATCGCAATAGCGACATCGGCTTTGCCATCCAAGACCTTCTGAACAGCCAAACCGGGATCGCCCGTCTCTAGCTTAAAATCTACACCACTGTGCTGCAGTCGAAATTTTGCCAGTAATTGAGGTAAATGACTTTGACTGGCGGTTACAGAACAAAAGAAACGCAGTTCCCCCGTTAATTGCTGCGAGGATTGATTTAACGTTGACTGCAGATCACGCCAGTCAACCAACATTGGCTCCGCGAATTCTAATAATTGCTGCCCTGCATGAGTCAATCGAACACTGCGGTTGTTACGCACAAACAGGGTTGCGCCACATTCACTTTCAACTCGCTGGATCACGCGGCTAAGGGTTGATGGAGATACAAACTGGGCAGCTGACGTCTTACCGAAGTGCAAGCTCGTAGCCAAATGACAGAACAATTGTAGGTCTCGAAAATCCACTTTATTTCACTTTTTGCAACACTATATTGTAATTATATCACTTTAAACAACAATAGTAATTGCGTATTGTTCTTCCTAGGCAAAACGCCTAAGCATTTTTGGACAAGGTAAACATGGCAAATTACTTCAATTCTCTTTCATTGCGAGCACAACTGAATCAACTAGGTCAGTGTCGTTTTATGCAGCGATCGGAATTTGCGCAAGGATGTGATTTTTTAACAGGTAAGAAAATCGTAATCGTTGGGTGTGGTGCACAAGGTCTTAATCAAGGGCTCAATATGCGCGACTCTGGTCTTGATGTGAGCTACGCATTGCGTCAAGCCGCAATCGATGAAAAACGCGATTCTTATCAACGAGCCACTAGTAATGGCTTTACAGTGGGTACCTATCAAGAACTCATTCCCACTGCTGATTTAGTTTACAACCTAACGCCTGACAAGCAGCATGCTGCTGTTGTTGAAGCTGTTATGCCGCAAATGCAAAAAGGTGCGGCGCTAGGGTACTCACACGGCTTCAACATTGTTGAAGAAGGTCAACAAATTCGCAGCGATTTGACCGTTGTAATGTGCGCACCGAAGTGTCCAGGCACAGAAGTTCGCGAAGAGTATAAGCGCGGGTTTGGTGTTCCAACGTTAATCGCTGTTCACCCTGAGAATGATCCTGAGCAAAAGGGCTGGGACATTGCCAAAGCACTTGCGAGTGCCACCGGTGGTGACAGAGCTGGCGTTTTGGCTTCATCTTTTGTTGCAGAAGTTAAATCTGACTTAATGGGTGAACAGACCATTTTGTGTGGAATGCAACAAACAGCTGCAATTCTCGGCTATGAAAAAATGGTTGCGGACGGTGTTGATCCTGGCTACGCAGGCGCATTAATCCAGCACGGATTAGAAGCAATTACCGAAGCGCTGAAGATTGGTGGCGTCACACATATGATGGATCGTTTATCGAATCCAGATAAAGTGCGCGCATTTGAACTTTCAGAGCAACTAAAGCAAATCCTGACGCCACTATTCGAAAAGCATCAGGACGATATAATTTCCGGTGAGTTTTCCAAAACTATGATGGAAGACTGGGCCAATGGCGATGCAAATCTATTACGCTGGCGGGAAGAGACAGGAGAAACCGCATTTGAGAATGCTCCTTCTTTTAATGGAGAGATTGATGACCAAGTATTCTTCGACAAAGGCGTGCTCATTGTAGCGATGATCAAAGCGGGTGTTGAGCTAGCATTCGATGTCATGGTTGAAGCAGGTATTTTACCAGAATCAGCCTACTATGAGTCATTGCATGAAACGCCGCTAATTTCTAATACGATTGCGCGTAAACGCTTGTATGAGATGAATGTGGTTATATCTGACACCGCTGAGTACGGAAACTACTTGTTTGCCAACGCAGCAGTGCCATTGCTTAGAGAACAGTTAATGCCTTCAATCACCCCAGCTGACTTAGGTCAGGGTGCAAGTCATTCAAGCAACGCGGTTGATAACATGCGATTGGTTGAGGTTAATCAGGCTATTCGTACCCACGGTGTTGAAACCATCGGTTCACAACTTCGTGAGTATATGCACGACATGAAAGCTATCGTGTAAACAGTTCTGTCGTTAGGTGCTTAATATAAGCCCTCTTTGCCCGGCCTTTTGGCCGGGCTTTTTTTTTGCAACCAAAACCCGTCCTCTACGCAAACTGTAAAGACGGAAGATCCTTCAAAAGACTTAAAACTGGCAATTGTGTATAGACTGCCCCCAATAATCGAAGCCTTGGAAACTGAATTTAACTCTCTGTTTTAAAAACATATTCAGAATCATTGAGCGCTTTTTATGTCAATCACCCCCTACAGTAATTTTTGACGTATTTCCAAAGTAACCCCATCATCTTACGTAAGCTTACCCCTATGTTTTATTGGATTTTATTATCGTAAAACTGCTTGCAAAGGCATGACCAAGTTAACGAAAAAGCGCGTTAGCCATGTTTGAAAAGGTGGTTAGCTAAAAGGAAACGAAAGTGAACCGAACTGCGAGCCGATTTACTTAAGTTGGTGGTTGGATATTTGAAGTTAAAATGGTCCGAGCTTTAAAGGTTTCTCGATATGGCGAACCTCATACTACAGTGGCTAATCTTACGGCAAACGGTGATCAAATCTATATAACCCGCGAAAAACATGACTCCACACGCAAAGACTTTATGGCTTTTTACAAGTTTTGCCAGATGCTCAATATGAAATCTGTCAGTTACGACAAAATTAAACAAGGAAAGCGCTTCTCAAGGACGGTAGAGATTGTCGAAAACAAAAACCGAAGCCCTAGTTAAATAGCATTATTTACCATGGATGGTTTCATGCTTAGTTGCACCATCGGCCCATAAAACACTGAGCATCGCGAGCACACAAAACACCACGAATCCTATCGCGATAGGCATTACATCGGTAGTTAAAAATGAATCGACTAAAACAGCTACAGGCACTGAAATCAGGCTAGAGATTGCCCCAATGATAGCCGCACCCAATCCTGCCATATGGCCCAGTGGTAACATTGCCATAGAATTGAGATTGCCAAACAATACACCGATAAAGAAGAAACCGATAAACAGTGTCGTTACAAATTGCCAAAGCGGCGGCACTCCGGCATGGAGATAGACTAAAGCAAGTAGACTGAAACTGAATGCGACGCTGCCAACTAACGCAGCTTTGCACAGTAATCGCATGCCTAAACGCATGACTAAAGTACCGTTAAGGAATGACGCTAACCCAATGGAAGCTGCTAAGGTAGCAAAGATCAACGGAAAGTCTTCGCCGGTTAAATAGATAGTCTGAAATATCGTTTGTGACGCACTTAAATAGGCTAGAAATGCGCCAAAAATAAAACCCATCGCTAGGCTATAGCCCATCACTTCGCGATGAGTAAAAATGTAGCACAGGGACTGTGCCAGAGCCTTCCACGTAAAAGGAACCCGACGATCATGCGTCAGTGTTTCTGGCTGGCGTGCAAAAAACCAGATACCTGATAACAAGCCAACGATCAAAAACAACGTGAATATGTGCTGCCAACTAAACCAAATAAGCACCCACTGGCCAACCATCGGCGCGATCATAGGAACGGCAATAAAAACTACCATTATAAAAGACATTACCCGAGCCATGGCTTCGCCAACAAACTGATCACGGATAACAGCCATTGCAGCAATCCTTGGACCAGAGACACCGATGGCTTGTACTAGCCGACCAAACAACATCGTTTCCATCGATGTGGCAAACATACAAGTGACCGTACCAACAGCGAAAATAAGCAAGCCAATTAAAATCGTTAGGCGACGGCCTCGAGCATCTGCAATTGGTCCAAACAACAACTGGCCGAAAGCCATACCAATAAAGAAAATCGAAACAATAAGATGGATCTGCTGCTGAGAAGTGCTGCCTAAATCAGCGCCAATTTGATTCATCGCCGGTAACATCGCGTCAATACTCAACGCAACTAACGACGTCATCAATGCCATCAGACACACGAACTCAACGAGCCCTAGTGCTGGCGTGCTGATAGTATTGGTTTGCTCAGACATCACTGTCACCGGTAAAAAGAGAGCGGCTCAGCATAGCAGCTACTGTGCCGTTGAGACAGCAATAAGGGATTTAAATGTTAAGAACTTATATTCTTTTTTAAATATGGGTGAAAGCTTTCGCCCAAAATGTGTTTATCTTTGGCAATCACTCGTGCCGTACGACCTACAATCAAAGGTCTGGAGCTTTTGCAATAGGTGTATCCTTATTAGGAAAAGGCAATTCATGCAGAAAGTGCTGCATACAGTTGTGCCGTGCGCTTTTTTATCATCTGATTTAATCACTACCCATGGCACATCGGCAGTGCCCCATAAAAGAACATATATTCTCTTTCTTCTTTGTGATCATCCCACTTCGCTTGTGCCAGCTTATCTATGGGGCTGAGTTTCCATTGCTTTAGAGGGTCCATTTCACACTTATCAAAGCGATGCGTTTGCTCTTCTTGAGAAACTCAGAACTAAAATTTAAACAACAGAATGTAACTGCTCGGTAAATGCTGGCTCGAGGCGACGCTGTGCCAAAATTGGCTTTAATCGATGATGTGCATCATCAATAGTCGAGACAGAATTGATGACTGTTGATGTGGGCGAATTGTCAATCGCTGAATTGTTTACTTATTCCATACTTTTGCCTCTATTCAGAGTCTAACGAGATAGACAACATCGCGTTAGACTGAAAAGGCAGGGAGTTGATTCAGATCAGCACACTCAATGATTATTCGTCGAGGTGTTGTGTGAGGAACTCATCAACTGCAGTAAAGAAGCGATGACGATTGCGTTGAATGGATAAATAGTGATCGCCGCTTTCAAGTTCGATGTATTCGAAATCCTTATCGTGATCTTCTAATTCGTCTGCCATCATACGGCTCTGACGAACATCTACAACACGGTCCTCATCGCCGTGTACTAGCAAAATAGGCGTTTTAATTCGCTCAACCGCGTAATACGGTGAGCGCGCCTCTAAATCATCGCTATCGCTACCTATTTGGTTTTTAACAAATTCCTTGTTAACAAACCGACGAGATGAAGATACCAATTGACGCAAATTACTGACTCCAGCAAAGCTGACGCTACAAGCAAACAAGTCATGTGTTTTAACGGTCGCCATTAAGGCTGCGTAGCCACCGTAACTGGCACCAACAATACATACTTTCTCTGGATCTGCGATACCCTGCTCAATCAACCAATGTGTTGCGTCAGTCAAATCATCCTGCATCGCCATCCCCCAACTTTGCATCTGACTACGAGCAAACTCATAACCATAGCCTGTTGAACCCCTGAAGTTGGGGCGAAAAACAGCATAACCTCGATTACTTAGGAATGATGTCCAGTAATCAAATCCACCAAAATCACGCGCGCCAGGTCCACCATGTGGGTGCAAGATGGTGGGAACAGGCCCTTCACCTTTGTTTTTCGGCAGGGTTAAATATCCTTCGATGACCGTGCCATCGCGGGCGGTATAGGTCACTTTTTGGTGTTGGGTTAGCACATCTGTTTGCATTAGGCTCGGATAGGTATCGAAAAGTAGGCCTAGTGAGCGATTCTCACGATTGCCAATGTAGTAGCTACCTGGTATATAGTCATTTTCGCTGTAAAGGATATAACTGTTTTCTTGTTGGTCTAAACTGATGAGATAGTTGTCTGTATCTGGAAATGCCTGATCAAATCCCTTGTGCAGAGCAACGAAGCGCTCATCCCAGTATATGCGGCCCAACTCCGAGTTTGCGTGATATACACCAATAGCGTCTTGAGTCTTAGGAGAATAAATAAGCCCGCCCGACACATCATAATCTGGGTCGGCAAACACTTGTGTCTTACTGTCATCGGTCAAATTCCATGTAAACAATGCCAATTTGTCATTATGATAGGCTTTGTAATACAACAGGTTTGGATCAAGACCGAAACCAACGGGATAAATGCCCGACTCAGTCATAGTGTTGTAGCTGAATATTGAATCCCAATCGTCACTATCAGGCTTGCGACGAACCAATATTTCCCGCTCACCGTCTTCGTAATCTAAAGTAACACCAACGCGCAAATTGCCTTGCTTGTCGGTTAACCAATCTCGGATTTTGCGTTTACCTTTTTCAATTCGACTCAAACGCGTAGTATAGACATTGAGTCGATACACCGATGGTAACAGCGCCCGATCTAAATCAATTGCAACCATAATGTGTTCTGGATCGTTGGGTAACCAATCAATCACGTTGTCTTGGAACTGAGATAGGTTAGCGCGGTCTTGGCTCGCTCCGCGAGGCTTAATTAACAATCGCGCTTTTTCACCGCTGTCGTTGTAGTCCATGGCATACAAGCGCGTTTGATAATACTTAACGTTGCGCTCTCTGGACTCATAACGCGCGCTTATCGCGAGGGTTTTATCGTTGACCCAGCGATACCAATTGATTTTCACTTTTTCATTGTCAGATTGAAGCAAATAGGTTTGCTCACCGGTTTGCAAATCAACCGTTGAAAGAAGCGTTACGCCACCATCGATATCAGCATTTTCTAAGAACGCGATGCGCAAGCCACCGGGTGATAATTTGGGATTCTCAAATTGTGGTAAATTACTGAAACTCTCAACACTCAAACGCTCAGCGTGTGTTGTGAGCGGCGCCCCAAATAAAATCAAAAAAATTAGCACACAAACGCGTGAGAAAGGTCCATCCATTACTACTATCTCTTCGGAAAACTTCAAATAATTATCAACGTAACGAGGTACAACTACGCGTATTTGCTATCAGCAGCGCTGTTAAGTTGAGCGATGTGCAATTATAATCATCTGGCACTAAATGTCACGGCTCAATAAAGGATGTTTGTTTGCCCTCATACCGCACTAAATCACCTCTCCCATTTGTCACATTCATAGTGTGGTTATGTATGTTACCTGTGGGTCATATCTGCGCGGTAGAGTTCGAAATTACCGGGGTTGATGACACTACAATTGAGAACAATATTCGACTGCACTTACAAACACTTACTGTTGATACTTCGTTGCGCCCAGACCGCCTGTGGCAAGACCCTATCATTGCCAAGGTAAATCAAGCAATACAACCATTTGGTTATTACTCTGCAGAGATGGCCGTTCTCGATGATACCGAACGCGTAACAATCAACGTGTTTCTAGGCGAGCCGCTTACCATTACTGCCGTCATAATGGCGGTCGTAGGTGAGGGCAAGCAAGACGACTGGTTTGCCGAACGCTTCAACGCGTTTCCGATGCAAAAGGGCGATGCTTTACTCCAGCATCAATATGACGCTTTTAAAGCCAATATGATCGCTACAGCAATCTCACGTGGTTACTTCGACTTTTCATGGGAAACAGCACGTCTTGACTTGATTCGCAGCAGTAACGAGGCATTCATTATGTTAGTTGCGGATTCAGGGCCACGTTATCGGATTGGCGAGCTGCATATTAAAGGCGATGATATTGCATTGGAAATCATCAACCGTATTAACCCAATCGAAACTGGCGATTATTACTTGGCGCAAGATATTGGCGAGTTTAATCGGATATTAAATTCTACAGGCTATTTCAATCGCGCAATTGCCAGGCCTCTGGTATCCGAAGCACAAGACAATATAGTGCCTATCGAAGTAAATGTGGCCCATAAGCCGCGAGACTTGTTTGATGTTGGTGGCGGGTTTTCAACTGACATCGGTCCACAGTTTAGTGCCAAATGGGTGCGCCCTTGGGTCAACTCTCGTGGCCATCGTTTTTCTTCCGAAGTTAACCTCACTAAACCCGAGCAAAGTTTTACAAGTAGTTATCGAATACCCGTGGCGGACGTAAATAACGATTACATCAATATTTTCGCGAGCTTCGAACGCATTGACGATAATAATACTCTTAGTGACACCACCAGCATTGGCATTCAGCGATTTTGGGAACCACAAGATTCGAGGTGGCAGCAAAGTATCTCGCTGCGTTATCAGAATGAAACCTTTACTCAGGCTGATGAATTATCGCAAACCACGGACTTAGTGTTGCCGGGTTATTCTATCGGTGGCTTTCGATCACGCGGTGGCATTGATATTACTTGGGGTGACCGATCGCTGTTTAGTGTTGAAGTCGGCTCGTCGGAGTTACTCTCTGATATTGACATCCTGCGCATAAGCGCTAAAACCAAATGGATCCGAACCTTTAATCAACATCGCATCACCGTTCGTGGAGAATTAGGGGCGGTTTCATCGTCCGACTATGAGCGGGTGCCAGCTTCACTGCGATTCTTTGCCGGTGGTGATCAGAGTATTCGCGGCTTTGGCTATGAAAGCATTTCACCTATGGACGACATGGAGCAATTGCTCGGCGCACGTTATTTAGCAGTTGGCAGTATAGAGTATGCCTACCCAATTTTTGATAACTGGCGCATCGCGACATTCTTCGATACGGGTACTGCGACGAATAACTTTGATGAAGATTTGGCTTGGAGCACAGGATTGGGCCTCCATTACTTATCATTTGTTGGGCCAGTGCGTTTGTATTTTGCCCGCGGTGAATATAACGGTGAGTCGCAACTGCGCATTCATTTTTCAATAGGGCCAGAATTATGATCGGGTTAAAACGTTGCACAATCGGTGTGCTCGCCGTCTTATTAATAGTATTGGTAACATTTTGGCTCGCTGTCAGTCGAATCGGCTCGCCGCTGATCCTTAACTATGCGGTTAAACAAGTTCCCGGCTTGAGTGTTGCTGATATTGAAGGCGGTCTTAGCTCTACACTGACACTCAAACAGCTGCAATATCAGGCGGATGGCCTAGATACAACAGTTGCTCAACTCGATCTAAATCTACGTTGGCGCTGCGTGTTCCAAATTGCCATATGCCTAGAGCACGTGCATATGCACGATATTGATGTACAACTTAGCGAAACTCAATCCACGCCGGAAGCAGAATCGAGTGAGCCAGAAATCATTCGGTTGCCGTTTTTGGTAGTTGTTGAAGAGCTATTAGTCACTGATACAGATGTACTTTTAGCCGATCGAACGAGGGTTTATTTGGACGAGCTGCGCAGTAGATTGCGTCTCTACAAAACGTTTCAATTCATCGAACCTCAATTAATACGGTTTGGGCTGATCCCCGCACCATCATTAGAGACACAACCGCAGCCAACATCACCTCAATCAGTAGTGCTACCTGACGTCTTTATTCCGATTGATTTAGTGGTGCAAAACTTCGAATTGCAAGACGCTTTTTTTGCACGCCAGAAAATTGATTCTTTGCAGATCGATCTGCGCGCCACAGCGAGTGATTTATCCATTAGTCGCCTAAAATTAAGTAGCGAATTAGGTTCAATTGATTTATCGGGTGATATCGCTTTGCAAGATGAGTATCCACTTAGCTTTCAATCTTCAATTACCGCACTACTCGAACCTGAAGTGAACGTAGAAGTCGCAATTAATCTGCAAGATAGTTTACAGTCGCTTGAAGTACAGGCCTTTGTTCAACAACCAATTAGCGCCAATTTACGCGCTCGACTCAAACCATTGGAGCCCAAAATTCCAATGCAGGCTCGAATAGACTGGCAGGCTTTTGATCACAGTAAACTCGGTGAATCATCTCCTCAATTTAACGTTGCAGCAGGTCACTTGGAACTCAACGGTGATATGACCGATTACGCAGTGAAGCTTAACACCGCATTCACTGTTCCCCAGCTACCAACGACGACTGAAATTGCCTTTACTGGTTTGCTTAATCCTACCCGCGCGATTATCGAAAACTTGATTCTGGATGCACTATCGGGCTCAATCGCCTCACAAGGCAGAGTCAGTTTTGCCGATGATATTGACTGGTCGCTAACCACCCAAGTCAACAATATCGATTTTAGTCTTATCGATGCACAGTTACCCAGTGAAATCACCGGAGAGTTGGTCTATCAGGGTGTTATCGCCGATCAGCAGTTAAGCCTAAATGTGTCTACCTTAGCGATTGATGGTGTTCAACAAGGTTATCCATTACAACTTAGCGGCAGTGCAGCATTGTCACAACGGTCTAAGTTTGCTGTCGGTAACTTGCGTCTTGCTCACGTTAACAACAGCTTGCAAGGGTTCGTCCGCGTCCTACTAGATCAGCGAATCGACGCAGACTTAATCGTTGCATTCACAGAGTTATCAGATTCTTATGCTGGGGTTAGTGGGTCAATACGCGGTAATATTTTGGCATCGGGAGCCATCACTAACCCACAAATAGACGCCAATTTGACCGGTACTGACATAGCACTGAACAAATTCGATGCAAACACTGATGAACCAATTGAGATCGCGCGACAGTTAGCGTTGCAAATTGGCGGGGATGTTACCCGGCCTCAATTGACTTTCGTAATCGAACACTCATGGGCCCAAATAGATGCACTACTCAATATCGACCGCAGTCAACCGACTTGGTTGATTGAGGCCGAACGATTCTCACTGTTATCCCAGCAGCAAAATCTTACGCTCGAGAACACAGGAAGCATCGCTATTGATTTTGCGGATCTGAAAGTTGAGGCTCAGCCATTATGTTGGACCAACGGTAAAGATGGGAATTTATGTCTAGACCAACTCTCTCATAGTAGCGAAATAACCGAATTCGCAGTGTCGATCGACCAATTTGCCATCCGCGACATACTGGCACTTAACCCAAGTACTGCACCAATCAATACTCTGGATGCACAATTGCAAAGCGAAATCACAGGTAGCTGGAAGCCTAGCTCAGGCCTAACTGCAAATGCGAATATGGCAATTACACCGGCTAATTGGCGCATCGGTGACGACAATAAACACATTGATATTTACACAACTCAAACTACTGGGACGGCATCTTTTGCCAATCAAAAACTATCCGCCGATCTGCTAGTATCCGGGCCGCAAATTGGTGAACTGGATGTTCGTTCTACATTGCATTTGAAGGATGAGGCATCGCTACTGGATAGTACAGTGACAGCGCGCCGTCTAGATTTATCACCCGTGACATTTTTGAGCCCAGAGTTTCACCAGCTTCAGGGGCTAATTGACGCAAACCTGCGTGTAGAGGGTGATCCTAAAAGCCCATCAGTTACCGGTGAACTACAACTAGAAAACGGTATCGTCGATATTTATCGAGCTCCAGCGGTAATATCAGACTGGCAAACCAAGCTGAAATTCAGTGGCCAGCAAGCCGATATTGCAACAACCTTTAAATTGGGTGATGGTGCGGGTAAAATCGATGGGTCCTTTGGTTGGCAAGACCATTTTTGGCTAAAAACTTCTGTGATTGGTGATGGATTGAGCGTAAAACATCAAGACATTAAAATCGCGCTGTCGCCCAACATGGACATAAGTTACACGCCCCAGCAAACGAAAGTTACAGGTGAACTAACCATTCCTAGTTCGCATATCAAAATTGACACCCTGCCAGAAAATGCGATAGCACCATCCGGTGACGTAATTATGCGCGGAGAACCAGAATCTGAGTCGGTGATTGATACTGCACTGCTAGATCTTCAGGTATTTATTGATCCAGAAGAGTTATCCGCAGTTAGATTGGAAGCTTTTGGCTTAGAAGCCAACCTCACCGGTGATTTGAAGCTAGCCAATCAACCAACGCTATCGGCCTACGGCGACTTGCAAATTGTCGGTGGCGAATATCGCGCCTATGGCCAAGAATTGTTGATCAGCACCGGGGAGCTGCAATTTAACGGACCGCTCAGTCAACCGTTACTATTTATTGAGGCCATTCGCGATCCAGTTCTAACCGAAGATGGCGTAACGGCCGGGGTACGAATAGATGGAGTGGCATCGCAGCCGAATATTGAGTTATTTTCTGAACCCAGCTTAGACCAGGCCCAAGCGCTTGCCTATTTACTTTTCGGTAGCAACACAGTAAGTGGCGACCAAACTGGCGAGCAAGACTACATTAGTTTGCTTTATGGCCTAGGCGTATCAAATAGCGGCGGTGTGACTAGCAGCTTGGGCGAAGCATTAGGCATAGACAACTTGCGTTTACAAACTAAGCGTCAAGGTGACGATACTTCAGTTAGCGTGAGTGGACAGCTATCAGATTCGCTAACCGTCGAATATGTTTTTAACGCGGAATCTGAAGTTACGCTACGCTATCAAATTTTACCACGCTTGTTCATAGAGGCTTCCAAAGGTTTTTATGAGTCAATCTTACTTTATTACCGCTTCAGTGCAGGGCACGTTGGTAATCAACCGGAAACCGCAACCGATTGATCTAGTCTGACGCTTGTTGGGCAATTAATTCATCGCGCATGCGGATAAATTTCTTGCGCCGCCAATTTGCCCAAAACCACATGGGAATAAAAATTACGGCGCTGAGTCCTACACTCAACAGTGCCTTGCGTTGCAAAACATTGCTAGGCATATCGTCATAGGCCCCGAGATACAACCAAAATACCACTAACACGATCCAGGTTAACCAACAGCTGTGTTGGGTAATC
The DNA here is from genome assembly GCA_964230255.1 of Alteromonas sp. Lineage (GTDB taxonomy): Bacteria > Pseudomonadota > Gammaproteobacteria > Enterobacterales > Alteromonadaceae > Alteromonas_E. Next base: position 15,966 of record CAXRGW010000111.1, read on the forward strand.
CAAGCAATCTTAATATTGTTGTTAGTCTGCTTGACCATCAGCGCAAGATAACCTTGAGTTGATTCACTGGCTAAGCGATTGAGTAACGCATGCCGACGCAAATACAAGAGGTAAATCGTAAATACAAGTGCGATAAAAATAAATACTGACATGCCGTACAAAAAAACGGTTGAATAATGATCGCGAAACGAATACATCACGATAATCGCAGAGGCAACACAGGCGATGTCCAAAAACGCGTAGCCAAATTGCTTAATACGCATCCACTTAGCAGCGTGTTTTAGTTGACCAACGTCGACTTTAACCGTTTGTTGCTGCTGCCAAAGCTGCTGCAATTGTTCATCAAAATCATTGTTTTGCATGCATCTTTTCCTTTAGCTGTTGTTTGGCTCGGTTAATTAAAACCCCGACGTTTGATGACGAAATACCACATATCTCGGCAATTTCTTGGTAGCTAACACCTTCCATCGAGAGGGTGAGAACCTGGCGCGACATCACGGGTAATTGTCGAACCAAGGCAACCAGTAACTGCGCTTGCTGTTGCTGGGCAACCTGATTCTCAGCACTGGGTGAATTGGACGCCAATGCGAGTATTTCATTATCACTGCCTTCCCGCGCTTGCTCACCAGGCTCCTTCACATCTTTGTTGACGTGAGTAACTGCACGGTTATGTGCAATACGCAGAACATAGGTCTTCAAGCTACTTTTTGCTTCAAATCGGACTAACCCTTGCCACACGGCCAAGCAGATTTCCTGTACTAATTCTTGCTGCTTATCGAAATTGGCTTCATAGGTTGCCGCTACCCGCGCAAACAATTCGCCGTAATCGTTCAACAGCTGTTCAAAATCAATTTGCACGTATGAGTACCAACCTAGTCACCGGAAATAAAAAAAAATTACAATTTGTTGTAAGAAAATCTGAAACTTCAAGACTAACAGTTATGCAACCACGTTTAACAGGCTAAATTTGGAGATCACTATGGAAGCTTTTAACATTGTTTTGCTTGTCACCGCAGTTTTGGCGCTAACTTTGGGTATGTATTGGCTCGACTCAAAGTATAAGTGGCAACTCGTTAATTGGTTCAATGGCAAGGCTGAAAACCCATTTGCCGCATCAAAACAAGCATGTGATGGCGGACAAAAAAATGCAGCGGACGCGGCCAAAATCCAAGCGCTGCAAGAACGAATCGAAGTACTTGAAAAAATTGTTACCGAACCCGCCTACGAGCTAAATCAAAAAATTAATCAACTTAAATGACCTCGCTATCCTTAAAAAAGGCGGTAGTTAACCGCTGGCGATTGACTTGTAACTGAGTAACATCAAATCTTGAATAGTGGCCAACTGGATCAAAGTTGCGCCGCTCTTCAAGTACGCATTGAAAGTCTAATTCTGCGACAAATACCCCTTCGCCATGTAACTGTGTCTCGATAACCCAACTACCATCAGGCGCAGGCATGCACAATTCGAGACTCGTTGATTTTAACGAAGCTTAAGATGTAATCAAAATTGCCGCCATTTTAATCGCCACCCAACTGCAACTAAGTCACTCGAAGTCACGTTTTTAAAAAGCCGAGCAGCAAGAAAAAACAAGTAAGTTAGCCAGAGGACCACTTCAATGAGTAATTATCAAAAAATCGAATTCCACGATGCCTGCGATGACCTTCAACCAGTCTGCTTCGCTATTCAGCATAGTATGGGTTCAAAAGAATTGTCTAATTGGCTGACATATATGGGTGAAATGCCACATATCGTGAAAGGTAGCTGGGCCTTGCTCACATTTATTTTGGTTGAAGAAAAGCTTGCGCTTTTGCTACAGGACTTAATTACTGTCGTATATCACCGCACAGTTCCATACTCTATGCCTCTCCACGGGGCTAACCTAATCCACATGACGGAGTCGTTATCATTTGACGATTTAGAACAAATCGCCAGTGGTCAAAGTCGCAGTTTTATTCCACAGAAATATGAAACCGCTCTAGCCATTGCGGCCAAGCTGGCTACATCAGACTATAAACTTCGAGAGTAAGGCTATGCTGACCTAGTTGCAGCGGGTTTTGATCGCCTAAAGGTATTGGAAGTCACTAGCCGGTATCGGTAGCAATGTTTTTTAACACCTGCATATTTGCTGCTAATCTGTCAGTTGACGAGGGAATTACAGCCAATTTATGCGTAAACTCAGTGCCTAATTTAACGCTTTTCTGATGCAACAAGTGGCAATGTAAAGCACACATTGATACCACCTTGCGGATGGTTCTCAATGTCGATACTACCACCGTGCATATCGATGATCCTTTTTGTAATAGCAAGGCCTAATCCAGAGCCGGTGCTGCCGTGTGCAGCGCCGCGAGCTTTATCACCGCGTACGAATGGTAAGAAAAGCGACTCTATGTCATCTTCTTCAATTCCCTGCCCAAAGTCCCGTACACAGCATCGAATGAAGCGTGCTTTAGGATCCAGGTGAGTACTTATTTGTATTGCTGGGCTGCCGTAGCGAAAGGCGTTTTCGACGAGGTTATCCAACACACGCTTAATCGCAATCTTGCGCATCTCGGTTTCCGGAATATCGGCAAGTTCAAGGGATATTTTATGATTCTCCTCGACGTGACGGGCCTGTACGAGCTCTTCAATAATGGTATTAAGATTGCCCCACTCATGACGCTCGCTATGATCTAAGCGCGCATAGTCGATAAATTGGTCAATAATGTCGTTCATATCTTCAATATCGTGAACAATCCCGTCCTTAACCCAATCTTGCTCTTCTGGAAGCATTTCCGTTGCCAACCGGATGCGCGTTAGTGGTGTACGTAAATCGTGTGATATACCGGCTGTCATCAATGTCCGATCATCTTCTAGTTGTTTTATTCCTTGAGACATACGATTAAAGGCTTGAGTAACAGCCATCATCTCGGTAGTTCCGTCTTCTTTTAACGGCTTAGGAAAATGCCCGCGACTGACGTTCATGGCTGCAGCCTCAAGTGCTTTAAGTGGCCGGTTGACGCGCCGAACAAACAGCCAACCACCAACGACACTCAAAATACCAATAACAATAAGGAACATAGTCAGCGGTGAAAAATCACTACTGGCGACACCTTGCATGGGCAACGCAATCCAAATATTAGGTGCGCGACTCGGTTTAACCCAAACCATCCATTGTTGTCGTGAGTTTGGTTCAGGCCTAGCCAACATTCCGATTAACACTTCAGAGCGCATTTCAAGTCGCTGTGATACCGCGTTAGAGATAAATGCGTAGTAAGTCGCATTTTCTAGGCCCGCTTGTTGAGCTTGTTCGGAGGTGAAAAAGTGTATATCCGTTTGCGCGGTGAATTTTGCGCGCTCATCTTGCGGTCGCAAATGAATTTCTTCAGTTAAAATGACATTCACTTGGTCAGCGACCAACCCACTGATCTGTTGATAGCTTGGCCGAACAAAGTAATAGGCTACTCCTAAGTAGGACACGACCTGGTTAATAAGTAGCAACAAGCCAATCAGTAGTACCGTTTGACCAAATGCACTTTGGGGTAAAATGCGCATTGAGGCGACTAATTAGTGCCGGGCATCGACCCGTCGGGCACAAATACGTAGCCCAAGCCCCAAACCGTTTGGATATAGCGCGGGTTAGTTGGATCTTCCTCTAACATACGACGCAAACGCGAAACCTGAACATCGATACTACGCTCAAGAGCACTGTAATCTCGCCCTCTTGCTAAATTCATTAACTTATCTCTAGATAACGGTTCACGGGGGTGTGTAACCAATGACTTCAATACTGCGAATTCACCGCTGGTTAAACTAATAGGGTTACCATCATCGGTCATTTCACGGGTGGCCAAGTTTAAGCGGTACTTTCCAAATTCTACCACCTGTTCTGACTGACTCGGTGCACCTGGAGCCTCAACCGCTTTGCGCCGTAAAACAGCCTTTGCTCGAGCCAAAAGTTCACGAGGGTTGAAGGGTTTGGGGAGATAATCATCAGCGCCCATTTCAAGCCCTATAATGCGATCGACTTCATCGCCCTTGGCGGTCAGCATGATAATTGGAATATCGTTTTCCTTCTGCCGCAAACGACGGCAAATTGACAGACCATCTTCACCTGGCAGCATCAAATCTAGAACAATCAAATGAAAATTCTCGCGTTCCAATAAACGGTCCATCTGCTCCGCATTGGCTGCTGAACGAACCTGATAGCCTTGCTCAACTAAGTAACGCTCAAGCAATGCGCGCAAACGCATGTCGTCATCAACGACTAAAATTTTTGATGTTTCCTGACCCATGACACTATCCACCGCTAATGATAAAATTACTATAAATCATCACGCTGCCGCAAAAAAGGGGTCTGCATCGACAAGCATGAAAAGGAATGTTACAAAGCGTGTCAGTTAACTGCCGAAAAAAATAGCAATGGCCTATCTAATCAGTGCGCTTTTACTTTCTCCACTACTTGTTTGGCAAGGCCTACAAACGCGCAGAAACACGCCACATTTGCCCGAACCTGAAGGGAGCAGAACGCGCGTTGTTGCAAACGCTAGGCGACAACTCTTGATCATTGGCGACTCTTCGGCAGCTGGAGTTGGTGTACTGCATCAAGACGATGCATTGTTAGGCCAGCTAGCGCAACAATTAGATAATCATGTTGAGATCACGTTACTTGCTCAAAGGGGGGCCAAGAGCGATGCTGGCATTGCCTGGCTGAAAAAACACAACGCCAGCAAATACGACTGGGTAATTATAGTTTTCGGTGTTAACGACGTTACCGGAATGCACAGTACACAAAGGTGGTTGCGCGATCAAACCACATTAAGAGATATAATCGCCAAGCGGTTTGACAATCCACGTATTATCCACTGTGGGCTGCCGCCTATGGGTCGCTTTCCCGCATTAGCTCAACCATTGCGCTGGCACTTGGGTCAACGAGCGCAAGCTTTTGACCAAGCCCTGCGGCAATTGCATAAGCAGCATGCAAACTCTGTCTACTTGCCGCTAAACTTCGATCTAAACTCCAAAGCAATGGCTTCCGATGGATTTCACCCGGGTAGGCCAGTCTATCGCGAATGGGCGAAGCAATTAGCCAACATCGTCAAATGCGGTTAATTCATCAACCTCAAGTGTCCTAACACCTCCTTTTGTTGGTTAAAACCCTTAACGACCTGATTTTCACTAGACATAAAATGCGAGATTGTCTGAGCATTGTAAGTTGAATCATAAAATTTTCTCCGTTCCACTTTACTAAGCCTAAGATTAAACTACTGTTAACTTAGGTTAAATCGATTGAGGTCTGCTTAATGAAAGGTATAGTGTTCGCGGAATTTAATGACATGGTCGAGGAAATGTTCGGCGATGATATGCTCGAAGATATTATTGACGAAAATTCCGCCAATCTATCCACAGGTGGGGCTTACACTTCGGTAGGTACATATGACTCGCAAGAGCTAGTCTGCTTAGTTGTTAGTCTAAGCAAACACACCAATATTGCAGTTGATGAATTAATTCGAACATTTGGTCTACACCTTGCTGACGTCTTTGCAAAAAAATTTAGTACTTTTTTTACCGACTGCAGCGATACATTTTCGTTTTTAAAGACCATCGATAATCATATTCACGTTGAAGTACACAAGCTTTATCCAGACGCTAAGCTCCCCAAATTTGAGTATGACGACTCAGACCCTCGTGCATTAAAATTAACCTATACCTCCACCAGACACCTTGCTGATTTAGCGCATGGACTTATACAAGGTGTAGCATCCTACTACAATGAAGATTGCACTATAGAGAGACTTGACTGTCCTACAGACAACAGCTCGCAAAAGGTTGAATTTACCATTTCAAAGTAGTCATTATCATGGATCAGAAAACAAAAAGACTTGAAGCAAAAATTGCGCGAGAAAAAAACGCCAGAAAAGAGGCAGAGCGCTTACTGGAAGAAAAAAGCCTTGAGTTGTATCAATCTAATCAAGCCCTAAAGTCTCTGAGTGAACAGCAAGAAGAGTTAATTTTGGAGCGCACGGAAGAACTTCGAGTAGCGCGCGACAAAGCATTAGCGTTAGCCAAAACCAAAACAGACTTTCTAGCCAATATGAGTCATGAACTACGGACACCAATGAATGGTGTGCTAGGTATGTTGACGTTGCTAATGGAAACTAATTTATCAAGTAAGCAATCTCAGTGGGTTCAAACCGCTAAATCCTCTGGCGAACACTTGTTAGTGCTCCTTAATGATGTATTAGATGTAAGTAAACTCGATGCAGGTAAACTCAATATTGAAACTACGGCATTTAACCCTGTTGCCCTGATAGAGAAGATAATAGACCAATTCGCAATTCAAGCTGCCGATAAAGGTGTCAAACTAGTCAACGGCATTGCGCCAGATATTCCCCAATTAATGCTTGGCGATCCGTTACGAATCAATCAAGTCTTAACAAATCTAGTCTCAAATGCCATTAAGTTTACAGCTAGTGGCAAGGTTACTATCAATGCTCAATATGATGATTTTTGTTTGAAATTTTCCATTGAGGATACAGGGATTGGCATGACCTCTGATCAAATAGACCATATTTTTGACAAATTCACGCAAGCCGACGAATCTACTACTCGTCTATTCGGTGGCACGGGTTTGGGGTTGAGTATATGTAAACAACTCTGTGAGTTAATGGAAGGTCGTATCTGGGCAGAGTCTAATTTAGATCAAGGCAGCCGGTTCTTTGTTGAATTACCGCTGCAAGCAGAAAAGCAAGAATTAGAAGTCATTAATTCGGACATCATGGTAGTGGTCATTGAGCCAGACTCAGATAATAGGCGCTTTATTTCTTCTTGTTTGCAGCAATGGAAGATAGAGTCAATCGTCGAGTTTTCTACGTACAGCGAATTTTTTACCGCAAAACCGCGTGTAGACAGCAATTGTGTAATACTGATTGCGCAGCATCAGTATCAGCAAATTTCTGCAGATCGGTTAGCAACGTTGAGCAGCAATATTATTGTTCTTAGCGAAGCCGCGAATAATCCAATTTCAGCTAGCCACCATGTTTCTAATCCGATTAAACAGTCTGAGTTGCATAACGTTATTGCCGACTTAACCGGCCTTAATCATGCCCCTCTACTTACCTCTGCCACTACCAAACAAAGCAACATCCATTTTGCGGGTCAATCAGTGTTAGTGGTAGAAGACAATAAAGTTAATCAGATAGTCGCGACTCAACTACTTGAACAGGTGGGTTTATCGGCGATTATTGCCGAGAATGGAGAACAAGCGGTAAAAGCGTGGCAAGAGAATAGTTTCGACCTGATACTTATGGATGTTCAAATGCCGATCATGGGCGGACATGCAGCGGCTAGACTTATACGTCAGCAAGAGGCAGATGAATCCTATACCCCGATTATTGCAGTTACTGCAAATTGCTTTGAAAATGATAAACAAGCTAGCTTTGATGCAGGTATGGATGCACACATTGGCAAACCGATCGACGCGCCTGAATTGTATGCTGCCATAGCAAATTACATTAAACCAACAAAAGCAAAAGACAGTCTTGATGCATCCTCTGTCTCAACCGAGCAACCAGAATCATTGGGCGCCCTAAAAGGATTCGATACCCAAGCACTTTTCGATAGAGTATTAGGTAATATGCCGCTAATTAGTAATTTACTGCAGCAATTTATGGAGCAATTCCCAGCGGAACTGGATGTGATTTCTGCAAATGCGTTTCAAACTGACGACGATACAGAAATTAGATTACGCTTTTTCCATACTTTAAAGGGTACATCAGCAAACCTCGGCGCAAACTCAATTGCTAATTTGGCAGCCGAAATTGAGAAGGCGATTAAATCGAGCGGCGTAATTCCGACTGATACTCTAGAGAACCTCAACCAAGAAATGACAATTATTGTCGCTAGTATTCACGACTTTCTTAAACTCACCGATGCAAATGAAAAGACCAATTCACCAGCGGTAAACAACGCAGACCCAGTTCGCTTTCAAAAGTTGATGGATACCATCAACGAGCCCTTGTAAAGCGACATAATTAGAGTCAGCCCGTGAAGCAATTAATGAATTAAATCCAACTGCGCTTTGAAAAAGCAGCCAACATTTTTCTAGAGGAAGTGTTATATCGCCGCTACAGCATAACCTTTTAACGAAGCAAGCGTAAGCATGCGGTAAACAGCACATTTTAAGGGTGATGAAAGCTCTGTAAGCTGCCTCTTAAACGACCGCACAGAGCGAGCCATCGAAGTCGTTGGCAGTAAATGTATCGGCGTTACTCCTATTACATCTCGTCACGGCTGACATGCCAAATCGATTATGGAGCGTCCCATTTCTTTGCCTATTAAATAATACGTTTCAGCGTTTAAGTTCCAATGATACACTTGATCACTTGGTGATTCGTAGGGATCTCGCCAGAACGGGCGAGTATCAACAAAACCAGTATTGTCAACAAACTCTGGATATTGCGTCACCTCTTCCTGAATGGCCATGAGCGCTTCTCTGCGATCCACTTCACCATTAATCCCACCAAAACCGCTAGACGCTATTACAAAAGGTAGCTCAGGACTATTGAGTTCACTGCGAATATCGTTAATTAGATTGGTTAAATTAACTGCGTATTCATTAACAGCTTCCCAACTACCGCCGTCGTTCCATCCTTGATGCCAACCGAACCCGCTGAGTTCATACCCGTCTGCTATCGAATAATCTGGCACTAGACTTTCAATATCATTTAAAATTAAATGAATGTGTTCGACCATTTCAGTGTAGGACGGGCCCACATCCCCGCCTGAGCTTGGTGGTCGAAAGTCTGTTTGTAAACTCTTTCCCCCCCATGCGACTTTTATAATCAAAACATTTTCATTGAGCGCATCACCGACAGTATTGCCAAACATAAAATCAGGTCCAAACTTATTATCATTAGACATAGTCGGAGAAAGCCACCCTGAGTATGATTTAGATCCCCGGGACTCAACCCAAACGTCATCTCGTATGCGCCAATCACCTTGGTTATCCACAAGTTTATTAAATCTACCGTTAATCTCGTTTACAAGGTATCTCAATTTACCTTTACCCGTCTCGTAGAAGTCAATATCTTGATTAACCAGTGTATCTATTTCACAAGCATGAATACCTGACAACCAATGCATATGTTCGCCAAATGAGTGAAAATACTTATTGGATTGTTTGCTTGAAGGGTATTGCGATATGCCAGAAGAACTGTTAATGGAACTTACATAGTGCTCTACTCTTCCCGTACCGATCATGTTAGATTGCCCCGCAAGAATGAACACTTTGAGTTTATTGTCATTGTTTTCTGAGGCACATGTGATGGGGCTATCATCGTGACCATCTGCTAAAGATTCAGACTTTGTGAGTCCAGAGGCTGACATGTAATCCAGATTAACACCTGTGCTATCTTCGGCCACCACACGGATCACATTGGTGCCCTGTTTCAATTTAAGAGAGACAGACTGCTCTATCCAGTCGTTCCAACCATTACCCGCCACTGTGCCTATAACAGCTTCCAAAGAGCCATTAACTAATACATTAGTGGGTCTTGAAGAAGCTGCGGCGTAGCGGAATATCACCTCATAGTGTCCTTCGGATGGAGCATAAACATTGTCCCATTTTATCCAACTTCCATAGTTTTGATAATCAATGAAGCCTGTACCTTTATAATCTTTGTCAATACTTGCCGTAAGAGTCACGGCATGACTTAACGCAGCTTCCTCGGCCTCAAATCGATACTCAGGTGCACACGTCCCCTCAAGTTGTCCACATCCACACTCTCTGGGTGCTTCTTTGATGGGGTCAAGAGGACATAGGTCAATGCAATCGGGAATACCGTCAAAGTCACTGTCTGTCTCGATTAAATCGCATCCGCATACCCCTGCTGTATTTTTATTAGGATTTGCAGGGCACTGATCAACAGCAGCTAAACCATTCCAGTTGGCCAATTGCTCGAAATTGTCGATACCATTTAGGTTGGCATTTGGTGTGTGATATAGCGTTATCTCCGAAATATCTCCCTTACTTGCCAACAAGTTCACTGCAACAGTAGACAAGCTGGCACTTTCATACGGATCATCTTCCTGAGAAGCACTCGAACTTAGCATAAACCAATTGACCACATCACCCTGTTGAACTTTGAGCGAAAAATCACATCCATCCGAAGGACAGTAATTGAGTGTATTTGCAAGTGCTCTGTCACTAGGAACATTGGGATCGAAGGTGTGTATTAGATTCCCCGTGTATGGTCCGATCGGTGGGTAAACCATATTGATATCTCTGTCCGCCAGCGCAGTTGCGGCCATTACCGAAAATATTTGCTGATCCATAGCAATGGGATAACGAACTCCAATTGGCGCATCAACCGGACGAGAGTAACTCTTATCGACATCATTCCAGTGGTAGTAGTCACCATCTCTTGCTACTGCCAGCTTGTCTTCGATATAAAGTTGCATCTTTTTAACAGAATAGTCAGAAAAGTGGTTCAACAAAAAAGGGTAAGTCTGAGTTCCGGTACCGCCACCTTGCATTGGATCCCAAGCGTATCGCGCTTTACTTGGATGACTACCGTTCGGATTAATCACTGGGGGAAGAAAGGTCATAGAGGAAAAATCGAACCCCCAAACCGGGCCTACATTGACTTTCATCTCATTCGTTTCCCACGATATGGTATCGCCAGGGATCCCATGAGCATAGCCCCTATACGGATACGCACTGTCTGCTTGCCAATGTGGAAGACCGAATGCATGACCTAACTCGTGGTGTAAAATACCAAGAGCGCCACCATACCCCACACCATCAAACGCACCAGCTTGTCCACCAGCAATAACGCCAATAATGTTGATATACATCATGGCTACATCATGATTTCCACCTGCTGCTGATAACGCATGAACCCATTGTAGCGCTGCCGCCTGTTCACCATCGAAGTTCAATCCCGTTTTAGTTTTGTATTCTGCAGGTGAGCGAACTTTCACTGTCGGCGCTCCCACACCCGGCCTCGCAGGTATCACCAATTGTTCGAAAACAATATTCCGTACTCTTTGCAAAGACAGCTCAGAAACTGGCCATTTGGACAGAAGCTCGTTAAATGTATTAGGTGGGTAATCACTTTGGTTTGTGGTTTTATTGAAATAATATACATCAAACATATTCAGCGACATCGCATTGGGCGCACCGACCTCAATGTCGCGTTCGTAGAGAGTTTCACTGGCAACTTTTAACGTTAAGGCCATACTCGGTTGCACTAACTCCCTTGGCACCACAGTGGTAAAGCTGTTTTCCATCTTATGTAGCACTTTGCCAGGTTCTGCGGTCACTTCCTCTGGAAAAGGCAATTTTTCTGGTCCCTGTAACGTGAATGTTTCTGTCGCGTCATCGTTGGAAACAATTGCAGTTACGGTTGGCGAAATCCCCGCATTACTTGACGACAAATCCACTTTTAAAAGGGCTGGTCGGTTACTGGTTAAGTTAAAATAAGCATTGTTCGGTTGTGCAACATGTGTCTGAGCGAGATATACACCTTCTAGAGCAACATCTCCAGCTATCGTCGCTGGAACTATTTCGACACTGACTGAGCTCGTTAGGCTACCACCGGCACCCTCGCAGGTCAGAGAAAAGGTTTTTGTACCTTCTGTCGAAAACGAAAGTGTTTCAGTGCCAGTCGTTGTCTTATCACCACTCCAATCACCCGACGCTACGCAACTGTCAGTGTATTCAGAAGTCCAGCTTAGTGTGAATGTGTTAAACGGCTCAACTATGCCTGCTGAAGGCGTTAATGTTATTTCGGGGGATACCGCGCTAACCACCACCGAGACTGACTGTGTAGTACTTCCACCGGCCCCCTCGCAGGTAAGGGTGTAGTCTTTAGTACCTGCTGTCGCCGGAGAGAGTGTTTCTGTGCCAGTCGTTGTTTTGTCACCACTCCAGTCACCCGAGGCCACGCAACTGTCGGCCTGCGCAGCAGTCCAACTTAAAGTTAGATCATCGAACTGCTGAACCATGTTTGTGGAGGAAGTGATCGATACTGATGGTAAGTATGACGGTGTGTCGCTCAATTCATCATTGTTATTGCTACCACCACAGGCAGACAAAAGAACGACTAATGGCAATATCAATAAACAAGCAAAATGCTCGAAAGATTGTCTTAAGTCAGGAGAAAATTTCATACAAAACCCTACATAAAACCACCAATTCGAGGTTATACCATACTTTTACTTTTTCCACCTCAATAGAGGGCAAATACGTGTATGACATAATTTGAGGAGGCCGCACACATTTGAAATGACGCTATTGTGCATTCCAGTATGCAGTGTTGCACATAGCTAATTTTAGAATACTCAGAGCAGAACTTAAGATTAGAACGACCGCTTAATAGACAGGCTATGTGAAAACTCAGTTTTGATCACCATTTAATCTAAGGGACATGTTCATATGATCAATTGGTCTAGTTAACCAATCCTAACGATTACGCTATTTACTAAAATTAGTAGTATAACGACACTAAATAAGTGCGCTGCTATGTCACACCATACTCAAGGCCAAGGAATTCACCAAGTTACCGAAGATAACCCTGTTCGTGTGATTGATGTTTTCGTTGATGGAACGGATTTGAGTAAGTTGGGATTTAAGCGTGTTCAGGCCAAACACACTGGGCGTCCAGTGTTACCACACAGCGACGTTACTTAAACTCTATATTTACGGTCACCTAAACCGTATTCAGTCATCGCGCCGATTAGAAAAAGAATCTCGTCGAAATGTTGAGTTGATGTGGCTGCTTGAGCGCCTGACGCCAGACTTCAAAACTATCGCTGACTTCAGAAAGAACAATGGCAAATCGATTAAAAATATATGCCGCCAGTTTGTCGAACTGTGTCGCCAGATGAAGATGTTTTCCGAGTCACCGATTGCCATTGATGGTAGTAAATTTAAAGCAGTTAACAATAAGTCTAGAAACTACACGCCTAGTAAAGTGAAATTCCACATCAAAAACAAGCATAATACATTAGCGTTTCATAGATTATGGCAAGTGCTTTTTTGTGAATAAATTTCGTGTCAGTATATCAATGAAGAACATACCGATTGAAAATGAAGCCTTTTGTAGTCGACTAAAGGACAATAAGCGATAGCTCGATATGGGCTATGTTGTGATTCTAAAGCAATAGAGAAGTGGAGTTGGAAAAACTTAATCGTCAGCTGAATCTTGTAACCAGTCGACTTGGAAGCCAGCGCGACGCTTTTTCTCTAATAACTCTTCGATCAGCGGCGTAAGGATCAACTCCATAGCTAGACCCATCTTGCCACCTGGCACAACGAGTGTATTGATCCTTGACATAAAAGCACCGTCAATCATTTGTAGCAGATAAGGAAAATTCACATTTTTCATTTCACGACGAAAGCGCACTACGACAAAGCTTTCATCTTGGCTCGGGATTTCTCGAGCACTGAACGGGTTAGATGTATCAACCGTTGGTACGCGTTGAAAGTTAACGTGAGTACGTGAAAACTGCGGCGTGATGTAATGAAAATAATCGTCGAGGCTACGTACAATACTGCTCATTACTGCTTCACGACTATGACCTCTATCTGTGGTATCTCTAACAATCTTCTGGATCCATTCGAGGTTAACAATAGGTACCATGCCAACCAATAGATCAACGTGCTGGGCGACGTCGGCATCATCCGTTGCAACACCGCCATGTAAACCCTCATAAAACAGCAAATCGGTATTTTCAGGCAAATCTTGCCATGGTGTGAATGTGCCGGGCATTTGATTGAAGGGTACCGCCTCATCAAAGGTGTGCAGATATTGACGAAATCTACCTCGGCCAGTTTCGGCGTATTCTTTAAATAAGTTTTCAAGCATGACGAAATCATTCGCTTTGGGACCAAAGTAGCTGATATGGCGGCCTTGCTCCTGAGCCTTGCGAATTTCAACTTCCATTTCAGGGCGTGTGAAACGGTGAAAACTGTCTCCACCAACGACAGCAGAATTGACCGACAAGTTGCGAAAAATATGTCGGATTGCATTTGTTGTTGTCGTTGTACCTGCGCCGGAAGAACCGGTGATAGCAATTATAGGGTGTTTGACAGACATAGCGCTCGAAAACTTAGAATGGAACGATAGTTATATTCAAGCTGACATCGTTGGTCAAGCGCTTTGCAATTCAACAGTACAAATTCATCAACCAACTATTGCCAGTAAAATACTCAGAAAAAAGTATCTAAGGCTTTGATTTATAACGCTCTCGCTGGATATTAAGGCTCTTGATCAGTAATGCCGCTTCTTCTTCGTCCAGCCCTAATGATTTTCGCACATGCTCTAGTTGTTCAAGCTCGCTCAACGACAGATGACCATCATTGAGCAAATCCAGTACACGCTGTCGGAAAGAGTCGCGATTTAACGCCATTTGCTCCATGAATGAGGATGCCAAGATACCCGCTGGCAAGGCAAACAAGGCAACCCCAATCAACACGACAAAGCCGGCGAAAAGCTTGCCTTCAGTGGTAATTGGGACAACATCACCGTAACCAACTGTACTTAAAGTAACCACCGACCACCACAGAGATTCAGGAATTGTACCGAAATGTTCTGGCTGGACGTAACGCTCTAAGTGATACATAACTGTTGCTGCAATGACCATCATGATCATCAATACGCCTAGTGCCGCAGCTATGACTCTGTACTCTCTAGCAATAACGGTTTGCAGTGTTTGCATAGCCCGTGAATAACGTCCTAACTTAAACAAGCGAATTAGCCGGAACAAACGTAATACACGCAGATCAATTGCGACAAACACGCTCAAGTAGAAGGGTAAAATAGCCAAGAGATCGACCACTGACATGGGTCTAAAAATAAATAATACTCGCTGTTTCAACTTACCCTGCGGTTGTTGGGTGGCTTGCGGTTCAAGAGTACAAGTCCAGACCCTAGCGAAATACTCAATAGTAAATATGATGACAGAAATAATCTCGAAAGTTCGAAAATGTAGCGCATAAGGGGTGTGATATTCAGGCATCGTCTCCATTATCACTGCAACTACATTGGCAATGATTAAGACAATCAAAAACCAATCAAACCACAGACCGTGGTGGTTTTTTTCATCGGTTGGCTTAAGAATTAAGAACAGCTTCGATTGGATTTGACTAGTGCTCATTGTGACTCATTGATGTAATGCTTTGATGCTCGGCCATGGGATTGACGTGATAAAATTGTGCGGGTAGTGGGCATGCCAGTATCAATTAGCAACCGTATCTTATCGATTAAACCTTCGCCGAACTGCTCTTCAACTTTAATAAACAAGTGTGGCACGTGAAAGGCTCGCCAATTGATTAGTTTAGTTGAATTGGCGTTTATACTTAAGGTTGCCACTGCGCATAACGCCGACAAAATAGAAAAAAATACCCGCACGTATACCTACCGAAATCCATTTATTTAGTCTAACGGTAAATAAAGCCGAGTAAATAAGCAAATTAGTCGGTATGTAATGCCTCAATTGGATTGAGCTTAGATGCCTTGATGGCGGGAAAAACACCAAAGCCAACACCGACCAACATACAAATTGCCAACGATAAAAATATGGCCGGCATCGACCAGATAACCGCCCAACCTGAGTAAAAACCGATTAACTCAGACAAGATCAAGCCAAACATCACGCCCAAAAGTCCACCCAATACACTGATAGTGAAACTCTCCGCTAGAAACTGCAACTTGATGTCTTTCTGGGTTGCGCCGATAGCGCGTAGCAGCCCTATTTCTTTTGTCCGCTCAAGTACGTTTGCCAACATGATATTCATGATGCCGATACCGCCAACGAGTAATGAGATTCCGGCAACACAGGCCATAACGATATTAAAAATAGCTTGGGTTTGCGCCTGTTGTTCAAGCAACGCTGCCGGTACAATCAGGGTGTAATCATCGACTTCACCATGCCGCAATGACATTAGTTTTTGCACCGCTTTGGCTGCTACGCGCGGATCATAATCAGTCTCCACGCCGAATTTTACCAAGTCCAATTCGGCCGCTAAAGTATCGCGCTTTAACTTGTGCTCTGCTGTGCCAATAGGCACAAATATTCGGTATTGATCACCGCCAATCTGAACACCTTGGAACTCATTTTTAGCTGTTTGCGGCGCAGCTAAAATCCCAACGACTTTTAACCACAAATGATTGACCTTAATAAGACCTTGCAGCGCATCACCGGCGGGAAACAATTCAGCTGCAACGTCAGCACCAATAACGGCAACTTGATACAGGCTTTGATCGTCATCTGCTGTTAAAAAGCGTCCCTCTTGAAGTGATAAATTAGCGTGACCGAAGTAGCTAGTGGTAACACCTAACACCTCTGCCTCTGACTTTGTGTGCTCACTGTATAAATCGTGAATTTTGACGTTCTTCGAGGCACTGTAGTCGGCAATAAATGGCAAGGTTGAGAGAGCCGCATCAATATCACCCATGGATAAGCCCATACTTTCTTCACGCAACTCTCGCAGCTGTTCAGTCTCTACGGGTTTGTTTTCGATAATGAGATTATTGACCCCCATTGAATCGATCATTTGCAGTGCCTCACGCTCGGCACCTGCGCCGATGTTCAACATTGCTATTACAGCTCCAACACCAAAGATCATACCCAAAAGCGTTAAAAATGTGCGTAGCTTTTGCGCCGACAGCTCAATCGCCGCGTCTCTGATCAAGGCGATATACAAACTCATCCTTGTACCTCCGGATGACTCAACGCAACAATATCACCTTGCTTTAATCCTTCGGTCACTTCAACAAAAAACAAGTTCTTTTCTCCGGTCACTACTGTGCGCTGCTGCCACTCATCTCCTTGTTTTACATAGACATAGCTTGCTTCTAAATCGTGCTCCAATGCTTGTAAAGGCACCAACAGTGTCTCGGTTGCTAACCCATTACTAATTGTTGCACTCAGTTTACGACCTGGTTGGAGCAATTCTGGTATTTGCTCATCAAAGCTCACCACCACTTCATAATAAGTGATTGGGCTGCCACGCTCGATTGAGCGAGGAAAACCACTGACTTCAATGACTTTGCCAGTGAGCGCCCGGTCGGGAAAAGCGTTCAATACCAAAGTAACAGAGAGATCTTGTCGTAACCCGATGGCATCTCTGGACAGCACAAACACACGAGCCTGCATTTTTTCTAGATTCGGGATGGTGGCAATGGGTCGTCCTGGAAATACGGTTTGACCAACACTGGGTTTTTCACCTCGACGGTCGCGCTCATAAGTAAGTAAACCGTCATTGGGCGCATATACGAGTAGCTTGGAAAGCGCATCTTGATGACGCTGGAATTTTACCGCGTGACCTTGTCGACGAATATCGAGTACTGCTTTTTCACTGTCATTTTGTTCTATTACGCTGTCGCCCTTCCAATCCAAGAATTCATCTTTGGCTAACAGGTAATCACGATTTTGCAGAGTTTCGATTATCTCAAGTTGGCTATAAACACGCACATCGTCAATTGCAAAGCGATCGACAAATTGAAACTCGTGATCAACAAATTGTTGCTCTGATTGGATTTCGCTTACCTGCCGACTTTGCTGAGCAACACTCTGGGCGATGTCTTGCTCAATCATACGCATTTCTAATTCTTCATTGCGACTGTCTTTTAGAAGCTGCTCACCGTCAAAACGCGCAATCACATCACCTTTTTTGACCATCGAATGTTCTGGGGCTAACCACTCGATTGTCATAGGTTGTCGCCCTGGGCTCATGATGCGCTGTGCAACAGCCGCTTCAACTTCGCCTTGTGCACGCATATCTACTTGAAGGGATTGTGCCGTCACTTCATAGCTGGGGATCACGTCAGCCTGTTCTTCACAACCCAATAACGGTAATAGCAGTGCCAATGGCAGACCGCGCTTAAATAAATTCAACATTAGCCTTCATTCCTGGGCGCATTATGCTTAAATCTGCTTCGTCTAACGTGACCCAAGCATCAACAACAACTTTTAGATTCCATTGCGATTTGGTCCGATAGGTTTTGCCTAAGTTCTCCAAACTGCCAATAAATGCGCGCTCCGGATGGTCATCTAGAACAATACGCACCGCTTGCCCCGGCTTAATTTGCGCCGATAGCGACTCGTCAATTTCTACTTTAACCGCCAGTTGCTCCAGCGATGGTAAGTTCATTAACGAACGCCCCATAAAGACCGTTTCACCCACTGCAGGCTTGTTGTCCTCCCAATCAGCAATATAAGTCACCATGCCATCCGCCGGTGCTTTTATTTCTAGTTTGGCGATACTATCTTGAAACTCTTTAACCCGCGCTTCGGCATTCGCCACTTTGGCATTTTGTACTTCAAGATTAACAGCTGCTGCTTGTTTGTGCTGTGCGAGCTTTTGTTCGGCTTGTGTCAGCAATGCGGTAGCAATCTCAAACTCAGCAATTTCTTTTTGCCGCTCAATTTCCGATTGTGAAGAGTCGGTGATCTCGACTTTACGCTTTGCAATATCTCGGTTTTTCTTCGCTTCAGCCACCTGTAAAATCAAATCTTGCTCAGTCGCCTCGTCGCGAATCGCTGATTTTTCACGCTCTTTTAACGCAGCATCTAAATCACTTTGACGACCGACCAGATCATTGCGCAGCTTCTGACCATCAAAACGCACCAACAAGTCGCCCTGTTTGACCAACGTATTTTCACGCGCCAAAAACTCAATCTTAAACTGCCACATGCGACGAATATTTGGCGGACCTATGGTAATTTCTTGTAAAGAGACCAACTCAGCAGGTGCGATTAGTGCTTGCTCAGTCTGACTGACAGAGGTTTCTGTTGGCGTTGAAGAATCAGCACAGCTCCACAGTAGCATTGGGACAAATGCAGCTAGTAGTATTTTATTAAGCTTCATGAGGCACCTCAATCCGCACGCTCATGCCAGGTAACATAGGAATGTCGGGCTCTTGTTCAAACTCGAAAGTAAGCGGAAGGTACACACTATTGCTCCATTCCGTTTGCTTCTCTGATTGTGTAGATTTAAACGTTAATTTGGCTCGAAAACGCCGATCCGGAAAGGCATCGAAAACCACGTCAACGGTCTCGCCTTGCTCCACTTTTAGCGCATCAATTTCATGCACCCAACTCTCGATCTGGAAATTGTCGACGGCTTGCACGTCCATCACCTGCCAGGCTGCTTGCACGTTCATTCCCGCATCGAGTTTTTCACCATTCCACGGGTGAGTCGCGTAATTAACTGGGCCATTAAAATCCGCAGTAACATTCATGGTCTCTAGTTGGCGTTGTTGAAAAGCGATTTCTTCTTGGAGCTTGAGCAGTTCTAATTGCTTCTTTTGCACGCCCGTGCGCAATGCTTCTTCAGCCAAGGTTAAGCCTTCTTCGGCTTTAAACAATTCAAATAAAGAGCGTTGCAGATTCAGCTCATATTGGCCTTTGTCATAAGCACTCACTTGACCATCTGGCACACCCGCTTCAATCCGTGCTTTTTTAACTCGCATTACAGCCACTTCGATTGCGCCTTGGGCTTCCAACAAACTCTGTGCTAATTGCATCTGTGTTTGCTTGAGTTCCAACGCGATAGTCTCAGCTCGCTCGATATTTATATCTAACTGACTTTGAATAGTTGAACCATCAAATGTAACAATGCGGTCGCCCTTTTCGACGACTTTACCCTCGTCTTCCATCCATTGAATTTGGATTTGCCAGCGGCTGGTCTTCGGGGCCGTAACCACTTGCTTTTGCGCCGAACTCACCTTACCGGTAAGCAGCAGCATTTCTTCTGCCTGAGCAACATTAGCCAAGAGTAAAGTTAAACTTGTAGTTAGTGCAGTGCGTGCAAAACGACGCTTATTATCGGTCATCGAGAATATCCCCATCTTTCATCATGATGGTGCGTTGTGCATACTCAGCAATATCATCTTCGTGCGTTACCATCACTATAGTCTGCCCAGCTTGATGCAATTCGGTCAGCAACTGCATGATTTCGACCGAGGTTTTACTATCCAAGTTGCCAGTTGGCTCATCCGCTAAAATAACACTGGGCTGATTAATTAAGGCGCGAGCGATAGCAACACGTTGCCGTTGACCACCTGACATCTCAAAGGGTTTATGGTGTTTACGATGTTCCAGCCCGACTCTTTCAACCAATACATCCGCGCGCTGTCGTGCTTCAACCTCATTACTTGTTGAATAACGCAGCGGCAGCAAAATATTTTCGTAAGCTGATAACTTGGGGAGTAAGTGGAAGGTCTGAAAAATAAAACCAATCTTTTGATTGCGAATGTTCGATAACGTATCGTCATCCAGTTGCGCAATATTCTGTTTATCGAGGAGATAACTACCGGCATCAGGCGTGTCTAAACAGCCTAAAACATTCATTAATGTAGATTTGCCCGAGCCTGAACTGCCCATAATGGCAACAAACTCATTTTGAGCGATAGATAAAGAGACATCATTGAGGGCTACGACAATATCATCGCCGTTTTGAAATTGTTTACGGATCCCCGCCAGTTCGAGCATTAGCTATCCATGGATCATGACTGTTAGTGTCTCCATTAACAGTCATGTCCATTAAAAAAGCAAGAGGTGGAGCGACCAATCGCCCAATTTTACTGTTCGCGCGCGATTGCTCGATAGGCGATATCGGTGCGATGAAAACTGTCTTGCCAACTAATTTTATCTACCAATTGATAAGCGCATTGTTGTGCTTGCGTCACACTATTACCCAATGCAGTGGCACACAATACTCGACCACCGGCGGTAATTATAGCCTCACCCTGAGATAGAGTTCCCGCATGGAACACTTTACCGGGTAGCTCTGCAGCCACCGCTAAACCCTCTATGGGTAAGCCTTTAGCATAACCGCCGGGGTATCCACCAGCGGCGAGCACTACGCCTACTGCTGCGCGCTGATCAAACTCAATGGTTTGGGTATATAAGCGTTTTTCACAGGCCGCTACACAGAGTTCAACAAGGTCAGACGTCAGGCGCAACATGATTGGTTGAGTCTCCGGATCACCGAAACGACAGTTGTATTCAATAACCTTCGGTGTACCGTCGGCCATGATCATCAAGCCAGCGTAAAGGAAACCGGTGTATTCATTGCCTTCCGCGCGCATGCCGGCAACAGTCGGATTAATCACTTCGTTCATAATACGCGCGTGGATATCGGGCGTTACAAC
>CAXRGW010000112.1:0-30648 GCA_964230255.1 Alteromonas sp.
CTCGGTAATGTCGATGTTGAATACACGTTTAAGCCTCTGTGCCCACGACATGCTGCGCGCGTGGTAGGGCTTATCTGAATCTTTTAGATGCTCTGCTAAGCGCGGGCTATTTTTACCACGTTGTGAGGCAGTCACTTCTGCTCCTCAAGCATTGAGAATAAATTGTTGTATAAAACCCACAATCTTTCTCATTTTCCTTACAACCCTATCGTTTTACCCAGCATTCAGGGATAATAGCGGCGAATTGTGCCGAGGAAAGCCCATTGCTATTTAATGATTTACCTCTTGATCACCGGATCAAGAAAGTCTTAACCGATAAAAAGTTTACTGATTTGACGCCAATACAGGCAAAAGTCATTGCACCAGCGTTGAAAGGCAATGACATTGTCGCGTCGTCGAAAACGGGTTCAGGTAAGACGCTGGCTTTTCTTGTACCTACTGTGCAGCGTTTGTTAAAAACCAAGGCACTAAGTAAACAAGATCCGCGCGTGTTGATACTTGCACCGACTCGCGAACTGGCCAAGCAGGTCTTTTTTGAAGCTAAGTGGCTAACCGCTAATATGCCTATTACTTGTCAGCTGATTGTCGGCGGCGAAAACTACAACGATCAAATCAAAGTATTGCGCCGCAACCCGCAGATTATCGTTGGAACCGCAGGTCGTATTGCCGACCATTTAGATAGCAAGTCATTTTTTATCAATGGCTTAGAATTATTAATTTTCGATGAAGCTGATCGCATGCTCGATTTAGGTTTTAAGGAGCAACTGCTACTTATCAATCGCTTCGCTGATCACCGCAAGCGCCAAACCATGATGTTTTCAGCAACACTTGGTCGTATTGAAATCGATGGTTTAGCCCAATCATTATTGAAAACGCCAACCAAAGTCGTGGTAGGCAGTGCTACTGAGCAGCACAGTGAAATCAGTCAAAAAATTGTATTTGCTGATAATGTTGAACATAAAGATCAGTTGTTGGTTGCTGCGTTGGAGCAAACTGAACACAATCAAGCGATTATCTTTGCCGCAACGCGTGAGGATACCGAACGTTTAGCAAAACACCTAAACGAAAATGGCTTAGATGCGGTTGCGCTGCATGCTGAAATGCCACAAAACGCCCGTTCGAATGCAATGAACGCGTTCGCGAAAGGGCAACACTCGCAACTGGTCTGTACGGATGTGGCCAGCCGAGGTTTAGATTTACCCCGCGTTGGTTTAGTGATTAATTTCGATCTACCTAAACAGGCTGAAGAGTATATTCACCGTATTGGTCGAACAGGTCGCGCCGGTAATATCGGGCAAGCCTTTGCATTTGTCGGCCCCCGTGATTGGCATAGTTACACAGATATTCGCGCCCTACTCGATTATCCGCTGGAAGAATTTAGCTTTGCCGATCTAGTCGCCAGCTTTAAAGGTTATGACCATAAACCCGTAAAGAAAAAGACCCAAAAGGCAGCGAAAACCTCTCGCCGAGCAACTAAAACTAAAGTAGAAGCACCGAAAAAACGGGTGAAAAGTATGGCTGGTGTTGACGTTGGTGATGCACCGATGCGTCGCAAACCTAAGTCGGTGATCATCGACGACGCATCTAGCGATAGCGAAGATTAGTCTTTGATAGATCGGCAATGCTAGCTTTGCCGAGCAGTTGCATATCGCGGCGCATCTCGTCTTTGAATATTTGTAGCGCTCTATGCACGCCTTGTTGGCCACCGGCCGCCAGGGGAAACAAGTAGCCGCGACCAATGCCAACAGCTTTAGCGCCCAGTGACAACGCCTTAATGATATGGGTACCGCGCTGAACACCACCATCGAATAGAACATCCAAGTCATCACCTACCGCTTGGACAATTTCGTCAAGTTGATCAAACGAACTGCGACTGCCATCGAGTTGACGGCCACCGTGATTAGATACCACAACACCTGAGCATCCGACATCGACAGCACGTTTGGCATCATCTGGATGCATTAGGCCCTTGAGACAAAACTCTCCGTCCCAAAACTCAATCATTTCGGCCACATCGTCCCAATCAATACTCGGCTCCAACATCTCTGTAAAGTAACTACCGATTGATGTAGCAGAGCCATTGAAATTGATGTGGGCATTTAATTGCGGCAAGGCAAAACCTCCACTGCGTAAATAGCCAATGCCCCAGCGGGGTTTACGAATAAATTCGAGCATTGCGCTCGGTGTCAAACGCATCGGAATGGAAAAGCCACTGCGGATATCGCGTTCGCGGTTGCCACCGGTCACTGAATCAACGGTTAGCATCATGACCTTGATGCCCGCTGCTTTCGCACGCTCTAGCATAGCGCGATTGAGGCCGCGATCTTTGTGGAAATAAAATTGATAAACTTGTGGCGTTTGGACTAGCTGACGAATGTCTTCCAAGCTTTCTGTGCCTAAGGAAGACACGCCAAACAGGGTGTTAAATTCTGCCGCAGCAAGTGCAACCGCTCGTTCACCTTGGTGATGAAATAACCGTTGTAGTGCGGTAGGCGAACAATAATACGGTACGTCGAGCCTTTGCCCCATCACAGTGACCGATAAATCGACCTGATCGACACCAGTCAGCACCGAGGGGAGCAAGTCACAGTCGTCAAATGCGGAAGTATTCCGAGCCTTTGTGACTTCATCATCAGCACCACCGTCGATGTAATCAAAAATGGGGCGAGGCAAACGCTGATGCGCGAGACGTCTGAAATCAGAAAAGTTGATACAACGATTAATGCCCATTGATTTAGCCCGATATGGCTAGGTTTGGAAGTTTTCCGGTAGTACAAAGTAAAATGTGCGCCACAGCGCACATTTTATATAAGAGTAAGGAACTGATTAGTATTCCCACCAACCTTCTTGCCACCATTTCAAGAATTCTTCAAAGTCTATAAACCCGTCGTGGTTATCATCAATCAAATCAAAACCTTCTTTGACTCGATTGGCTTTGGTTTTCGGTGACAATATCGTCAGCAGTTCAATAAACTCCTGCATATCGATTTGACCATTGTTGTCTTTATCGAAGTACTCGAACTCTTTGCGAACATCTTCGATTTGCGCTTCTGTAAGGCTTTTATCAGACATGTTTCTCACTGTTTACATCAAAACTACAATGCCACTAGTGTAGCGCTGATTGTGTAAAGATGTCTATGCAAACCTTGCTCACAATCAGCATTTTTCGATGTTTTAGTGCGCCTTACCCATCGCTTTTTTTTGTGCTCTGCGCGCTGCCGCTTTTTCTTGGCGACGACGTTTAGTGTCTAGTTTTGCATCACTGCCCACATGAGCTTCATTGCGCTCTTGTGCAAGCTGCACTTGCTTCTCGCGCTCACGGAAACGCTGGATCTGTTCTTCACTGTGTTTATCGTAGCAATGCGGACAACTCACACCTGGCTCATACTTGTCGCTGGCTTTGTCTTCGGCGGTGATAGGTAAACGACATGCATAGCATTGATCATAGTGACTTTGCTCAAGATCGTGATTAACTGCAACGCGATTATCAAACACGAAGCAATCACCTTCCCACAAGCTCTTTTCTTGAGGCACATCTTCTAAATATTGCAAGATACCCCCTTCAAGGTGATACACCTCATCAAAGCCCTGCTCTTTTAGATATGCGGTAGACTTTTCGCAGCGTATCCCGCCAGTACAAAACATCGCTACTTTTTTGTGTTTGCTTGGGTCAAGCTCTTTCGCGACATAAGCCGGAAACTCACGGAATGATTCTGTATTTGGGTTAATCGCATGCTTGAACGTACCAATTTCAATCTCGTAATCATTGCGCGTGTCAATTACCGTTACTTCAGGGTCGGCGATCAAGTCGTTCCAATCCTTCGGCTTAACATACGTACCAACGGTCTTACGAGGGTCGATACCTTCAACCCCCATGGTCACAATTTCTTTTTTAAGCTTTACTTTAGTGCGATAGAACGGCTGCTCTATGTGAAGGCTGATTTTGTATGAGATTGGCGCTAAACGTTCATCACTGTTTAACCAAGCCAATAAAGCATCAATACCTTCTTGCGGGCCTGAAACCGTGCCGTTAATACCTTCTTGAGCAAGCAGCAATGTGCCTTTGATTTGATTGTCTAGCATAACCGTGTGTAGCGGTTCACGCATAGATTCATAGTTTTCGAGCGTCACAAATTTATATAGCGCGCAGACGATAGTCTTGGTCATTCAGATTTTCCTTATTTGCTAATTGGAACGTAAAACCAGGGCAAAATTCGGCGCGGACTTTACACCCGTTAAGCGCTAAAAGCAACTAGCTTAAAGCCGCTTGGGCTTGTGGAATAAGCTCAGCCAGTGCATTCGGAGACAGGGTTAGTTCGTCTTTAGATGATTCGTCATGCGGCTTCCGAAAGAACTCTTGAGTCTGCCAATGACAATTGGCCAATACTTCGTCGTCAATGTGCGATGGGTCATTTTTGATCGCTAGAGGATCAGGATGCATGCTCTGCCACAAAAGCAATTGGTTAACTTGTTGATTGGCAATCAACTCGGCACTTACGCGCAAGTACTCGAAATCGGCGGAACTGGCATCTAAAGGTGCTACGCGATAATGATTCTCTATTCCCTCTTCAGTTAGCTCTGGCTCTTTGGGGGCAGCTAATTTAGGTGAGGCATAATAGTTTGGGTTAATAGTCGCGAGATAATATGCAAAGTTTTGCCCTTCCTGTAGTGCACTACAAAGCCGCCCGCTGTACTCGGGCCCGTATTCTGTTAAAGAATAACTAACTGGCGTTGTTTGCATAGACTCAGGGTGATTTACTTCGCTCAATAACGGTTATCGGCCGAAAAATACGTTTCTTAATCTTGCGTTACGCTGATGAATGGTCGACTATGTGTGTGATATCCAGCGATTTTATTTTTAAATGGAAATAGTCAATTACGCCAAAAAGCGCTTTCTTGTAGTCGAAGATCAACGTCCTTTTCTAGTGATGTTGCGCGGATTGCTCAATACTATGGGCGCACAATCAGTAGCAGTCGCCCCGACCGCCGAGACAGCCATCAGTTTGAGCCGCAAAGAAAAATTTGATTTTGTGGTTTGTGATATCCACCTTGGTGCAGATAAAAAGAATGGTTTCGAACTTATTGAAGAGCTGCGTTTACGCAAGCTGGTAAAGCCCACCACCGTAGTACTAATAATTAGTGCAGATAGTGCGCGTCACTTGGTTATTGGCTCAATAGAAAAAGAGCCCGATGATTATCTGGTCAAACCTTTTTCACAAATCCAATTAAAAACCCGATTAAATCGCGCCTATCATCGGCGCACTGAACTAGCCGACGTTTATAAGTCAATCGCCAATGACGATATTGAAACCGCAATAGATGCCTGTTTAGAGTTGCTCAAAGGCAGTCTAAATTATCGTCAAACCTGTTTAAAGCTTCTAGCCGAACTGTATTTACGCAATAAAGATTACGCGGCAGCGAAGTCCTTAGCTGAGCGCGTAAACAATCAAAGGCCAGTTAAATGGGCCCAAAAAACTTTGGCACAGAGCCATTTAGGGCTAAAACAACCGGATAAAGCAATCTCGGTAGCCGAATCGCTATTAAAGGCGAATCGTTTTAATGTAGATGCTTATGATATCTTAGCTAGCGCGCACACTGCGAAACAGAAGTACGACAGCGCCCTCAAAGACATTCAGCAAGCTGTTTCTATCGCGCCACTGTCTTTGCAGCGCCAGTTTCATGCAGCATCTATCGCCCGTAACGTGGGCGACTTTGAATTTGCCAAAGATTCCTGCCACGCCATTTGGCAAATGAGTAAACGCTCGGTACACCGTGATGTCGTGCATCTAAGCAATTACATTCGCAGCATTCTCGATGTCGCCGAACACGCAGACGACAAACAAACTCGCAACCGGTTTCAACAGGAAGCCTTGATTACTCTGCAACGCAACCGCAATGACGAAGTATTTACCCGCGGCGGCGAAAACATTGATTTCAGCCTGTATGAAGCCATCGTGCATTCCAGAATCAACGCGCTCGACGGCAAAACCATTGAAGCGAAGAAATTACTTGAAAAAGCACAAGTAGGCATAGAGGCTAAGTACGATGAGTATCCGCTTAAGCTCGCACCCGATAGTTTTAAAGTGATGGAAGAAATAGGTGATTTCGAAGATGCCGAGCGATTGGCTAAACTGCTTGCGAGTAGAGCCGATGAGCTAGATCCTAATGTACGCTACTTGATTGAAAGCGAAAACACACAACACGCAGAACGACACCAAGCCTATAAAGCTCACAATAAGGACGGTATCGAAGCTTATCGAGATGGTAAATATGAAACCGCCATGCAAAGCTTTACTTCAGCGAAAACCATGGCTCCAGTCAATATAGGCGTTGCACTTAACCTGCTACAAAGCATAAGTAAGTTGCTAGATATGCAAAGAAAACCTGAGCCTAAACTGGTAATTGAGTTGCGCCAAGTCTATAAGTTAGTTAACAGCTTACCACTGCGCGACAATCACCAGCAAAAACTAGACGATTTGCAGGAAGAGTTAACCCCCTACTTGGATTTAAACAAATGAGCACGTTACACACTACATGTAAACTAAGCATCTCTGCAGTCACCGTTGTGTTGCTCACCAGCGGTTGCAGTTCCAATAACCTATGTGAAGATATTCTAGAAGTGCAACGACAAGAACAAGGGTGCCTCGAACTCGCCGAGACTATGCGCAATAACCGTTACCCTCAACAAGCATTAACGGCCCGTAAGCGCTATGAGACTGAGTGTACAGAACTGCGCTATTATCGCGACGATTACGACACTATTTGCAAAGGCGATCAACAACCGATTGGCGCAATCCGAAGAGAAGAGACCGAGTAATTTTATACATCTGCTATTTGCCAAACGCGTAAACGTCCTTATGTAAAGTGCATGGATTAAGTAATCTAAGTCGACAAGGTCGTTATGAGCAGAGAAAAACAAAATCAAATTGCCAAGTTTAAGAAGTATCTCATTCTTGTTCTTTTACCTATTACATTCATTGTCTTAGCCATATGGTCTTTTCACGATGGCAGCAGTGGAAATATTGATGTCAGTTATGGTCTGCCTTTATGTAGCGACAATTCGTGCACCTTCACCGTAGTCTTACAAAATTTCGGAGAACAGCGTGTTGAGGGCAAAGCAACCATTCGATCTACTTCGGTTTCACAATCAATTACCGGTAGTTCCGTTAGTGAAGTGTTTAAACAGCAGTATGTCTTTGATATTGAATGCAATGGTGAATACATCATATCTGAAACAGTTGAAGGCATAACCAGTTTGCCAAACTTCAAAGTTCA
Source organism: Alteromonas sp. (assembly GCA_964230255.1). GTDB lineage: Bacteria > Pseudomonadota > Gammaproteobacteria > Enterobacterales > Alteromonadaceae > Alteromonas_E. The sequence continues at coordinate 7,276 of CAXRGW010000112.1, forward strand.
CTTGAAGCTTAACCCGGCAGAGTAACATGTTTGAGTTATCGGTTACGGCCCAATGATGCCATCATACTACCAACTACGACTGCGCCTGCCCCACAATATGCCAACCAATCTAACTCAGTAGCGGCGAAGACGTCAGGCCACAACCGAACTGCTGCGGCTGTCGCTAAAAAGGTAAATAACGGCGCTGTTGCCACTATCGCACCGACTTTTGACGCTTCCCAAATACCCAGTGCGTGAGTAAAGGCACCGTATGCGATCAGGGTATTTAAACAACAAAATACCAAGGCAAAAATCTGCAACGCTGGTAGATTGAGAAATCCACTTGGAGCCGTCCATGGGATCAGTGAAAGCCCACCGACAATATAGATAAAAAAGGTCAACTGACGTGCCGAAAAATACTGCAGTAGTGGTTTTTGAATCAATGCATATACAGCCCAACATGCACCAGCAACAACCACGATGACAATACCAATGGGCTGCTCCTGATCGGAGCTAACAATTTGCGGTATGCGTTGATGGAAAAACAGCACAAGACCGACCGCAAGGACCGCTGCTCCAAGTAATTGCAACCTCGAAAAAGACTCGCGAAATATCACCACACCACCAAGCATCAACAACAGAGGTGCTACCTGCATCAAAACTTGTACCGATTCTGGACTGAGATAAACCAGCCCTTGTACAGTGGCGACATAATTACCCGCTAACATCAGGGTTGCCAATAAACAGAGAGACAGTAGCCCCCAGCGGGCGTTGAATAACGACGTTAACTCACCGCGCATTATCAGCATAGGTAACAGGATCATAGCTGCGCTCAAAAAGCGCAAGGAAGTAATAGTAACAGCGTCCATATACAATAGACATAGCTTAAGGAATACCGGCAGTACTCCCCACATAACTGCGGTTAGTAAAGCCAGTGCAAATGCAAATTTAGGACGATAATTGGAGGATGTTGCGGCGGTCAATCCAGTTAACTCTGTAAGTCTTCAATGTCCTCAATGATAGCGTTCATTTCCTTAGTTAGCTTGCGTTTTTGCTTATCTGTGAGTGTTGTGTGTAATTCAGATACCATAGTTGCATATAACAGGCGGTTGCGTTCGATAGTTTGAACGTGTTGCTCGGTGCGATAAACATCTGGATTGACCATCAAATCGGTAAGGTCTTGAACGAAATTAGGATTACTGTCACGGGTAATAAACAGTTGGCGAGCGGCCTGTTGTACATCGCGACGATACACAAGCCAATAGTCATAGGTTGATTCAAATTGAGGTGCGTACGAAACGATAATCGCTTTTTGGTCATCGATTAACTTGCCGATCATATCTTCCATTTGGTCAATAATACTATCCGTACGCCGCTCTAAGCGCTCTTCTTCGCTACGTTCCTCGCGCTCCTCTTCTTCTTTGCGGTTTTCTTTTTCTAACGCCGCAAATAAATAGACGACTTGATCGTCAGTTAACGATGGTGCCATTTGAGCTAACTCAGGGCTGAGTTTGTTTCTTACTCGCTCCCAATGTTGCCGAGCATTGTCAAACTCTTGAGCTATGTCCTCAGGGCTCATCGGTTCGCCCAGTGCTTTGGCCTTAACCCGTTCTAAATGAGCCACATATTGATTGAGCTCTTCTTTGCGATGCCAATCTAACCAAATTGCTAATTTTGCGTCAAATTGCTCTTCTTGCTGATCAGAAAACTCGATGTAATCATCTACATACCAGTACACCAGCCAGTCCAAATTGTTATATGCAAACTTTGAAGAGCAGCCGGTTACAGAAACCAACAATAAAATAGTTAAAACGATATGGCGCATTAATCACAACTCCTTTTTATGTCAAATAAGCATACGGTGATAGCCATTCACTGTCGCTAAAAGAAATGTAAAGATATGTGACTTGCTAAATCTCAATACCTTGCGTAGCGTGTATATCTGTTATGACCGATAACAAGCAAAAGGATTCACTTTGCAATGAAAAAAATTGCTGTATTAACATCGGGTGGCGATGCACCCGGTATGAACGCCTGCATTCGTGCGGTTGTTTTAACCTGTGAACGCTTGGGCTTAGAGGCTTACGGTTATTTGCATGGCTATAATGGCCTGCTTCAACAGCAATATAAAAAACTCGAAGCGCAAGGCATGCACAACCTCATTCAACGCGGAGGAACGATATTACACAGTGCTCGTTGTTTGGAGTTCAAGACGCCAGAGGCAGCAATCGTTGCGGCAAATAACCTCAATGAACTAAATATAGATGCATTGATTGTTATAGGCGGTGATGGCTCTTTTCGAGGCGCCAACCATTTAAGTCAGCATTGGCAAGGTAAAGTTATTGGTTTACCTGGGACAATTGATAATGACATCTTTGGTACCGATGCCACCATTGGCTACTACACTGCAATCGAAACCGCGGTTAGCTCAATTGACAAAGTACGTGACACTGCTGATGCTTTTGAGCGCATTTTTCTCATCGAAGTAATGGGTCGCCACGCAGGTTTTATCGCGCTTAATGCTGCTTTGGCCTCAGCGTCTGACCACGTAATTATACCTGAGCTGTTTGAATCAAGAGATAAAGCCCTCGCTGCAATGCTTGAAGAACTGCAGTACCGTCGGGAAAATCACGGCAGTATTAGTTATATTATCGTAATTGCTGAGAATGTATGGCCTGGCGGCCTCAGTGATCTCGTCAGTGAATTAGAACAACGCACAGGAAGCGAAGTACGGCCGGTGATACTTGGTCACGTGCAACGCGGCGGCTCACCAGTCCCCCAAGATCGGATCCTAGCTAGCAAGCTTGGTAGCTATGCTGTCCAAGCCTTACTTGATGGCCAAAGTGGTGTAATGATTGCTGAGCGAAACGGTGAGCCGGTCGCAGTACCGTTGGCACAAACCTGGGCTCAACAAAAACCTATAGAGCCCTTTTGCGTTGAAGCAATGAGTCAGTTAGTCAACGCGACAACCGATTAGAACCTTAAGCTAAAGGTTCATTGCCTGCTTGACGCGGTCGCGATGACTACGACTCACTTTAAGCTCAGTATTGTTGTGTAAAATGAGGTGATATTCACCGCTAACATGACTGACCAACTTTTTAACGAAGTTGATATTAACCAGTGCCGAGCGATGTACGCGGATAAAGGTTTTTGGATTCAGCGATTGTTCCAATTCCTTCATGGTTTTTCGCATGATGTGCATGCCCTCTTTGGCGTGCACACACATATAATCACCCGCAGCATCAACCCATTGGATATCAGCAACAGGCACCCGTGTAACCTCAGAACCATCTTTGATAGACATTACATCCGGATAAGGTGAAGACTCAACTGGCTCTCCCGCGGCTAATTTACGCAAGATTTCTTCGCAATCATCACCGGTCAAATCTGCCACCAAGTTAACTAGTTTGTTAGTGTTGTCCTGATTTTGCTGAGCAGACAAGGTACGCCTGACTTTGCTCAATGCGGTTTCCAAACGCACGTCGTCAATTGGTTTGAGGACGTAGTCGAGCGCATGTATATCAAACGCTTTAATGGCGTAACTATCGTAGGCTGTTACGAACACAACCAACGGCATCGGTTGCTTGAGCTCTCGCAACTTGTGTATCACTTGAAAACCATTGAGTTCTGGCATTTGAATATCTAAGAAAACGAGGTCTGGACGTTCCTGTGGAATTAGCGTGACGGCATCGAGGCCGTTGTTGCACTCCCCGACAATTTCAACGTCGGCATGTGCTTGCAATCTGAGTTTCAATCCTTGACGTGCTAGAGGCTCATCATCTACAACCATGACCCTTAGCGTTTTATTCGTCATGCTCTACTTCCTTCAATTCATAGGGAATACGAAGACTAACCCGTAATCCGTTCGGTTGATTATTCGCGATCACAAATGAGAAATTCTTACTGTACAACGACTGTAGTCGTTCACGAATGTTAGGTAATCCAACACCATGTTCACGCGCCAACTTACCATTTTTTATTTCAGCTCCCGGGCCATTATCGGCGACATCAATCAACAGATCGGAACCAAAAATTCGCGCCGTTATTGTGATCGTTCCATTTTTACTCAATTTAGAGATAGCATATTTGATTGCATTTTCTATCAAAGGTTGCAAAATCATGCTTGGAACTAATGCTCGTTCACAGCGAGGTTCAATTTCCCAAACCACACTTAACCGTTCATCAAAGCGCACTTTCTCTATTTCAAGATACAATCGCAGCGCTTGAATTTCCTGGGCTAGCGGGACTTTTTTGATTGGGTCATTATCCAGTGAGTAACGCAAAAAGTTACTCAATCGGGTAACCATGCCCTCAGCAGTTTTATTGTCTTGGATTAAGATCAAAGTCGATATCGCATTTAATGTATTAAACAAAAAGTGCGGATTAAGCTGATATCGCAACATTTTGATGTGCGCTTGGTGAGCCATAGTAGAAGCTTTAAGGGCGTTTTGCTTTTCTTTTTGCAGCATTTGAAAGTTCTTAATACCAAAGTATAAGCCCCCCCAACACACGATCATGATCAGTGAATTAATGGTATTTGAGAAATACATATACCATTCATCAGGTCGATAACCGTGTTTATAGATTTCCCAATAATTAATGTTTTTAATCAGCGCCCATAACGAGGCAATGATATATATTGCCGCAGCAACGCTTACCAACATTTTCACCGCTGACTGGCGTTTGCTCCAACGAAAGACGAAGCGCAACGGAATAGTAAGCAGCCAGCCCGCGTAGGCGTTCATTATGATAATTAAGAACCAAATCGACCGCATATCATGCAGTAGTGATTCAATGTAATAAACCAGCGCAAAGCCCGTCCACCCTGCAGTGTGCAGGGTCCAGAACAAACGCTCATTGTTATCGAATACTTTTTGCCAACGAACCACGAGTAACTCTTTTGACATTACTTACTCGTATTATAAACGGTCAATGAGTCACCAATAGTGCACTTGTCGTAATTGCACACCGACTGGTCGCATGTATTGCAGGCAAGTGACTTGAACGTTTAATAACTAATATTCATACGTTTCAACCAATGCACCCACCACCATGCAGGGCCGATTAGCAAAAAACGTAAGTCTTCGAAAAATGATGGTTTTTTACCTTCGACCTTGTGGCCTATAAACTGCAAAATCCACATCACTACAAATAGGATCACACTGAAATACAAGACACTAATACCTGCACTTTCAACCAATTTAATGCACCCAAAAGAGGCAATTGTCAGTAGCGTCATAGCCGCTCCAATAGGACCGGAAAGCTTAAAATAGTAATACAACACAGGGATTGCAACGATATGCGCAAAGTTTACCTTAAACTGGGCGATAAACTCAGGAACGGGAATTGACCAAACCAAGCCAATACTAACCAAGTAAATCGAAGGGACAGCGATCGCATGGATCCAAATGTTAGTTTTGTTTTGATGGCTTTCGCCATATTTATTTATGAGTTTTTCAATCTGTCGCATAGGTTTTCTCTGTTGCGCTATACCGAGATGATATGGCGTTCTAATAACACGTCTACGTCTGCGTTAGACGAATCAAACTGGATCCCAATATACAGGTGACCAGATTCTTTTTTTACATTCTTAATATTGCCTTTTAATATGATGGTTTTATCACTGAGATCAATACACAAGGTTACAGGGCTATCTACTGCCATTTCATCAGTCGGTTTCTCAGCAACTTGGGTCTGGTCGAGTAAAACGCGACAACCATTTTGCGATACATCAACAATGAGGCTCTTAGCGGCTTCTACACCTTCGCCAATTGTCAATTCTGCCGCAATACCCGGCGAGTTGCGTTTCTCTGCGCGTAACCCTAAACTCTGTAAAGATTGCGGAATAGTAGTAAAAAACAAGCTACTCGGCTTCGACTGAATGTGATTGACCTTGACCTTAAACGCGATTATTTGACCACTTTCACCTTCTAGCACATAGCGCACGATTACCGTGTTTTCCGGATATAAAACATCTTTTAAAACACCGTACTTATTCATATTCGGAAATTGGAAAACCATACAACGCGGATAATCTATACCAACATACTGAGTCTTCACCCGCTTTGGTCTTGTGGGCGTGGAGATTTGCAAGTCGACCATAGTACCCGGCTGCAGAGCTCTTAGGCTGGCTAAGTCAACAGCAGAAAGGCTACTACTGTTTTTGTTATCGTTATCTGTCACAGTAAAATGATAGTGCTTTTTATTTGTTAAAAGCATAATCTGCCTTCAATCACAAAGCAATAAGGGTTACATAATGGTCAACGCACCGGGCATTCGTTATACACTTCAACCGCAAAGTATTTCCCAGCATTTGTTTGCCGTCACCATTCATATTCCTGCTCACGATACTGCCAATTTAGTGCTAAGTTTGCCCGCATGGATACCCGGCAGTTATTTGATCCGTGATTTTGCCAAAAACATCGGCGAGCTTACCGTAGTTGCCGATTCAGCTGAAGTAACTTGGCAAAAATTAGACAAGCAGCAATGGTCACTATCGACAAATGGTCAGGCCTGCCAGGTACGGTATACGGTTTATGCCTTTGACCTGTCGGTACGCAGTGCATATTTATGTGACGAATACGGTTTCATCAATGGCACCAGTGCATTCATGCACGTCGCAGGCTTCGAACACGCGCCACACTATGTCACATGTATTAACTCAACGAGCTGCACAACAAAGGCTTGGCAATTGCGTACAGGTATGCCGTCGATCGCAATAGACAGTAATGGTTTTGGCCAATACGTTGCTGAAGACTATCATGCTTTAATCGACTACCCCGTGCTATTTGGTCAGATTATTGAGCATAACTTTAGCCATCAGGGCATTGATTTTAGTATAGTATTTACCGGCGTTCTGCCGCTTGACCTAAAGCGCATGGAAGGTCACTTAAAACCCATTCTCGCGCAACATATAGGCATGTTTGAAAGTACTCCGCCGGTAGATAAATACCTGTTTATCACCCTGTTAGCTGAGCAAGGCTATGGCGGCCTAGAGCATATGAATTCAACCGTTTTGCTGTTTCCGCGTTGGGATTTACCGCAGCTGGGTGAAAACCCTGAGATCAACCCGTCATACCGCGACTTTCTGGCGCTGTGTAGTCATGAGTTTTTGCATACGTGGCATGTTAAACGGATCCGCCCCGAAGGCTTTGAGCAGTATCAGTTAGCGCAGGAGTGTTATACCGAACAATTGTGGATCTATGAAGGATTCACGTCATTCTACGATGACGTTGCGCTGGCCCGTGCTGGTGTAATACCACCTAGTCAGTACCTTGAGATACTCGCTAAAAGCATCACGCGTATCATGCGTAATCCCGGACGCTTCAAACAAAGTACATCAGAATCAAGCTTTGATGCCTGGACGCGGTTCTATCAACAAGATGCTAATTCGATTAATCACATCGTTAGTTATTACACTAAAGGTGGTCTAATTGCCTTGTGTTTAGATGTATATCTTCGTACACAAACCGATAACGCCAAGAGCCTCGACGACGTAATGCGCTATTTGTGGCAACACCATGGAATCACACGCGTAGGCACGCCAAACAATGTGATAGAGACAGCAATAAGGGCGATTGCCAATGTTGATTGTAGTCCTTTAATCAACGCATTAGTTCACCAAGCTGGCGAACTTCCATTAGTAGAAACCTTGGCGACCATCGGCATAACTATGAATTTTGCATATGCGGAAAACAGCGATGATGTAGGGGGTAAACCGACTACAACTGGGCACTCCAAAAGCTTAGGTATCAATATAGCGACTGCTGAACTAGGTGTTAGAGTCACCCAAGTACGAGAAGGAGGAAACGGTGATCGCGCTGGGATCCAGGTCAATGATCGGTTAGTTGCAATCAATGATTGGGTGGTAAACAAAAACAATCTACACCGCATTATGCAACAGGCAAGTGAGCAGACAACAATCAGCCTGGTTAGAGATGGTCGATTATTAAACCTGAACGCCACTATTAACAGCGCCCTACCCGATACGTGCTATTTAACTATCGGTGACGCTGACAAACTCAATCAATGGTTGGGCTTAACTTAGTTCGACTTGACTTAATCGCGCTCTGGTACCAACAGTTGAGGATCGACGCGTACTCTGCCCCAATTGATCCGCCAATCTAAATGCGCTCCTGTTACACGACCCGTCGCACCTACTTCGGCAATCAACTGTCCTTGCTTCACTGCATCGCCCTCTTTTACATGAGCTTTGTGAAGGTGGATAAAAGTTGAAGAGACTTTGTGGCCATGGTCGATAATTAACGTGCCACCCGAGAAATACATATCGGGAACAAATAAGGTTACGACACCGTCGGCAGGTGCAATTACTGGTGTGCCGGTTGGGGCGGCGATATCAACGCCATAATGCGGTCTACGCGGCTCGCCATTCAAAACGCGCTGACTTCCGTAGATACCACTTAACGGTCCCTCAGCCGGCCATATGAACGATTGCATAAAATAACTAAAATCGCTATCACCCGCCCGTGCTTGAGCGACTTGCTGGTTGTCTTGACGGATGCGAGTAAGCACGGCTTCATCTGGAGTAACCATATTTTGTGGTAATCCATCAATCCTTTGTATATCGTATTCTCTGGATGGTAACGTGTAACTTTTTGAACCGCTTTTTCCTGCCGCTTGCCAACTTATGTCAATGCTACCTGTCGCTTCGCGACCCAAACCAAAAACAAAGTCACCGTTAGGGCTGATTTTTAACGGTTTGCCATCGAGCGAAATTGTCGTTCCCGGAGAATCAGCAACACCACGCACCAATGCGCCAGGCTGAGGCTCGTCTAGTAGCCTATATGCAGCAGAAACTGAAAAACTCATACATGTAGCAGCAATTAACATACAAGACGCTAACCGCGCGAAACGCTTACCCATTTGCAATTGCTCCTTTACCAACACCTTCAAATGCTATGACGGTAAAATGTTTGTTGGGCTCCATTCGCTGTTGTTCGCGCAACATGTGTTGGGCTAAACATTCAACCGTAGAGTCTTGCTTAATTAATTCACTTTCAGCCTTGGCAATCACCAGTTCGAAGTAGCCTTGTGATGCTTCATAAGCAAAACAATGCGCGTATCCAAAATCTTTATCAACCCCTGTTAAACGGAGCTTCTTCGGTTCGACTAAGTCGTTTTTGGTACCGATGTATATGTCGCTCCACCGTGTCGCCCAATAATTTTCGGCGTTAAAGTCTTCTTCACCGTCAGTTTTGACAATTACTTTAGAACGATGTCCATGCGCAATGCGTTGGCAATTGCCTTCGTGCTTTTTCAGACCATGGGTGTAGTGATAAAACGGCGTATCAATCACTTCAGAGCGAAGCTCCAAGGTGATATCGTCAACATTATCCGGTAAGTGTGTGGCAATAATATCGGTTAAATATTGTTTAACCGAGTCCATATCGACGTCTTGAGCATAGACAAAAGCATAAGCTTCATCAGGGCAAAGCAAATATATGCTAGCGTCTTTCTCAACAACTTCGCCCTGCTCTTCGGCGCTCCTACAGCGCTCAAAATTGACTTGTACCAACTCAGCTGATTCGTCATGGATTATCGTAGTACACGGCGATTCTACTGGCACCAGTAACTTGTGATCGACATATTGATCAATCAGGCGCTTTAAGTCCTTTTTCACGTTACCGAAGTCTTGGATCATGCTCTCTTCGTTTAACTCACCGGCTAAAACCACATCGACTATCCAGCTCTCTCCGACCATGCCACGCTTAGGGCATAGATAAGAGAAATCCATCACGGTTAAATCATTTACAAATAATTGCATCAGTGCCTTAATCTTTAATTGCCACCCACGTGGCTATTTTCTTTTTATAGTATACCTAGGATTTGTCGCTACATTAGCGAATAACGTCGCTTACTTTTCGCTGCGCATTAGTTGATCCTTTAAATTTGGCGGAATGCCCCGGATAACTAACGTATCTGTTGCCGCATCATAACGCACTGTGTCACCGTACAACTTGCGGTCGAAACTCAAGGTTATACCGCCCCCTTGGCCACTAAACTTTGCTAGCTGCTTTAACACAGTTTTGTCCGGTTGAAAGCTATCGTCCAATTGCGCTTCGCTGTCTTCAACAAATTGCTTGAAATCAAACTTCTGTTCTAGATCTGCAGGTAACTTAGCGGTTAACTCACTTAATACAATATCGTCACCGGCGGCAATCTTCTCTTTATAGTAGTTTTGCACAACTTCACGGTGTGACTGCTTTTCTTCAATATCTAACTGCTCAGTAGATAGGTACGCGTCAACTGAATCAATGAGTTTTGCGTTCTGCTGCTTGACGTCCATCAACTCTTCACAACCGAGGAACGTCATAAAGAAGTCTGCGACTTTGCGCCCCATTCGGCCTTTGATGAAGCTGATGTAACGGTTTTGCTCTGGTTGCACGGCAAGCTGCGTTAGGTCAATTCTGGCAGCAAGCTGCATCTTCGCCAAGTCCAAGTGCTCACTGATCGAAAGTTCGAGTTGCTTGTCCACATGAACGTGCTGTTTTGTATTGAGCAAGCACACCATCAAATAATCAGTGGCCAAATATTCATAATGACAAAACACTAGGAAGCCGGTCTCAACCATCTGCATTTCCGCCATGGTTTTAACCAAATGCTGACCCGCCGCCACAGTAAATTGTTGAAAGATCGCATCGTCCTTATCTTCAGCCAAATTTGCCATAGTGGCAACCAAAGACGCCTTAAAGTTAAATTCAGGCTGTTCGTCAACAATGGCGAAATTCCCTACACCTTTGCCAGGCTTAGCATTAAATGCATGATTAATTTGCTCAGCTAAGACTTCGATTGATGATGTAACATCGATACATTGGCTACGCGGAGCTATAGTGAGCTTCTTTTCAGCAGTAACGAGTAGTTGATGAACAATAAATTGATGTATAACAGCACTCATGCAGAGATATTTTCCTAAATTTGATACACGCCACGAAATTGCGCAGATGATTAAACTTTGCGATAAACATTGTTATCGTTAAAGCAGCGATTATAATCGATTTATACAAAAAACCATGCCTTTTCATAAAAACAACCATAAATAGAGTTTTTGCATGCCAATACAATCACGTTACTCCACCGCTCAAATTGAATCTGTGATGCAAGCAGTAGTTGATACACTCAATCAACATGATTGTGATCGCGAGCTGTCTTTGATGGTTTTAGGTAACACCGTCACTACGGTGCTCAACCAGCAATTTGAGCCGGCACAGCGCGAAGCTGTGGCACAACAGTTCAGTGCAGCTCTGCATAAGAGTTTGGGTTAGTAATTTATGATATTAGCCGAATCTCCACGCCGACAACGCGTCACAAAGCTGGTTAATTGGGGTCATTGGTTTGCGCTTGCAAATATCATCTTAGCTCTGGTTATTTCGTCTGTATTCATATTTTCCTCGCCCACAACGGGCACGCCATTGGGCAATATATACTTGGTCGCTAATTGGTTTGGGCATATTGGTTTTTTGACCTTCTGTGGTTTTGTGATTTTTGTTCTGCCTCAGTGTTATTGGGTCACTAACGTTAATATCATAAAAGGTGGCGCTACTGTGATTGCAGCGGTTGGTTTAGCGCTGCTTGCTTTTGATGCTCTGATATATAACCGGACGGGTTTTCACATTACTTTGAGCTCCGCTGAGTTGGTGCGTTCTGAGGCCCAGAACCAACTCAGTGCCTTCTCTTGGCAGCAATGGGCTTATTTGGGCTTGTTGTTCGTGGTTTGGCTGGGTTTTCAGCTGGTGTTGGCAAATGCCGTTTGGAAACGTATTGATCGCTTGGTAAAACACAAGATTGGAACTTCTGTAACAACGTTATTCGTGCTTTGCTTCGTGTCAAGTCACGCCATGCATGTATGGGCCGATGCCCGCCTCTATCAGCCAATCATCAAACAAGATAATATGTTCCCGCTGTCGTACCCAGCAACTGCGAAAACTTTGCTTTCACGCTATGAATTACTCGATCTGGAAAGTTACCAACAACGCAAGCAACTGCAATTTGACCCACAGCTGAAATCAGCAACTTATCCCTTATCGTCGATTTTTTGCAGTATAAACCCAGACCAATCGACTGCGATTTTCGTGCAAACTGATAGCGCGCAAATCGAAACGATTTCAACCCTGGATTTACGTCGCAATGAGCAGTTCTACATGCCATCACAAAACATTCAGTCTATGGTCCATACTGCTTTGTTCGGTGCTCCAGAAATATACTCGCAGAGCTTTAACAGCTTTACGCCCGTTATATTTCGAATGGCTGAAGCATTTAATCTGCCCGTGATTATTGATACCGATCCTAATTTGGTACCCCATACCGGCAGTGCCGTAGTTACAGAAGATGCCTTGCGTTACGTAAATACGCTTATTGGCGGTAAGCTGATAATCGTGTTTGCGTCGGCGGCAGAAATTGATCAGTGGTTATCCATCCCGTTAATCAGTCGCTCACACATATTAATCGCGACCGGGTTCGATCCAGAAAAGCCCGATAATGCCGGAATTTTGTATAGCAGCGCTGACATTCAAAATACCCTTGCCAGTACCGAAGATATTTTACCTACCGCGCTCAACATGATGGGCTGCGAAGCAAATGCCGGTCTTTACTCTACGGGACAAAATCTACTATCGCCTGAACGCAATTGGGTGGTGACCACTAGCGGCGAAAAAATCATCTTACTGCACGGTGAATTACGCACTGAAATTATGACTAATGGCAGTTATGAAATTACCAATTTGATCACGGGGGATCGCAGCACAGCAACATTGAATACTGATTTGCTCAGTCAGGCAATAAAGCACTTAAGTAGATTTTCAGAACCAGAATAACGTCAGTATCATGGCTGAAGTTGATTGAGATCATCAATGACCTCTATGTACTTAAGTCTGGAGCGCAGTTCAAGCGTGTTTTCTAATACTGGTTGTTGTCCACCTGATATATCGTAAAGTACCGGTCGATAAACTCCCGCTGCGGTCGCAGCCAGAATATCAATAACCTTGTCGCCGACCATTACCGATCGCGTTACATCAAGGTTGAGATCCTGCTGCGCGCTCAACAGCATTCCTGGCGCTGGTTTTCGACAATTACAAAGCACATCTGTAGTGTCAAAATCAGGATGATGAGGGCAGTAATAATAGGGTATATCAGCAATCCCTTTGGCACTAAAGTGCGTTTGGATAAATGCCATAACCTGATGAAAGTCGCCGTCACTGTACATGCCTCGTGCAATACCCGATTGGTTGGTTACGATAACAGGCTGAAACCCGGCAGCTGTGAAGCGCCTGATTAGCGCAAATATACCCGGTATAAATTCGACCTTTTCAGCTTGATAGACGTAGCCATAATTGACGTTTATGACACCGTCTCGATCGAGAAATAACGCGGGTTTACTTGGGTTCGCCATAGCTTTCCAGTTTACGCTCGACGAACCCTTTAGGATTACTTCGCCGAGAACAGATTAAAAATACTCGAGAAGTCTAGTTTACCATTACCTTGCTTACTGTGCAGTTTGTATAAGCTTTGCGCTTGAGAGCCCATGGGTACAGCAGAGTTGGACTGAGCAGCACATTGTGTCGCAAGCATTAAATCTTTATTCATCAAATCGACCATAAAACCACCTCGGTATTGATTTGAAGCAGGCGTATTTGGCATAACGTCTGGGCAAGGGTTGTAAAGCTCTAACGTCCAATTGCGACCTGAGCTTTGCAACATAATTTCGGATAACACCTTTGGATCCAAGCCATTATCTATTCCCAATTGTAATGCTTCGGCTGTGCCCGACATCAAAATTGACAACAACATATTGTTGCAAATTTTCGCCACTTGACCGGCTCCGCACGCACCCGCATGGAAAATATTCTTACCCATGGCTTCTAGTGCAGGACGCGCACTTTCAAGATCTGCGGCTTCACCGCCAACAATAAACGTCAGTGTGCCGGCTTGAGCTCCACCCACGCCACCTGACACTGGAGCATCGATAAAGCGAATACCGCGAGACTGTAATCCTTCACCAACCGCTTTTGCCGATGCTGCGTCGATAGTACTGCAATCGATCACCAACGTACCCGGCTTTATTTGTGAGCCTACGCCATCTTCATCGAGATACAGAGAACGAACATGCACACCTGCTGGCAGCATTGATATAACAATATCGGCATTGGCAACAGCTTCAGCTGCGGTTGTAGCTTCACTTGCTCCGGCGCTACAGAGTTTTTCTACTGCTGCCGGTACTAGATCAAATACCGCAACGCTAAAGTTGTTTTTCAATAGGTTTTCGGCCATTGGGCCACCCATATTGCCTAAGCCAATAAATCCGATTTGTGTCATAAAGATTGTCCTAAAAGTGCTAAGGGGTGTTCTTCAACAGTCCAAGGTGAACTGAAAAACCAGTCAATAGTTTCGCCCGGGACGGTTGCAATGCTGTTGAATCGCCATTGCGGCTGCATATCTTTGTCGATCAGGAGGGCTCTTACACCCTCGGCAAACTCTCCAAATTCACCACAACGACATGACAGATCCAGTTCCATCCGGAAACAATCCGCTAAGCTAAGTGAGTCCGCGCGCTGCATTTGCTCATAAACGATGTGAGCGGTAATAGGTGAACCATTTGCCAAACCTTTCTGTGCACGGGCCAGCCATTTATTATCGCTGCTGTCTAACGTCAATATTTTGTTAGCAATCGCTGCTACACTATCGGCACTACAAGCCTCTGCGATCTGCCCTTTCAAAGGTTCGATTTGGCTAGCCGGACGTTCTTTTGAAAGGCCGTCAAAGGTCTTAAGTACAATGTTGACCACTTGATGCATCTCGCGCACCGAATTTTTAGTAGAACGCTCGATTGGCCATGGCTGGCGCTTCAATGCGTCGAGTAAATCTTCGCAGGTATAATCACCAAGATAGTAATCAGCTAACGCGACATAAAGCGCATCCGATGCGTTCATACTGGCACCGGTAAGGCCTAGGAATAGACCTAAATTCTCGGGCATCTTACGCAAGAACCAACTACCACCCACATCGGGATACAGACCAATGGTAATCTCCGGCATTGCGATACGCGATGTTGCTGTTACCACGCGGTGGCTGGCGCCGTTGAACAATCCCAAACCGCCGCCCATTACAATACCGCTACCCATTACTATGATGGGTTTATCATAGGTGTGAATACGATAATCGAGTTGATACTCAAAATTGAAGAAGTCTTGCAGAAACTGCGGTGTTTTACCTGGCTCTTGGTGCATGGCATTGTACATTGAAACCACATCGCCACCGGCGCAAAACGCCTTGTCGCCAACCCCATCTAACACAATCGTAACAATATCGTCGTTGCTCTGCCACTCTAGCAGTTGTGCGTCAATACGGCGCACCATCGACAAATCAATTGCGTTTAACGCGGCGGGTTTATTCAACCGAATAAGGCCTATTTCAGCACCTGTTTCTGTTGCGATGGTTGTGCAAATAACACGTTGTTCGGTCATAACCAGTCCTAAAGTATTTCCGCTGCATCAGATAATAGTCGACGCGCGATGATTACGCGCATTATTTCATTTGTACCTTCAAGGATTTGATGGACGCGCACATCGCGCACATAACGTTCAAGCGGGTACTCTTTGATGTAGCCGTAACCGCCATGAATTTGCAGTGCTTCATTACATACTTTAAAACCAACGTCGGTTGCGAAGCGTTTGGCCATTGCACAGTATGTCGCTCGGTCAGGATGTTTATGGTCTACTTTACTTGCAGCCAAGCGCACTAGGTGTCGTGCGGCTACCAATTCGGTATTCATATCGGCAAGCTTAAATTGTAACGCTTGAAATGCGGCAAGAGGCTTACCAAACTGCTGGCGTTCGTGCATATACTCACGCGCGGTATTCAATGCTTGTTGGGCCGTCCCGATAGAACATGTCGCGATGTTAATACGACCACCATCCAAACCTTGCATAGCCAGCTTAAATCCCTTGCCCTCTTGATCGAGCAGCGCACTCTTAGGCAACTTAACGTTGTCAAAAGTGACCATCCGCGTCGGTTGCGCATTCCACCCCATTTTTTCTTCAGGCTTACCATAACCAACGCCTTCGGCATCAGCTGGAACGACAAATGCAGAAACACCGCCGGCACCTGCTCCACCAGTTCTGGCCATTACGACAAGAACGTCTGTTGAACCGGCACCAGAGATAAATACTTTTGAACCATTGAGAATGTAGTGCTCACCATCCAGTTTGGCATTGCTTTTCAGCGATGCTGCATCAGAACCAGAACCCGGCTCCGTCAGGCAATACGATGCAAGCTTTTGCCCAGCTATAAGTTCATCACACCACTGTGCTTTGGCCTCATCTGTGCCCCAAGTCGCAATCATCCAGGTCGCCATGTTGTGAATAGTCAACATCGCGGTAGTCGTTGTGCAACCCATAGCGAGTTGTTCGAAAATAATCGACGAATCGAGGCGCGATAGGCCTAGACCACCCGCTTCTTCTGGTGAATACAGGCCACAAAACCCTAACTCTCCAGCTTGGCGGAATGTATCTATTGGAAACGTGTGATCGCGGTCCCATTTGGCCGCATTCGGTGCCAACGCCTGATCGGAAAACTGCTTTGCGGTTTCGGCAAATGCGATTTGATCATCAGTTAATTCAAAGTTCATAAATTACCTCAACTCTATCGCAGTGAAATAGTCATATTTGGACCAGATGGGATATCGTTTTCGACCCAACGCGACGTAATTGTTTTAGTTTCGGAATAGAAACGGATAGCTTGCTTACCATAGGCGTGGAGATCGCCATAGAACGAATTCTTCCATCCAGTGAATGAAAAGAACGGCAAAGGTACTGGAATCGGAATGTTAATACCTACTTGACCCACTTCTACATCACTTTGATATTTGCGCGCAGCAGCACCGCTATTTGTAAAGATTGATGTGCCGTTACCGTATTGATTGGCATTCACTATCGCTAATGCTTCTTCCAACGTATCCACACACATACAGCACAAAACAGGACCAAAAATTTCTTCTTGATATATGCGCATTTCAGCAGTGACGTTACTGAATACGGTTGGGCCAAGCCAATTACCTTGCTCGAAACCTTCAACGGTCGTATCACTGCCATCAACCAAACAGGAAGCACCCTCGTCTTTACCACTTTGAATAAGTTCTAATACACGCGCTTTTGCCTTCGGACTGATCAATGGACCGAATCCAGCGTCTTTATCATCCCATAAACCCGGCTTAACCTTGCCAATCCGATCCGCAAGTTCTGCAATCCAGTCTTTACTGTCGCCCACAAATACAGCGACAGAAATAGCCATACACCGCTGCCCAGCAGCACCAACTGAAGCACCAACCATGTTGTTAAGTACGTGTTCTTTGTTCGCATCTGGCATGATAACAGTGTGGTTTTTCGCGCCAGCAAAACACTGAGCTCGCTTCATATTCGCGGTAGCCGTGCGATAAATATATTGACCGACAGGAACAGAGCCAACAAAAGATACTGCTTTTACCGTAGGGTGATTAAGCAAAATATCAACTTGTTCTTTGCCGCCGTGAACGATGTTGAGTACCCCTTCAGGAGCCCCAGCTTCGATAAACAACTCAGCAAGTCTAGTCGGCGTTAATGGATCTTGCTCCGAAGGCTTCAATACAAAGGTGTTGCCGCAAGCAATGGCCATTGGAAACATCCACAAAGGGATCATTGCTGGAAAGTTAAATGGTGTAATTCCCACGCACACGCCAAGTGGTTGAATATAGCTATAGGTATCGATATTACGCGCTACGTTTTCTACCGTTTCTCCCATCATTAACGCAGGAATATTCATTGCCTGCTCAACGACTTCAATACCACGCCAAACGTCCCCTTTTGCATCATCAAATGTTTTGCCAGTTTCACTGGCAAGAATTGTCGCAAGCTCGTCGTGGTGCTCTTTTAACAAATGCTGGTAACGCATCATTACACGTGCACGTTCTGGCGTTGGGACTTTACTCCATGTTTTAAAGGCTTTTCTCGCTGCTGCAATTGCGGCTTCAACTTCGGCATCAATGGCGACTGGCGCTTGCGCAATCGCTTCATTATTCGCAGGGTTTGTAACGGCAATGAATTGTGAGGTTTCCGATTCAACAAATTTTCCGTCAATCAGTAAGGGTACGGTTTGCATGTGATTTTCCTAGCGGATTTTTCGAGTTGGGCTAAAGATACCTCCATCTTCCCTTGACGTAAACGTAAACCTAAATGGTCTACGCAGTGCTGTTGTAAAAATATTGTGACGCATTGCTTGATTAGCTTGGTTATCATTTACAATAACTAAACATTAACGTAACAGTGGCGTTTTTATAACCAGCTGATATTCTACTGTAGAGTAACTTTAGATATCGAACTTGAATTTACTTATGAGTCAAAAGACGCGAATAGCGATAGTCGAAGATAACGCCAGTGCGAGGATACACTTGCGCAGCCATTTACTGTCTTTGGGCAATTTGGAAATATCTAGCTATAGCACTGGCAATGAACTCAAAGCCGCGTTGCGCACGCAATCAGTCGATATGGTTCTTTCCGATTATCACCTAGGCCAACATAAAAACGGAGTAGAATGGATCAAAAGCCTCCAAAAATCAGGATTACTTAAACCGTCCACGGGGATGCTCTTTATTACGTCAGACCAAACGCCACAAACCATTGGCCATATTGTCGACTTACAACCCGATTACCTGATCATCAAGCCCTACACTATTCGTTCAATCAAACAAATAGTTAGTCAATATCTAACGATTCGCAAAACTACTTTAGGAGCCCTTCACGCGATAGACTCCGGTGATTATCAAGCCGCGTTAAAAAACGTTGAAGGGCTGCTGAGTAAAAAGCAGTTATCGCGGATTGAAATTCATTTATTTAAACTCAAAGCAAAGATCTTGTTGCTACTTAAGCGCTATGACGACGCCATGGCCTTGTACCAATCTGTATTAACTCGCTCTGAGAACGTAATTTGGGCTCGCTGGGGTGTAATTAAGTGTTTGTTCATGCGGGGTGATTGGCAACAATGTCAAACTGCCATCCGTGATTTACTTGATTTAAAACTGACCCAAAACAAAGCATATGAATGGCTCGCTTGTATCGCATTTGAAGAACACGACTTCGAAAGAGCCGAAGGCTGGTTGGATAACATCAAAATCAGTGAACTTACAATGCAAGCAACGCGCTTGAAAACCTTAACCTACCAGATGCAAGAGCGAATCGATGACGCTATAGCATTGCTAGAGCGCAAACGGATGAGTAACTTAAGTGTTAAGGAGCACCGCGATGAACTCACCTTTGAACTGGCTGATTTTCATATTCGCCATGCGGTAACAGCTGCTGACCCAGAGCGCAGTGATAACTTATACAAAGCCCGTTGTTTAATCGGTAATGCCGGTCGTCACGCCGGTGACCGTCAGTCTCATCAACGACGTGACTATATGCTTAGTTTCGCTAATATCCTTGAGGGTCATACAGAGCGTGCGAAGCGCCTTCTCGACAATGATTGGATGCATGACTTCTCGCGTTCAGAAGTCAATACCATGGTTATTGCGGCGCAAGTATGGCACGGTGTGGGTGATGAACAACGAGCGCAACAGATTCTCGATTTATGTGCGACCAAGAGGGAGCACCTTGACGATCAGGTCGAACATATAATGGTTGAAACACAGCTTATTGCTGGTGAAAAGGCCATTGGCGTTGCTGAAGATAGAGCATTGGCGTTAAACATCGAAGGTACCGATGCATTTGTTGCCGGAAACAATTTATCAGCATTAGAAAAGTTTGCCGAAGCCTATCGGCTTACAGACCACATTCCCGCTTTTGCATTGAATCTATTGCAGAGCATGGTGCGGCAGAAAATATCCAACTACCGCGGGATCCACACCGTGAAACTATTGGAAAACCTCGAAGGCATGGAGTTGTCGCAGACAAACCAAACCCGTTTCGACGACATCCGCA
Organism: Alteromonas sp.; assembly: GCA_964230255.1. Taxonomy (GTDB): domain Bacteria; phylum Pseudomonadota; class Gammaproteobacteria; order Enterobacterales; family Alteromonadaceae; genus Alteromonas_E. The sequence goes on from CAXRGW010000112.1 coordinate 27,213, forward strand.
AGTCAATTAACCAAACCCTATCGAGTTTTCAGGTCGAGTCTTTTGAACCGAATGCAGACTCAACGGCTGTTGCAACCTGAAGTCTGCTATTTAAATCGGCGCAACAGGCTGGACGTATCATTGCGTCCACCACCCATTGCTTGCACATCGGCATAAAACTGATCAACTAAAGCCGTTAAAGGCAAGCGCGCACCGACGCTCTTGGCGTTATCCAATGCGATCTTTAAATCTTTGCGCATCCAATCTACTGCGAAGCCAAAGTCATATTCACCGGCGAGCATGGTTTTGGCACGATTTTCCATTTGCCACGATTGAGCCGCGCCCTGACTAATTGTATCAATTACCGCTTGACAATCTAATCCTGCTCGCTGACCAAAGTGCAGAGATTCAGCTAAGCCCTGCACTACCCCGGCTATACAAATTTGATTCATCATCTTGGCTTGTTGGCCTGCACCACAATCACCAATCAACGTGACACAACGGGCAAAATGCATAAGTGTTTGCTCTACTTTTGCAAACGTCTCATGCTTGCCGCCCATCATAACTGTCAATACACCGTTTTCAGCCCCTGCCTGACCACCTGATACAGGTCCATCTAAAAAACCAATGTGTTGCTTTGCACACGCCAATTCCAGTTCCTTTGCCAACTCTGCCGACGCAGTAGTATGGTCGACAACAATCGCATTAGCGCTAGTACCTGCCAAAACCCCATCTTCTCCATAGATCACTGAACGGACATCGTCATCATTACCCACACAGACCAATATCAACTCTGCACCTGTCGCTGCCTCTCTGGGTGTTGCACAAGCTATACCTTCGTATTGGCTAGCCCAGGCCTCTGCCTTTTCTACACTGCGGTTGTAGACGTTAACACTCAACCCTGCACTAGCGAGATGCCCAGCCATCGGGTATCCCATAACGCCCAAACCTACAAAGGCCACTTTTGTAATAGTCATTTCTCTCTTACCTTAAATTCAGTTGCGAGGTGCTAAGCCAGCTCGATTTTGCACCTGCTAAATGCATAACAAAGATCGACAAGGCATTGTTAAAACCTGCTATTTTTCGTTTATACTCATGTGCAGGATAATAACAGGAAACAATAATGTCGCAGCCAATTTATGAACATGAAGTCGCACTCAACAATGGCGAGTTAAAATCACTCAAAGACTACGAAGGTCAAGTGATTTTGATCGTAAATACCGCGAGCAAATGTGGATTTACACCGCAATACGACGGGTTACAGGCGCTATATGAGGAATATAAAGACAAAGGTTTCACCATTTTAGCCTTCCCCTGCGACCAGTTTGGCCACCAGGAACCAGGTGGTGATAGTGAGATCCAGCAGTTTTGTAGTTTAAACTTCAACGTTAGCTTCCCACTGTTCAAGAAGATCGAAGTCAATGGTTCAAATGCGTCACCTTTGTTTAATCAATTGAAAGCAGACGCGCCAGGACTTCTTGGCAGTAAAGGTATTAAGTGGAACTTTACCAAATTTTTAGTTAACCGCGACGGTAAAACGGTTGAACGGTTTGCTCCCGCAACAAAACCCGATGCACTAAAGCGCAAAATTGAGGCTCTGCTGTAAGTCATGAGCAATGCTGAAGCAAATCGCGTAGCGTTCTTCAGCAGTAAATGCTACGACCAAGAAATGTTTGAGCCATTGGCTCAAACATCGGGTTTGCTCATTGATTTTAAAGAAGCCCGGTTAGATCAAACTACTGTATCGCTCGCTGCAGGAGCAAGACACGTTTGTGTATTTGTCAATGACGAAGTAAACACTTTCGTTGTCGAGCAGCTGGCTAACTTCGGTGTCGAGCATATTGCGCTGCGATGTGCGGGCTACAATAACGTCGATATTGACGCTTGCAGCAAAGCCAATATTAAAGTTAGTCACGTTCCTAGTTATTTACCTGAAGCCGTGGCCGAACATGCTATCGCTTTAATCCTGACGTTGAATCGCAAAATGCACAAAGCTTACAATCGCGTGAAAGAAGGCAATTTCGCACTGCAAGGTCTACTGGGTTTCACTATGCACAGTAAAACCATTGGAGTGATTGGTACAGGCAATATCGGCAAAGCATTTGTGCGCATTGCTTTGGGTTTTGGCTGCAAAGTGTTGTGTTCCGATCCCAATCCCGATCACGCGTTGATATCCCTAAACTGTCAATATGTAGATTTGCCTGAATTGTTTGCCAAATCAGACATTGTTAGTTTGCATTGCCCTTTGGTGAAACAAACCCAACACATCATCAATTCCGATAGCATCGCACAAATGAAGCCCGGTGTTATGATCATCAACACCTCACGCGGCGGTTTAATAGACACTGCCTCACTGATCAACGGTTTGAAGTCTAAACATGTTGGTTTTGTTGGACTCGACGTTTACGAAATGGAATCGGATTTGTTTTTCCGCGATCGTTCATGTGAAGTCATTCAAGATGACTTGTTTCAGCGTTTATCAACTTTTCACAACGTACTGATCACGGGACACCAAGGTTTTTTTACAGCTGAAGCGGTAACTGAGATCGCCACAACCACATTAGCCAATATTACTGACTTAAACAACGGTCAACCGGCAACCGCACGCTTTTTATAACGCTAACGCACTATTGAGCGGCCACCATCAACAGTAATTGCACTCCCCGTTACAAAAGGATTATCAAGCATATAGTCAACAGTTTTAATCAGTGCTGAAAAGCCGGCCTCAACGCCATTTAAGCTGTTTTGCAACACCGTCTGCTGCTCACCTTCACTGTGCTCGGGCAAGAATTTTATTGCCCCCGGTTTAATGCTATTCACTCTAATTGTCGGTGCTAGCTGTTTGGCCAAAGACTTAGTTAGATTTTCTAACCCTGCTTTAGTGGCTGAATAGTACATGTGTTGAGGCTTAGGGTTATCTGCGTATATATCAGTCAGGTTAATGATCACGCCATTAGCAAGTCCCGCTAACTTGAATTGCTCTGCAAACCAACTCGACAGTGCTGCTGGTAGGGACATGTGTACTGTGTACATTGCCATAAATTGCGCTTGAACCGCTTGTTCATTAATTTCATCAGCGCGGAAAAGCGAAGCGTTATTAATTAACACTGTGACATTTTCTATACCCGAATCGCGTATTGCTTGCAGGGCTGATTCCGGAGAATAATCGTTACATTCTACGACATTAAGACACCCTGGATGGGCTTCTATTAAATCTTGCAACTTTTGATTTTTCGAGCGTGTCAAAGCTGTCACTTCATAGCTAAGAGCAAGGAAATGCTCAGTTAACGCTAGGCCAAGGCGCCGTCCAGCACCGCTGATTAAAACATGATGCATTAGTTCTATCTCAATTTATTCTTCATCGGTTTGAACCCTAGTTGTTGGCCGGTAATAGCACACATCTAAATTCCCCGTTCCTTTGTAATGAAAGAATGCATTATCTAGCGTTCGAGCCGAC
>CAXRGW010000113.1:0-2716 GCA_964230255.1 Alteromonas sp.
AGACCTTGTTTGCAATATCAAATGCAACGTTGCTCAGCGCCGTGTGTAAAAGGCTATGTCAGCGATGAGGAATATGCTGAGCAAGTAGAATGGGTAAGGCTTTTTCTCAAAGGTAAAAACAAAGAAGTCATTGAGAAGTTGGTTAATAAGATGGACCAATCCAGCCAAGACCTAAACTTTGAAGCCGCAGCGCGATACCGCGATCAAATAGCGGCGTTACGCAAGATCCAAGAGCAGCAATTTGTCGCGGGTACTCAACAAGAACTTGATGTGTTTGGAGTTGCCGTGCATAGAGGTGGTGCTTGTATCCACGGATTGTTTATTCGTGACAACCAATTGCTTGGCAGCAAGTCTTTCTTTCCGAAAGTACCGTCTCTGGCCGATGAAAATGAAATTTTTGAAGCGTTCCTAACACAATTTTATTTGGCAGGAAATAAGAAAATCCCTAAGCAAATCGTTGTACCTACTGCTATTAGTGATAAAGCGACGATAGAAAAATTGTTATCTGATGAAGCGCAGCGCAAAGTCCAGTTGTTTAGCGGCGGGCGTGACGAGAAGCGCCGATACTTACAACTCGCTCAGACCAACGCGGCTAATCAGTTATCGGCACAACAGAGTCAACAGCAATCCGTAACTGCGCGCTATGATGCGTTGGAAGAAGTACTTCAATGGGATACCCAAATCCAACGCATGGAGTGTTTTGATATCAGTCATACGTCGGGTCAACAGACCGTGGCGTCATGTGTTGTGTTTAATCGCGAAGGTCCGTTAAAGTCAGACTATCGACGTTTTAACATCGAAGGGATTACACCGGGAGATGATTACGCTGCAATGGATCAAGCGCTAAGACGTCGCTACAGCAAGGTTCAAGAGCAGGACAAGATTCCAGACATACTGCTAATCGATGGTGGAAAAGGGCAGTTGGCTCAAGCAGAACGGTGTTTTGAAGATTGGCCACATGACAAAAAGCCATTACTCATAGGTGTTGCAAAAGGCACAACACGCAAACCAGGCTTAGAAACCCTGATAATGGCGGGCACACACGAAACCATTCCGATGTCAGCTGACTCATCAGCATTACACCTTGTACAGCACATTCGTGATGAGTCACACCGTTTTGCCATTGCAGGGCACCGTAATCGACGTCAGAAAATAAAAACTACATCGTCATTAGAATCAATCCCAGGCGTTGGGGCTAAACGTCGTCAGGCTTTATTAAAATACATGGGTGGTCTGCATGGACTTAAAAAAGCCAGTAAAGATGAAATCAGTGCCGTACCGGGTGTAAGCGCTGAATTAGCAGAAGTGATCTACGATTATCTTCACAGTTAACTTTTACCTTGCAACAGGTTAAACTCGCATTGTCGTAATCATAATGAGCATATAACCTCGTGTGGACAATTCCTAACATCGTCACCATGTTTCGCGTCATTTTAATTCCGGTGTTTGTTATTGTTTATTTTCTAGATTGGGAATATGCAAAATACACTGGCGCGTTTATCTTTTGGTTGGCAGCTATAACCGATTGGTTTGACGGTTATCTTGCCCGCAAATTAGAGCAATCAACGCCGTTTGGGGCATTCCTTGACCCAGTAGCTGATAAGCTTATTGTTGCTGCTGCATTACTGATGATCACGCACACTTATAATTCTGTTTACATAACCATCCCCGCTATTGTGCTAATGATGCGTGAAATCTATGTTTCAGCGCTCCGTGAGTGGATGGGACAAAACGGTCTTAGTGATGTGGTTAAAGTGAATTTTACCGGCAAGGCTAAAACAATGGCGCAAATGTTGGCGCTAATCGGTTTACTTTCGGGCCTTGAGTACTTTATGGGCTATAGAATTTACTGGGAAAGTCTTGGATATATTCTGTTGTACTTCGCTGCTGCACTATCACTGTGGTCAATGGTTACCTACACAGTAGCTGCATGGAAGCACTTAAAAGTAGCTGCGTAATTGCACAAAATATCGACGTTCAAACAAAAGTCGCTTAAAAACACAGCAAACACGCATTTTAGTGGTTGACAGTAAGCACTTTGTCGGTAGAATTCGTGCCCACGTTGCAAGCGGGAATAGCTCAGTTGGTAGAGCACAACCTTGCCAAGGTTGGGGTCGCGAGTTCGAGTCTCGTTTCCCGCTCCAATTTCAAAAATTGGCGTTCTGCGACGTGGACCATCTTTGTGTATGGCGGAATGGCAGAATGGCTATGCAGCGGATTGCAAATCCGTGGATCTCGGTTCGACTCCGGGTTCCGCCTCCATACAAAAAGAGCAGTAGTAACTGCAACCATCCTTTGCCCGGGTGGTGAAATTGGTAGACACAAGGGATTTAAAATCCCTCGATCGTAAGATCGTGCCGGTTCAAGTCCGGCCCCGGGCACCATTTATTCCCCATAAAAATAAGTCCTAATCGCTTGACGGGGATCGGTAATTATCGTATTCGGCTTATCATCCCATCCACAACGAACCATTACTTTTAACCTTTAATCTATCGCTGCGCAATCAGCCTGTTCGGCTTACTAAGATTTACCCGCGCAATTTTTTTCGCCGGTTCAAACGTTCATTGAATTTAAAACGGCTCTGACCCTGAAGGATCCCCACAAAGTTAACTGAGTACCCTGTGAGGCCACGCGTTGTCTACTAATTCGTCTAACCAATTTATGGTTCGTTGCCACTGAGATAGCGTGAACCGGGTTTTGGTTACCCAGGCTCTTC
>CAXRGW010000114.1:0-36666 GCA_964230255.1 Alteromonas sp.
AACGATTTCTTAATCGTAGATACCAACGCGTTGACCACTTGGCATTTTGCAATTGATTACTACGGCTGCGCACTACCTGAATTAGATAAACTCGCAGACGAGAGCAAAGACCGCTTTGATGTAGTGTTTTTATGTGCTGACGACATTCCGTTTGAGGATACTTGGGAGCGCAGTGGCGATGTTAAGCGCAAAGAGTTTCAGCAGTTTATTACGCAACAACTGCACAATCGCGATATCCCTTATACACTGCTGAGTGGCACTGTTGAGCAGCGTTTAGAACAAGCTGATGCAGTTCTACAGCCAATGCGATCGTTAGCGTTATCTTCCTAGGCTTATTCACTTCTATCGATTTGCCGACCAAGCTTTGGCGGCGCAATGGTTTTAGCCGCTTTGAACTGGTCGTAAAGTATATCCGCTAGTTTGTGTTCGTCACTGACCAGTTTACCTTGAGTGAAAATACTGTAGCCATCACCGCCGTTGACTACGAAAGCCGATGTACACACCGTATATGTTTGCGTATCCACCAACGCCTTGCCATTGTGTTGAATACTGATTAACCGCTGCATCGGCGGTTCACTGCTGTTGTATTCAAGGGTTAATCCTGATACTTGGCCAATGCCGTAAGGCAAAGTTAGGCTGTACTCAATCAATTGCTTAACCTGTTTGCCGGTTAACGCTATTTCGGTGAGCTTTCCAGTAAAAGGATATACATTGATCAAGTGCTCCAGTGTAACAGCACCAGGGTTGAGGTCGGCCCGAATTGCACCTGAATTCAAAAACGCGATATCACTGCCAATACCCGCGCGCATATAGTCGGTGAGTAAGTTTCCCAATGAGGATTCTTTGTTGTAACTGCGCATCGCGGCGGAACTAATAGTTGCAACTACCTCGTTGAGCGCCGGATACTGCTGACGATAATGTTCGATAAGTTGGGTAGTCTCTGGGTCGGCAGACAGTTTGTTCGAGTCTACGGGAATTAAGTAGCCTTCAATGAAACTAACATTATGAATGTTGGTATCTACTTTGAACTTAGTGTAACCGAGGTGCATGCCCTGTCCAAAAGTTAAGCCAATGACAGTACCTGTTTGGGGGTGTACTACAGGCTCCGGCAGGCCATTATCTGAGTGGCCACCAAAGATTGCATCAACCCCAACGAGTTCTCCAGCCATAGCATAGTCTTCGTCAAAGCCACGCTGTACCGATTGGTCTGCTTCTTTGTTGGTCTGCATCGGTGCAGTTTTATTTTGGTGGGTTAGCACCACGATCATATTTACATCGTCGCGGATTTTATCAGCCCAATATTGCGCAGTTTGGATTGGATCTTTAATGGTTAAGCCGGTGCGGTGAAATGTCGCCATGGTGTTGTAAAACGCATCAACACCCATGACGCCAATAACACCTATTCTAACGCCGTTGCGTTGTAAGATGGTGTAGGGTCGAGCAAACAACGAGCCAGATTCTGAATAGACAATGTTGGCATTGAGGACCGGAAATCTAGCGCGCGGCATAGTTTCCACTAAAGATTTCCAACCGTATTCAAACTCGTGATTACCGATAGCAAGTGCGTCATAACCCATCGCACTGTATAAATCGAATGGCAGCTTCCCTTCGGATTTTTTCGATAACGCACCGGTATAGATATCTCCTGCATCAACTAGAAAACTGGTCGGCACCATAGCTCGCTGCTGCCTAATTAAAGTGGCAAGGTGTGGAATACCACCAATTTGCTCCATGTCTTCGCGCCAGTTGGCTTGTAATGGTTCATACACACTTTCAATATCATTGGTGTGCAAAATAATGATTTCTTTAGTGGTTGCATAAGCAGGAGAAACAAACGTCGCGCAAGAAAATAGCGCAATTATTCGACACAAAGATAGTTTCTTCATTGGTAGCCGCCTGAGATGATTCTGGCATTAACGCCATTAAATCATACACAGGAAGCCACATGAAGAGACTTTATGTGTGGGTTACGGCTGAATTCAAAGTATTTTTAGAAACGCTACTAAATCCATCGTATCTTGTTGGGTTAAGCCTAAAGGTTGCAACAATGCGTTTGTTTCTTGAAAGAGCGGATCGTCTTTGAAATCTTCGCGCGTTTGTGGCCTAGCCCCACCGGCATTGTATAAATTAACAATACCGTCTAAGTGATCAAACAAGCCATTGTGCATTAAGACGCTGTCAAAGCAGCGAGGCTGCCGACTGCAAAAAGAGGTTGAACCTTGTACAAAGATTAGAATTTCGCTGTGGAGTTTGAAAAGTTAAAAATAAGAGCACGCGGATCCTACACTTAAATCTTAATGGGATTATTTGTCATTCGTGTTTGGTGGTGGGTGAACGATTCCATTCACATTTCACAGGGAAACAAGTCTACGAATGAGCCAACAAAGAATTACTTACGGCGATACTCTTTGGACATTTGATTAAAGTGTTTCTTAAACACAGCGAACATATACTAAATTGAAGGATAGCCGCAAAGCCGGACAATTTCCTTATTGGGCCGTCGAGTGGTTTTTAACGAGCGACAGGTGCGGCGCAATTTCTCGTTGTGAATTTAAACGTGGACGGTATGACTACGCTCGGTGACAAAACGCGACTCTAAGTTAGAGCATGACATACCGACATAATAAGTGACCTGTCCTACCTTGATTCCCAACGTGGCATTCTGGCGAATGAACTGCATCGCTTGGATCACATAAGGGTCACGCAGAGATTGGTAATCGGCAGATTGTCGCTCACTAACGCCTTCGGGTGTCACTAAAATACGCGGCAGTTTATCGGACTCTGTAGTTAAGCGGTTGTGCTGTAACTTCAGAGCGCGATAGCTCATTTCGCAGTGGAATAAGGTAGACAACCCTCATTCGCCTACTATATGGTTGCAATACCGATTTTTTATCGTTGTGTAATGGAATGAAACAAAGACATAATCGCGGCTTTACTCTAATTGAGTTAATCATTGTAATCGTTATTCTCGGTGTTCTCGCAGTTACCGCTGCCCCGCGTTTCATCAATTTGAGCAGCGACGCCAATCTATCAGCGCTTGAAGGTATGGAAGGGGCTATACAAACCGCCGGTCAACTGGTTTTTGCGAAGGCTGCAATTCAAGGGTTGGATAAAGACGCTACTGCCAGTGTTGATCTAGACGGCGATGGTGTTGGTGATATCGACACTGAATACGGCTATCCAAGTGATGCCAGAAGTACTGGGATTACTTTGGCGATGGGGAGTAATTTTGCTGGTGAATGGGCATGGAGCTCAAGGTTGAGTCCTCAACGGGTAGTTATGACAACCGCTTCGTTATCGCAAAGCGGTGCAGGGGAAAAAGTGAATAACGTACCAATAACCACCGGCGAGTGTTATATCACTTATGTAGCTCCTACGTCGGCTGGCGCTGAGCCAACCATTACCTTGACTACAACTGGGTGTTAGTGCTTCAGAATCTGTAACGGAACCCAGCGGTGTAAAGCCATTTATCGTTATACCGATCAACGCTAACTTCCACTGATGTTTGCTTAGACAAATCGAACTCAAAACCAGTACCAACGCCAAACTCCCAATCATGAACATTTGGGTCATATGAATTGGTCGACGTTTCAGTTCGCTTGCAACTAATTTTTGTTGTTGAGTAAAGCACTGACCATTCATGAAAAGAATCAGAGTTAGAAATAATCTAATTGTGGGTTGAAGATTCATCGGTGCCACGTTACACAATAAGTAGGGACTGTGTTCAAGCTAAAAACAGTTAAGTTTTTAGCAAGGTTTATGCGACGAACTAGAATTTTGGAGAGATATTAAGCAACTAGCAGAAGCGGGACAATGAACATGCCCCTGCTATTGTATCCCGCGGCAATGCTATGGATTAAAGAACAGCTCTTGTATCGCATGCCATTGGGCAAACTCATAAGTACCGTCAGGGCCATAGTTGGCGATGTACTGCTCAACAGTTGGCGCCCTTTATCTTTAATTTCCTCGGGAATAACGCTGGAAATTTTTTGCTCTAGGGCAACGTTTAGCCATGCTCAGCCTAGTTTATTATTGGTAGGTATGCCGAAACCCTCAAAGTGCATTTGAGCAAGATAAAACTGACATATCTTATTACCTTGTTTGGCACTGGCTTGCAGCAGCCTTAAGGCATCTTCGTAGTTTTTCGCATGTAATGCTGACAACCCTAGCTCTTGTGCTAGTTAACTATTCAAGCTAGCACTGGTATTGGAAAACCACAAACTTATCCTGTCCGGTTTTATTTTATTGCTCTTAGTCTTGCCCGTTGTGCTCTTGATAACGAAGGTTATTGAAGCGAGCCGTTAGTCTTTGACCGGTTAAATCTTGGCAACAGAAGCCGACAAAACAACCGGTGAAATTGGCATCTGCTCCACCGTCACCCAGCTCGTCACACATAATACTGTAGTCCAAGCGTAAATCTATCGTTTGCCAAGCAAGGTTTGAATGCTTATAGGCAAAGCGAATATTGTCGTGATCAACCATCGCGCGCAGCTCGACCGTTCCTATTTCAGGCAGCTTTATTGGTTCAGCTAAGGGATAGCGCAGGGTCCACTCACCGCTACACATTGCTACTTCCAACACTCGCCCAATCGATTCGACATGGGTTACGTGCAAGTAGAAGAATTTCTGGCCGTTGTAATAGCAGGTAAGCCCAGCCATTTGCTGAAACGAGGTTGGAGAAAAATCCAGGCTCACACTGTAATTAAAGCGAAAGGCTTGTTGGCGACGAGCCAGCAGGCTCTGTTGGAAGTGACTGCCAATGCTCTCTTGACCACGCAAGCAAAAATAACCACCTTGTTTATCGTGATAAGCATCTTCGGTGCTAATGGGGTAACGCAAACTGTGATAGGTGGTGGGTAAATCTTCCGAGGCAAAGTCAACCGCCTCACAGATTGCGTTGGCTTGCATAGTCGCTGCTGACATCGGCGGCAACGGCGCGTTATTGCCATGGCTCAAACACGGCCAACCATCCTCAGACCATTCGAAAAAATGCAAAGCTGTTTCTCTGCCTAACACAGAACGGCCTCTAAACGGCAAAGGTCGACTACACAGATGCACTAAGGCACCTTTGTTATCACCAAGCTCAACCCAATCACCATGACCGGCGCGCTTGAGACCAGCATCAGGTGTTAGTGCGCTGGTGATCAACGGGTTTTGCGGATCAGTTTCATAGGGTCCAAATACGGATGTAGAGCGGGCAACAGAGACGGCATGTTGAGGACCTGTACCGCCTTCTGCGGTAATTAAATAATAATAGTTACCGCGCTTTTTGATATGTGGTCCTTCAGTAAGACCAATGGAAGAGCCAGAGTAAATCATTTGCGCATCACCAATCAGTTTACCCTGTTCAAGATCGATTTGTTGACACACAATTCCTGCGAAGAAAGCATTCGGTGCAAAGTTATTGCGCCCTTGCGCGGGCCGATGATCCCATAGCATGTTTAGCCAATAGCTCTTGCCATCAGTATCGTGGAACAAGGATGGATCAAAACCACTGCTATTGACGTACGTGGGTTGTAACCATCTCCCGCCAATTTTGTCAGTGCTGATGTAGTAATTTGGCGTGTCTTTGAAGTTGCCAGCAAAGCGGCGAGTATTGGTGAAAGCGAGGTAGAAAATACCATCCTTAACAGTTAAACAAGGCGCCCATACGCCGCAGGAATCGGGATTGCCACGCATGTCGAGGAAGTCTAAGCTGTTCAACGGACGATCGACTAACTGCCACTGTGCTAAATCTTTAGAGTGATAAATACATACCCCTGGGTACCATTCAAACGTAGAGGTCGCCAGATAATAGTCATCACCGTCTTTGACGATAGTTGGGTCCGGGTGAAATCCTGGTAAAATTGGGTTGTTAATTGATTTGCTCATAACGCTCTACTGCTTATTTATGTCGCACAGAATCCGCAATCCGCGGCATCCCAACAATTATTCTTTAATTAAGATTAACCATTTTTCGTAATCAAAGCTGCCGCCCTTTAAACCGCACTTGAATGCTGCTACCAATAATAATCCGTGTTTTTAAACGATAAAAATTGAATGAAGATAACACGTTATTTCGCTATTTTAATATTGGTAAGCTTGCCATTTGCCCCTAACGGTAAACCAAAACGAGCGCCAGTTCCAAAAGATGCGCTGGGAGGGGGCTCATCTACACCTTAATAAAATCAACCGTATCAAGGTATGCATGTCGCTTAAGGTGACTATGGCGCGTCGATTGTTTTGATGGCTGAATGGCAGCCACCGCAGAACCATAGCAGAGTGATTTATTTTTACGCGCTTGAAGGGCCCGCAGTGTCATTTGTCGATGAGCGTAAAGGCTCGGGATTTGAATTCCAAATAGAACACGCATGTGATGCGATTCGTGCCGGTAAGATTGAATATGAAGTGGTTTTACTGGGAGCCTCTATTACCTTTCAACAATTAATAGAGTCCGAGAGGAAGCGTTAGCCGACGATTTCAGCGGTAGAAAACTGATAACGCATATTCCGATAGACACAAACGTCGGTGATATCTTCCGGCACCCCTTCTGGCGCTGCTCGGAAGTTGGTCGACACTCGGTAGTCACCTTTTATTTTGCCAATTCGGTGCCAACAATGGCCGTGCAATAATACCAATGTGCCTTTGCGCGGCGTGAGTTTGACTTGCTCAACAAAGTCTTCGAATACGTCCCCTTGGGTTAGCGCTCCGCGGCGATGACTCTTGGGAAATATATAGACTTCCCCGCCAGTTTCTGCCGTTACATCCATGGTATACACCAAGCGATTAAGATTGAATAAAGCTGGGTTTTCTGGTGGGCAGTCTTGGTGCCACGCTTGTCCCGAAGTACCACTTTTAGAAAACATAACCATACAGTATTGCGCCTGCCAATTAGCGTTAAGGATTGCTTGGGTTAATTGTTGAAACGCACTAACTGTTTCCACATCATCAAAAATGCAGCTACCTTCGCGCTGGGGAAACCAAGGGATCACTTCAGTCTTGGAAGCTTTAATAAAGTTTTCATCGTGCAAAAATTCTGGGGCCAAACCAAAGTGTTCCATTATTGTGGTCTGGCACTGGTCCATCAATGTCGGCGAGAAAAAATTGTCTAAAACAATGTAGCCATGTTGCCAAAATTGATTTGCAAGGGCTTGAAAATCAAGTTTCTTGGCTGGCGAATCGGAGTAGACGTTAGACATGAGCGCACCTGCTTAGATTTCGTTTCCATTCCCATATTATTACCTAACGAATAACCGTCAATCATTTATGAATTTTCCGACCAATTTTACGATTGATCAATTTTGAACAAGCGTAACAGCACATAACACTGATGGCAGCACACAGAGAAATTCGAAGGGAATTACACTGCAATTAGTCCTAAACTTAGGGGTGTTTGACGGCCTATCTATTTATAAACCTTTAACTTATTGGCAATATTTATTGACTTAGACCTTACCTAGTAATGATACTCTACATACCATGATTAATTTTGACTGGAGCAAAACCCATTCATGAGCCTTTTTTGGATTACCGTGATCATGTTAATTGGCGTCATAGTGGCAGTTGTCACAGAGCGATACGGACGAAACGTCAATACGCTTTGCACTATGATTGCTCCCGCAATTTCCTTTGTCTATGTTGTTTCCCTTGTACCGACCGTTCTGGCGGGTAAGACTGTAATTGAGACAGTTGAGTGGATACCCGCTATTGGGTTAACCCTCTCCATGCGGCTTGACGGCCTTGCCTTGATGTTTGCCTTACTCATTCTCGGCATCGGATTACTCATAATATTCTATGCGCGCTATTACTTGTCAAAAGACGAGGCGGCTGGTCGTTTCTTCTCTTATTTGCTGTTGTTTATGATAGCCATGCTGTCAATTGTTATTGCAAATAACGTACTGCAATTATGGATGGCCTGGGAAGTTACCAGTATTAGTTCGTTCTTATTAATTAGTTTCTGGGCATCTAAAAGTGGTTCGCGCAAAGGCGCGCGAATGGCACTTACAGTCACCGGTGCCGGTGGCTTAGCTTTGTTAGCTGGTTTGCTAATCATCGCTGATATCGTAGGTACCTATGACTTAGAAGTCATACTTGCTAGTGGTAATTTAATCCGCGAGCACGCCATGTACCCAATTGCACTTATTCTAGTCTTGTTGGGTGCATTCACTAAATCAGCACAATTTCCGTTTCATTTCTGGTTGCCACACGCCATGGCTGCGCCAACGCCTGTGAGTGCATATTTGCACTCGGCGACCATGGTAAAAGCAGGTATATTTTTACTTGCGCGATTCTTCCCGGTACTCAACGGCACCGACATGTGGTTCCTCATAGTCACAGTCGCGGGCTTAGCGACATTAGTACTTGGTGCATACACAGCATTATTCAAACACGATTTAAAGGGGCTGTTGGCTTATTCGACCGTTAGCCACTTGGGACTTATTGTATTACTACTGGGTTTAGACACTAAGTTGGCAACAGTCGCTGCATTGTTCCATATAATGAATCACGCGGTGTTCAAAGCCTCACTGTTTATGGCTGCCGGTATTATCGACCATGAAACGGGAACCCGCGACATGCGTCAGCTCAGCGGTTTGTGGCAGTTTATGCCACATACTGCGACATTGGCGATGGTGGCCGCCGCAGCGATGGCTGGTGTGCCGTTGTTCAACGGTTTCTTATCCAAGGAGATGTTCTTTGCGGAATCCCTTAACCAAGACTCTTTAGGCTTCTTGTCGTGGATGGTGCCCGTGCTTGCAACCCTCGCAGGTATTTTTGCAGTTGCTTATTCATTGCGCTTTATCCACGATGTATTTTTTAATGGTAAAGCGACAGATTTACCCAAAACGCCTCATGAGCCTCCGCGCTTTATGAAAGTGCCGGTCGAAATCCTGATTGTGTTATGTGTAGCGGTCGGTATCTTCCCTGCATTTTTAGTAGGTGATTTCCTCGCTAGTGCGTCTGCGGCGGTTTTGCGCAGCGAGTTACCCTACTACAGTTTATCAATATGGCATGGCGTAAACATGCCTCTGATCATGAGTATCGTAGCTATAGTTGGCGGTGTTGTGGTGTATGCTGCACGCAGTCACCTATTCCGCTTCCAAGCTCAGTTTGCTGAAGCTGACGCAAAACTGATTTTTGAAGGCTGGGTTCAAGGTATGGTTGCTGTCGCAACTCGAATCGATGAAGGTTTAAGTAATGGTTCGTTACAGCGTTACGTCGCAGCGCTATTAACCTTTGCAATGGTCATTATGGCGGTACCTCTTATTGATTTGAGTGTGTCCAAAGCGCACTTGCCAGAGCAGCCGGTAACCTTTGTTGAGACTATTGCGGCAATCATCTTGTGTATAAGTGCTCTAGCTACCGTTATTTTTCACCGCAAGCGAGTCCTTGCGCTGATTACGCTTTCAGTCGTTGGGTTGATCGTATCCGTTGCGTTTGCACGGTTCTCTGCACCCGACTTGGCGCTTACACAATTGGCGGTTGAAGTAGCTGCGGTCATTTTGTTGATTCTAGCCTTGTACTTTCTGCCCAAGAATACACTGACTGAGTCTTCGCCCTCTCGGGTGGTTCGAGACATTGGGATTGCCGCGGCAATTGGCGGTATTGTCGCAACGATAAACTATGCCTTTATGACTCAGCCATTAGAGACTATTTCAGATTTCTATCTTGCAAATAGTAAAACTGGCGGAGGTGGTACCAATGCCGTAAACGTGATTTTGGTAGACTTCAGGGGCTTAGATACCTTGGGGGAGATAACCGTACTAGGTATTGCAGCATTAGGTATCTTTAAGTTATTGGCCGACATCCGGTTGTCGATGACCTCTGCCAATGAAAAAGGCATTCCATGGTCCGAAGATAAGCATCCCCCCATTCTGGTAATGATTTCTCAAAGCTTACTTCCACTCGCGTTGTTGGTTTCTTTCTATATCTTTTTGCGTGGGCACAATATGCCAGGTGGTGGCTTTATCGCTGGCTTGATAACCAGTATCGCACTGATCCAACAATACATTGCACATGGAGTTGATTGGATAAAACCACGTCTCACGATCAATTATCAAACGCTGATTGCTTGGGGCATCCTGATAGCAACCTTTACCGGAGTTGGTAGTTGGTTCTTCGGGCGACCCTTTATGACGACCTGGTTCGATTATTTCGATATTCCATTTATTGGTGAAATCGAGCTTGCCAGTGCTTTGATTTTTGATTTGGGTGTTTACCTTACGGTTGTTGGTGCGACCTTATTGATTCTTGCGAATCTAGGTAAGTTGACATCAGTTCACCGGCCGACAGCGGAGGAGTAATGGAAAGTTTATACGTAGTCTGTGTGGGCATAATCACTGCGTGTGGCGTGTTTTTGTGTTTAAGAGGAAGGACGTTCTCTATTGTCGTCGGTTTAACTATGTTGTCTTACGCGGTTAACTTGTTCTTGTTTTCTAGCGGTCGATTGACTATGTCTGGCGCTGCTGTGTTAGGTATGACTGATAATTATGCCGACCCTTTACCACAAGCCCTGGTGCTAACAGCGATTGTAATTGGTTTCGCAATGATTGCCTTTGTGGTGATTTTAGCGATGCGGGGTCGTGCTGATTTAGGTAATGACCTAGTTGATGGTCGTGATCCACCGGATACCAACAAATTGGTAGATACAGCGCGAGGCAGAAAATGAGTACGCATCTACCCATCTTGCCTCTAGTGATTCCGTTGCTTGGCGGCCTGTTAATGCTATTGCCGCCGTTTGTTGGTGCTGAGCGCTTTCAAGCACGTCGGGCGGCTTCGCTATTTTTAATACTGTTGCAATTGGCTTGCAGCGTTTGGTTGATAGCAACCGTACTAAGCACTGGACCATTAATGTATGCGGTTGGTGATTGGCAGCCGCCATTTGGGATTATTCTCTACGCAGATTTACTCTCCGCCATGTTGGTGTGCCTAACAAGCTTTTTGGCCTTGAGTATTACCTTGTACTCGTTTTCGGGTGTGGATCGGGAAGGCCGGTACTTTCACCCTTTAGTTCAATTCCAACTGTTGGGCATTTACGGTGCGTTTCTCACCAACGACTTGTTCAATATGTTCGTTTTCTTCGAAGTTTTACTGATTTCTTCCTATGCCCTTGTGATCCACGGTGGCGGAAAACAGAGAACAGCGGCGAATATTCACTATGTTATCTTAAACTTGATTGGGTCGAGTTTATTCTTGATAGCGCTCGGAACCATCTACGGTACAACCGGGACGCTAAATATTGCGCATATGTCTCAGCGCATTACCGAGCTTACAGAAGGACAAACTTTAATCGCGCAAGCGGGTGGCTCGTTACTACTGATAGTGTTCGGACTGAAATCCGCAATGCTACCATTGCATTTTTGGTTACCGCGTACATACGCAGCTGCAACAGCTCCGGTGGCCGCATTGTTCGCCATAATGACCAAGGTCGGTGTATATTGTATATACCGGGTTTACACGGTGATATTTGGTGAACAGGCGGGCGAGTTGGCCAATATGATTGCACCGTGGATTTGGCCATTGGCTATTTTGAGCGTTGTTGTAGGTACTATTGGCGTATTAGCTAGCCCTAGCTTACGTACTTTGGCCGGTAATTTGGTGGTTGTTTCGGTGGGTACTTTACTTATTGCCTTTGCTTTGCGAACACCAGAAGCGACGGCTGCAGGCTTACTCTACTTGGTTCACAGTACACTAGTAACGGCGGCGCTGTTTTTAATTGCAGACATGTTAGGCCAACAGCGAGGGAAGGCACTCGACCGCTTTGTGATCGCGCGTAAGGTCAGTCAACCAGCATTGCTTGGAACTTTATTCTTTATTACTGCGCTATCGGTTGCCGGATTGCCACCATTCTCTGGATTCTTAGGGAAGTTAGTGATCCTGCAATCAGTTACGTTAGGTGTTGAAAAAGCCTGGGTATGGTCGGCAATTTTGATTTCTAGCTTGTTGATAATTATTGCTCTTTCCAGAGCGGGAACGACGCTATTTTGGCGTTATCCACCCAATGCAGACCCAGATGAATCCAGTATAGTGTCACGCTGGCAGGTCAGTGGTGTAGTCTTGCTGTTACTAGCGTCAGTAGCAATGGTTGCATTTGGCGCGCACGCGGTTCAATACACTACGGATGCAGCAAATCAACTGCATGATATCGATGCTCTGCTCGATCTTATGAAGCTTAGTGATGGGGTAAACTAATTATGTTATCTCGTATTCTACCTATGCCGTTACACAGCTTGGTGTTGATTATCATTTGGTTAATGATTAACTCGACCATGAGTTTAGGGCACATTATTCTCGGCACAGTTTTAGGTATTATTATACCCTTGCTATGTCAGCCGCTGCGAGTCCCTCAACCTCATGTTCGCCGGCCGATTAAGGCGATCAAGTATGTACTTATAGTACTTAAAGACGTCTTTGTCGCTAACATTGAAGTTGCGTTATTGGTGATGGGGCCAATGCGGGACATCAAGCCAGGATTTATTGCTGTTCCGCTGGATTTAAATGACACATTTCCAATTACTGTGCTCGCGAGTACTGTCACAATGACACCTGGAACTGTGAGTGCAGAAGTGTCGAGTGATAAAAAATGGTTATATGTCCATGTGCTTAATTTGCCCGAAGATGAGCAGGAATTGATTGATTTAATCAAACAGCGTTATGAGCGAAGAGTTAAGGAGATGTTCGAATGCTAGATATCGCGATAATTATCGTTGGCATAATGTTGTGCACTGCCTTAGTTCTGAATCTTTGGCGATTGCTAACGGGGCCCCATATTGTCGACCGGATCCTTACGCTTGACACCATGTATATCAATAGTATTGCCCTGATCTTGTTATATGGCATGTACAATCGCACTGGTTTGTATTTTGAGGCCGCGCTTTTGATTGCCATGTTGGGCTTTGTCAGTAGCGTTGCATTTGCGAAGTATTTGTTACGTGGCGATATTATTGAGTAGCTAACGGAGGGACAACTAAAATGAGTTTTACAGTTGAAGTAATTATTTCCGTTCTGCTTATTATTGGTGGAATGTTCGTATTGGTCGGCTCGATTGGGCTTAGTCGATTACAAGATCTCTACACTCGATTGCATGCTCCAACCAAAGCTACTACCGTAGGTTTGGGCAGTATTTTGGTCGCCTCAATGATTTATATGGCTTTCGTTCGTGACTATCTAAGTATTAATGAATTGCTCATCAGTCTGTTCTTGGTGATCACTGCGCCTGTTACAGCACATATCTTAGCTAAGGCTGCAATGCACAATAAAGTGAAACCACTAGAGCGCACTAGAAATATCGAGCTAATCGAAAAAGCTCGCCAACAACTTCCCCCAGATGGCGATACATCCGATTGAGTCGAGCCATTGTGCTCGACATACATTCTTGCAATAACGTGACATAAAGATAACGTTGTCAATGTCTTCTTGTCTTCCATTGTCATTCCCAACTTAGCGCAAAAACGGTTCTAATTATTGGCTTCTGTGCGTATTTTTTAGACATTTTTTTATTTCTTTTTGTACTAATTAAACCATTGAATTAATTAATTTTATTTTTTTGGTGTAAATATATATTGCTATTTGTTAAGAGCGAGTTGTTAAGTATTTGTAATTTTTTCATTGCGATCACAAAAATCCTATAGTATGTTTTATTTAACGACAGCGTTGTCATTTTGAGTTTTAGATGGAATAGGCAAGAGCGCTTATTTTTAACAATGTGAATGACAACGCTGTCGTAAATCGACTTGGATATAGGACTTTGAAATGAAAACAGCAAAAACCAACCGGCTAGCGATGTGCGTTAAAACTGCACTGCTTAGCACTGCACTCGGCGGTGCTGCGTTTACATCGGGCCATGCACTCGCACAATCAGGCGAAGCTGCAGACAATATTGAACGCATTGCCGTAACCGGTATTCGCGCGAGTAACAAAGAGAACTTAAACAACAAACGCTACGCGGATGGCATTCTTGATGCGATTAATGCCGAAGATATTGGTAAGTTTCCGGATCAAAACGTAGCTGAATCACTTCAACGTATTCCAGGCGTAACTATTCAAAGACAGTTTGGTGAAGGCGCCGGCGTTTCAATCCGAGGTGCAGGTCTTGATCTTACTTTAACAACACTAAATGGCCAAAACGTCGCTTCAACCGGCTGGTTTGTTTTAGAGCCAGCCAAACGTTCTTTTAACTATGAGTTGCTACCTTCCGAATTGGTCGGCAAATTAGAAGTTTACAAGAGTTCACAAGCAGACCTAGCTGAAGGCGGTGTTGGTGGTACGGTAGTGGTTAAAACGCGTAAGCCACTAGAACTAGATAGCGGTACTTTTTATGGTTCGGTAGAAGGCCAATATCAGAGCGACTCTGACGAAACTGATCCGCAGCTTTCTGGTTTATACAGCTGGAAAAATGAAGATGAGAATTTTGGTTTCTTGGTTTCTGCAGTAAAACAGCAACGCTCTTTGCAGCGTCAAGGAAACGAAGCGTTTTGGGAGTGGGGCGCAGGCCCAGTTGGCTTTACCCAAGATCGAGACCGTCAAGCGTTATCAGCGTCATTCCAATATCAACCTACTGATTCACTTGAGTTAGTGCTAAATGTTATTGATATGGAAATGGATGCTAATAACACCAACTATGCATTGTGGTTAACGCAAGCTGATACTTCCTGGGGCGCTGGTGAGACAACTGCTTGGATAGGTGGAAACGGCACTGCACCCACCATTGGAGCGCAGGCAGCAGGTCCACTGAATGTCGCTTTCTATCAAGCACGTCCACGTGAAGCGTCAATGAAGTCTGATGTGATTGACTTAACGTTGAACTACTCTACTGAAGATTATGATTTGACTATCCAAGTGGGTGATACCAGCTCAACGGGTGGTACAGATTTTGAGATGGTTGTGGACGATGGTACTGGCGGTACGCCGATTGTTAACGGTACCTATGATTTCACCAACGGC
Source organism: Alteromonas sp. (assembly GCA_964230255.1). Lineage (GTDB taxonomy): Bacteria > Pseudomonadota > Gammaproteobacteria > Enterobacterales > Alteromonadaceae > Alteromonas_E. The sequence goes on from CAXRGW010000114.1 coordinate 14,920, forward strand.
AATCAAACCTGGAGCCTACCAAACCTTGACATCGCGAGCTATGACCCAGGTTCATTAGTTATGGGGCAAGGCGCGGCATTTAACAAAACGCCCAAGACGGATGACGAAACTTATGCGCAGTTCGACGTATTGTTCAACGTCGACTACGGTCCGGTACAAAGTATTAAGACCGGCGCTAAGTTCTCGAATCACGAGACTACTAGTCGACAGTTCTTCTTTGAGCAAGCTGATGGTTTCGACAATCGCATTTCAACCAGCGGACTTTCTTTAGGTACATATGATGTGGGTGCCGGCAACTATCAAATTCAACAGTTTGATGCCGAAGCACTTAAGGCGTGGGCGAAAGCAAGTATTGTTGGCCAAACTGAAGACCTTGGCACGTTCAGTGGTATCGAAGAGGACAACTTCGCGATTTACGCCATGGCGAACTACTCAACTGATGGAATTCGCGGTAATTTTGGTGTGCGCTATGTAACCACTGATGCAACATCTAACTACTACATTGACGATGTGTATACCAGTAGTGAAGCGGATTATGCTGAGTTACTTCCAAGCTTCAACATGACTATGGATTTGCAGGATGATTTACTGTTGCGCTTCTCTGCCGCACGAGTAATGGCTCGTCCTCAATATGATGATATGTACGTTAATCCAAGTCCAGTAGGTGCCAATGATGACACGCCTAACAACCAATTCTGGATCATTGGTAACGTTGGTCTTGCGCCATTCGTTTCTAACCAGTTTGACTTAGGTTTAGAGTGGTACTTCAACGATGACTCATTGCTTTCTGCGACCTTCTTCAAGAAAGATGTGAAGAACTTTGTGACCATCAATGAATACACGGCAAGCCAAGATGAAATTCAGTTCCAAGGCGTTTTACGTCCTGACGAAACTGAGTGGACTGTACAAGAGAAAGACAACGGTAAAGCCGCTGAAATCGAAGGTGTTGAACTTCAGTATCAACAAGATTTTGGTAACGGCTTCGGTACCATTTTCAACTACACATACACTGATACTAAAGCTGATGAAGATACCTTTACAGATGCTAATTCAGTATTGAGCGATAGTTCACGTCACTCGTACAACGTGTCTGGTTACTATGAAACTGATGATTTCCAAGTGCGTGTCTCTTACAACTGGAGAAGCGAGTACATGCTGCGTGAAAGCGGTGCTTACGGTAACCGATTGCATGACGACTTTGGTAGCTTGGACTTAACCGCAATTTACAGCGTAACTGACAATATCGATGTACGCTTTGCGGTTAATAACCTAACGGAAGAGTCTTCAGTGCAAAAAGGTAATAACAACTTCCAGACCAACTACAGTGGTTTTGCTCGAGGCTTCCCATTGTATGAATATGAAATGGCAAGACGCATTACAGCGGGTGTGTTAGTCAGGTTTTAAACCTGCCGTTTAAGTAGTAAGGGTCTGTTGACCTTTGTTGTGCAATTTTGCAGCGGTTTGTACTTCATTTATACAATGTAGAGTGACTGCGGTGTAGTTCTTCTACATAAAGGAGCGATAAAGCAGGATAAATGAAGTACAAGCCCTGCCCAACGGGTTTAACCATAGCCTTCCTGCTCTTTGTTGCTTGCCCTTGACTTAGAAGAACTAAGCCTGTGGACAAGCGCCGCGATCAGAAAGACTATGGTCAAACAAAACTTGTACAACAAAGGTCAACAGACCCTAGCTGTGTTGGGTGCTTTCCTAGCTCAACATGGCTAATCAGTTCATTTTTTACCGCAGAATACGTTAGGATGTCACTTTCGTAAAAGCTTAACTCGGTGTCACGCCGACAAAGGATAATCTACATGGCTAATGCCCTTCATACGCTCAATGAAAATGAGCACAAAGACCACAAAGTATCCATCGACCGTCAATTTAATCACGCCGCAGAGCAACACCTAATTCCAATCATGGCGGACGAAATACTCGACGCAACGCTGGAATTCCCATTAGTCGTGGTTAAAAACTCTGAAACGGGTGCCTTTACGCTGTGCGCAATTCAAGGATTGAAGCCAGAAACTAATTTGTACTGTGGTAAAGAAAACTACACGGCGATTTATGTTCCTCGTGCATTGCGTTTATACCCTTTTGCATTGCGTGAGAACGCTCAAACTCAACAGCTAGAAATTTGTTTTATCGATGATCCAGCGCGAGTAGGCACAGAATACGGCGAGGCACTATTTGACGTAGAAGGAAATAAAACCCAGTTTCTTGAACAACACGTTAAACTGCTTACCTCACACACGGAAATGGCTGGTCAAACTATGCAGTTTATAAACCTATTAGAGCACTATGAGTTATTACACGCGCAGGCGATTAACATCAATACAGGTAGCGAAGAAATTAGTTTTGATGGGATCTACATTATCAATCAGCAAAAACTCAACGGTTTGGCACCAGATGTGTTGGCAAAGCTACGTGACAATGGCGCTCTTGCGTTAATTTACGCGTTACAACAATCACTTAAGCAGATCAATCGCTTGATCGTTAGGACTCACAGTTAGCACTCCTCAGACGAGAGTGCTAACTAACCAACTATGGCCTGCGCAGCGTCAGCTCAACAGCGAATTGTTATCGTCGGGGGTGGCACTGCTGGTTGGTTAACTGCTAATCACCTGGCGCGCGCATTGGCTGATAAATACGCCGATTCAGTCGCCAAGCCTTACACAATAACCTTAATCGAGTCCGCGAACATCCCAACCGTAGGTGTGGGGGAAGGCACTGTGCCCTCGATTCGCAATAGTTTGCACTATTTTGGTATATCTGAATCAGAACTCATTAAACGTTGCTCAGCGACTTTCAAGCAAAGTATTGATTTTATTGGCTGGCAGCCTCGGGGTAATGATGGTTCATTGCATCGCTATCAACATATCTTTGACTACCCGCAAATAGGCTCTAAAGACGCACTCTATGATTGGATAAAAGACGGATACAAAACGGCTAATTTTGCCGATACGTTTTCTGTCCAGTCACACCTAGTGCAAGCTGGATTAGCACCGAAAAAGTTTGTTCAAGCCGAATTCGAAGGGGTTTGCAATTACGCCTATCACTTTGACGCGGCAAAGTTTAGCGAACTACTCGCCGAAAATGCCACGCAAAAACTTGGCGTAGAGTATCTGCAACTAGAAATTGCCAAAGGCGTAAAAGATTCGAATGGCGGTATTGGATATTTACTAACGGAAAGTGGCCAGCGCTTAGAGGCCGAGTTATTTATCGACTGTTCAGGCGGTCGTTCACTGCTTCTTGGGCAGTGCCTGGAAACCGAGTTTGTTAGTAAAGCGAATGAAATTTTTACCGATACGGCAATTGCTACCCAAGTCGCCCACCCTACAAGCGAACAGCCAATTGCCTGTGCAACACTAGCTACAGCCCATCGCGCTGGTTGGATATGGGATATCGGCTTGGTTGAACGACGTGGGGTCGGTATTGTGTATTCTTCTCAGTACATGGCGGAATCCGAAGCGTGCCAGACGTTAGCCGAGTATCTTGGTCCCGATGGCCAAGAGAATCTGCTAACTGAGCCGCGCAAGATACCCATGCGCAGTGGTCACTATGCGCAATTCTGGCGTCGTAATTGTGTCGCTATCGGTATGTCACAGGGTTTTGTAGAGCCGCTTGAAGCGACTGGGTTACTCATGTTCGACAAAAGCGCACAATTGTTGGCGCAAATGCTAAGTGACGTAGGGCCAGCCTCGTTCAAGTCAACGCTTGAATCGGGAATATTACAAGGTCAGTTTAATCAGCAATTGCGCACGGTTTGGGAAGGCGTGTTTGATTTTATCAAGCTACACTATTGCCTTTCGAAACGCGATGATAGCGAGTTTTGGCGGGCACATCGCGACACGAATACTTGGTCGGCGCAATTAAGCGCAATGCTAACTAATTGGCAGATGCAATTACCGACACAAAACGATTTACGCCCCGGCGTTTTTAACTTGGCCAATCACCTTTATGTGCTGTTGGGTATGGATGTTCGACCAGAGTTGGACGTGATCCACGATTCTAGTGATGGTGATTTGAGTGGTCAGCATCGAAACACGATGCATGCCGAGTTAGCGCATTTACAGTGCGAGATATTACCGCATCGAGCACTAATTGAAAAAGTCCGTAAACACGGGCTGCGGAGGATTTAACATGAGTCGATCTACCTCATCCCTTTTGATTGTTGGTGGTGGTAGCGCCGGATGGATCACTGCGCTGTACTTGCAGCAGTACTTTAATAAATCGGGCCAAAAGATTGCCATTTCGCTCATTGAATCCCCCCAGCAAGGTCCAATTGGTGTGGGTGAAGCAACGGTGCACAGTATCCGCTTTTTGTTTGCAGCGCTGGGTTTAGATGAGCGCGAATTGATGCGTGAAACTAATGCCACTTTAAAGTTGGGGATAATGTTCAATAATTGGATGAAACCCACGGCAAAGGGAATGCATCAGTATTTTCATCCGTTCGAACAACAGCAAGCTGCGGGGCAATATGATATCGCTTCTGAATGGCTTGCGGGTCAACATCATCACAATGAGCGTTACGATCAAGGCGTATCACTCAGTGCACTTTTGGCCGAGCGTGGTGCGGCAGCAAAAACTGCCCAACATCGCGACTATCAGGGCTATTTGCCGTATGCCTATCACATTGATGCTGTATTGCTAGGGGAGTTTCTCAAACGCAAAGCCATCGAGCGAGGTGTTACTCACTCAGTTGAAACGGTGCAAGATATTAAAACACACGGCGAGGAAATTACCGCAGTGGTCACTGATAAAGGCGATGTGAGTGCTGATTTTTATATTGACTGCAGTGGCTTTAAAGGGTTACTTATCAATTCGCTGCAAGACGACAATTGGATCTCATTTAAGCGCGAGTTACCTTGTGATCGCGCGGTTGCCATTCAATGCGATTACGCAGGTGGCGGAACTCCGCGGGCTTATACTACCGCTACCGCACTTAACCATGGCTGGGCCTGGCAAATTGACTTGGCTAATCGACGGGGTAATGGCTATGTCTATGACTCAGACCAGATAAGCCCCGAGCAAGCTGAACAAGAGCTATTGGCACATTTGGGACATCCCAACGAACATAAAAAGGCGTTGCATCTCGCTATGCGGGTGGGTCGATTAAAGCGTAGTTGGATTGGAAACTGTCTGGCCATAGGTTTGTCAGCAGGCTTTATTGAACCTTTGGAATCAACCGGTTTACACCTGATTAATCTCGGCGCTAGATTGTTTGCAACGCACTATTCGGGCCATTCTAATCCTGTGGCGATGCGAGCCAGTTACAATGAAAAAATGGCTGGGATTTACGAAGATCTCAAGCAATTTATAGTCTTGCACTATTGTTTAACCGATAGAGATGATACCGCTTTTTGGCGCGCGGCTCAGCATTCTGTCGATGCCCAGCCAGGATTAGCCGATAAGCTCGAAATATGGCGCGGTAAGATCTGTGAATTTATGGATCTCGCTGGTGGCTACTCAACCACATTTACTGACGAGAATTACCGCTACGTGCTGTATGGCATGCAACATTATCCCAAACTTGATTTACATATCGACCAAGACGCTAATGCCGCCCTTATACAGTCGATTCGCAATGGTGCCAGTAATCTAAATCTACAAGCGATCCGGCATCATGAGTTTTTAACCCAACTACACCGGCAAAGCGCATGAGCAACCGATCTTTAGGACGCGTAGCCAGCATTGATATATTTCGTGGTTTGGCGTTAGCGCTAATGCTACTAGTTAACAATCCAGGCTCGTGGGGGCATGTCTATTGGCCACTGTTGCACGCTGACTGGCATGGGATCACCCCGACAGATTGGGTATTTCCATTCTTCTTGTTTGCTGTAGGCGCTTCAATGGCGTGCTCACTGCGTCCGAAAGTTGGTACGCCAGATTTCAACTATTTAGCAATCACCAAACGAGCGAGTTTGTTGTTTTTGATTGGCTTGGTATTGCATGCTTTCCCTTTCATTCAGCCATTGGATGAATTACGCATTCTCGGTGTGCTACAGCGTATCGCGATCTGTTTCTTATTGATCGCGCTATTGATTTCAGTGATTCCTGAGCGACTATTGGCAGTTACCGGCGGGTTGGTGTTGCTGGTATATTGGTGGTTGCTAGTCGGGATTGGTAACTTTGACTACAGTGTTGCGGGTAATTTAGTTAGACACATCGATTTGGCCGTCTTGGGGCCGGAACATATGTGGCAAGGCAAAGGTATGGCGTTTGATCCCGAGGGGCTTCTGAGTACCTTGCCAGCCAGTATTAGCGTACTTAGCGGCTACTTAGTTGCCTTGCATGTATTTACCAACCCTGATCACAAACTACAGCTCCAGCGTTTGTTGATTCTGGGCGCAGCCTTTCTAGTTATTGGCTACTTGTGGTCTTTAGTTCATCCAGCCAATAAGAGTTTATGGACCGGGTCCTTCGTGCTTATGACCAACGGTATTGCGTGTTTGTGCTTAGCGGTGATCATTACTTGCTGGAACGTACGCGATATAAAAATTGGGTTTGATGCATTGCGGATTTACGGCAGCAATGCTTTAGCACTTTACGTTGCTGCGTGGTTATTTGCTGCGCTGTTACGCTATGTTGATATTTCTGTTGACGACTCATCGATTGCGATTAAAACATTCGCCTATCAGCAACTGGCAGAGCTAATGCCGGAAAAATTAGCATCGCTAGTCTATGCACTAACCTTTACCTTAGTTCTTTATGGACTGGCAAAATTGCTGTACGTGAAACGAATATTTATTAAGCTGTAGATGGGGAGCGCTGCCTGCATGGGAATGACGGCCTGGCGTCGACCGTGGCTCTTTCGTAACCCCTGCGTCTCTCTCGTCATCCATGCATCTCTCTCGTCATCCCGGCGTTGCATTTATCGGTTATCTAGCCCTCGTATTTGGCTTCTTATGTGACATTGCATTTAATCGAGGGCGAGTGACAACAGAATGCGTCAATGCTTGCATTAGTGCGTTCGGTGGAGCTGCATCTTTAGTGCCTTGTTAACCTTACCTCAGTCAGGAATGTAAGTAGATTCGCGAACCACAAGCTCTGGATGAAAGTGAGTATGTTGTGCAATTTCACTCGGTTGACGACCGGTACGTTTAGACTGAATTTCCTCGATTAATGTTGCGGCTGCTTGGCTGGCAATCTCGCCTGTTGGTTGCGCTGCAGTAGTCAATTTAGGCCATGTTTGTAACGAGAAAGGACTGTTCTCAAAACCAGCTATAGCAAGCTGGGATGGTACATCAAGACCATTTAGTCGGGCTGCGAACAAACTACCTGATGCGATTTCATCGTTACATGCGAAAATGGCGGTTGGCCCATCGCCTAATGTACGTAGTTGTTTAAAACCTTTTACGCCGCTTTCGAAGGAGTAAGTGCCGTCTATTTCTAGATCTCGATCTAAAGGAATTCCGTGATTAGTCAGCGCCTCACGATAGCCTAATTTACGTTCTTCGGTAGAGCGGTGACCTTGGTCTCCTGAGATAAAGCCGATGCGTGTATGGCCTTGTGCGATAAGGTGTTCAACAATGTTTCGTGCAGCGTCTCTATCGTGCACAAACACACAAGGTCGATGATTGCGTTTGGTGGCGCTGCCGGAAACTATTCGCACATAGGGTATAGCTAACTCATCCAATGAATCCATAACTCCAGCCATTTCTGACATCGGTGGTGAAAGAACCAATCCGGCGAGCTGCGAGCGTTTACACATTTTTAATATTTCTTCGGTTAAGGTTGGTGATGTTGCGTGACAAGGGTGAATGATCAACTCGTAGCCGCGATTACGACACTCGGCCAGAATTCCGTTCTGCATATTTATTACGTAATATGCATTTGGGTTGTCATAGACATAACCGATAGCATATGTGTTGGCACTGGCAAGATTACGTGCTGCAGTATTAGGTTGATAGTTGAGTTGTGCGATTGCTTGATTAACTTTTTCTACTGTTTCTGGCTTTACTGAAGCCTCTTTATTGATGACGCGAGACACCGTTTTGAATGATACACCGGCCAGTTTCGCTACGTCTTTTATGGTAGTTTTCACCAGAATTCCTTTTATTACAGATGGTTAACTAATTTTTAAGGGAAAATTTCATCAATTGTTAACAAAAGTTTGCATGCAATACTGGCATGTTGTAAAGTAATTTTGATGACAGCGTTGTCAAAACGGTCAAAAAGTTAGATGGACTTAGCAACGCAAGAACAACATTTTAAATGAATTAATAACCTATTTTGAAGGTTTGATAAAAATGACAGCGTTATCAATTAAAGCGTTAAAGGCAAAAGAAACTCGCATTGCTACAGCCGTTGTGCGCGTTCTCACAATATTGAGTGCAATAATTGTTGCAGGTTGCCTATCTGTAGATTCCAAACCGTTCAAACAGGCTGACTTGGATTTACTAGCGGATACTCTTGAAATTCAGTATCAGGTATTGAGTACTACCGACACTGTTGCTTGCACAAAGGCCGAGTTGTCAGAGTGTTTTACCGCTGAGTTGAGCTTTACTTTTCCACACGCCCCACCAGCGGAAGCATGGGTATTGTACTTTAGCCACCTCGTCCCAATTCACTATGTAGACAGCGAAACAGTCAGCATTGAACATGTGAATGGTGATTTGCACAAAGTAACATTTGCTGACGCTATACCCGCTGGCACGTCTGTTAAGGTCCCGTTTGTTGCCCAGTTTTGGCATGTAAGTCGGTCTGACATTGTCCCCAATATGTATGTCAGCGTTGCCGGCTTACAGCCTCGTATTGTCAAGTCTACTCAAGCACAAGTCGATCCAAATACTAAAGTAAACTACGCGGCTCATGCCGGTGATTTTACCGATGGAGCTCGCCTCCAAAGAGGAGCTGATGATCAGTTGCCTCTTGCAACAAGCGACTGGCTATACGAACACTATCAATCATTTAGATCGGTTGCGCAGCTTTCTTCCGCTCCGCGAATCATTCCAAACGTTAAGGCTGCCCAGTGGTCAGGTGAACATATTGCTCTGCCCCTAGGTTTAAATGTTCGCGCGCTGATCAATCGCGGCGTAAAACCTGCTTTAGATGAGCTTTCAAGCACGGGACTTGTATTTAATGATGAAGGTTTAATGGTTGACTGGCAGGTGACTGAGCTTCCCAATGAACACTACAGGTTAGAAATTGCAGCAGACAGTATCGTGGTTCAAGCACACAATTCTCAATCGCTGCAATATGCGTTATTGTCGCTGGCGCAATTATATGACCCGTCGGTGAACCGATTGCCTATCGGCGTAATTGACGACGCGCCTGAGTATACCTACCGCGGTATGCATATCGATATCGCAAGGAATTACAACGGCAAGGCCAGTCTATTTACGCTGTTAAATGAGATGTTTTTGGGTAAATTGAATCGCTTGCATCTGCACTTTGCTGACGATGAAGGCTGGCGCATTGCGATTCAAGAGTTTCCAGAATTGACCTCACTTGGTGCTTTTCGTTGTGCGGATGAGGCTCACTGCTTACAACCACAGTTAGGTGCAGGGCCTTATCGCACTGCGCATGTGAATGGTTATCTGACTGAGCAAGACTATATCGAATTGCTTCAGTATGCGTCGCAACGCAATATCGAAGTGATCCCATCTTTTGACACTCCAGGACATGCGCGTGCGGCGGTACAAGCGATGGAACAGCGTTGGTCGGTTTCAGGTGACGAAACCTACCGTTTGATTGATCCTGCAGACGACACGGATTATTCATCAATTCAATATTACAACGATAACACCCTCAACCCTTGTATCGATTCAAGTTACCGTTTTGTTGATGTTGTTGTTACGCGTTTACAGGCAATGCATCAACTGGCAGGTAGTCCACTAAACACTTTCCATCTCGGTGCTGATGAGACTGCCGGGGCGTGGGTGCAATCACCTGCATGTGAAGCGCTATTTGGCCGTGCACTGAGGTTAGATGATGTGCATGACCTACTCGGGCACTTTGTGCAAAACGTGTATGCGATGACGCAACGCAAAGGCTTGAATCTGGCAGGCTGGAGTGATGGTATGGGAACCATCCCCGCCGAGCAACGTGCAGCGGATATGTTGGTAACTGTGTGGACCACTTTGGCGGCGGGCGGTGCCGATACAGCCCATGCTTGGAACGAATCTCCTGCGCATAGCGTGTATTCGTTTCCTGATGTACTTTATTTTGATTTCCCTTACCAGAACCATCCTCATGAGCCAGGTTATTACTGGGCATCAAAAAATACTGATGTTTTCAAGGTCTTTCAGTTCACACCGCAAGTCCTGCCGGTTCATCAATGGTTATGGACTGAACGTAAAGGGCACTCTTTTGCTTACGACCATGAGCTAAGCGAAAGTCAGCCATTGGGAATACAGGGCCAAGTGTGGAGCGAAGTCATTCGCTCACCACAAACTTTAGAATACATGCTGTATCCGCGCCTCTATGCATTGGCTGAGCGGGCGTGGTCAAAGCCACAGTGGCAAGAAAACGCTGAGCGTGTCGTAACGGCGCAAGGCCAGGGACATGAGCAGCTACTGGCCCAACAGCAAACGGCATGGGCAGACTTCGCCGAACAGTTAACGCGTTACCATTTACCCCGCTTAGTCGCGCAAGGTATTAATTTCCGTCTACCTCCACCAGGCGTGAAAGTTAGCCAAGGTGAACACCGTTTTAATAATGTTTATCCCCATTTAGTCACCGAAGCATTCATTGATAATGAATGGGTTGCGGTGAATCAACAACAGACGTATACGGCTGAGACGATCTTCCGCAGCCGCTTACCTTACGCCTCTGTAGCGAGTCGAAGTGTTTGTGCTGACGACTGCGTGGCGCCAACAAAGAGATAGTTATATGCATCAATTCCCTTTTCTTATCGGTGTCGACGGTGGTGGTACAAAGTGTAAAGCGACCGTTTTTGATGCAGATCTAAAACCTGTTGCTGACGGCGTGGCTGGTCCTGCGAATGTGTCGCGAGAGATCCACGTCGCACAGCAGTCTATCGTTGAGTCAATTGAGCTAGCGTTGCGGCGTGCAGGCGTCGAGCCGGCCGATTTGGTGCCTAATTTGCCTGTTTATGCAGGGCTTGCTGGTGCCAATATCGCTTCTGCAAGTGGTGCACTTTCCACTTGGCATCACCCGTTTAAATCCTTCGCATTTACGTCTGATTTGTACTCAGCAGTTATTGGTGCGCACGCGGGTAAAGACGGTTCAGTATTAATTGTTGGTACTGGTTCGTGTGCGGCTTCATTGTGCGCCAATAAAATCCAGCAATTTGGTGGCTATGGTTTCCTGTTAGGTGACAAAGGCAGTGGTGCATGGCTTGGTAAAACGCTAGTCAGCTTCGCACTAAACAGTATTGATGGTGTGATGCCAGAGTCGGATCTTACCTGCCAACTGTTTGATAATTATGAGTGTAAGTCGGCTGAAATGCTTGTCGATGTATTTAACCAGCGCTCACCAGCATTGTTTGCGCAATTAGCGCCGATGGTCATTGAGGCGGCTCAGCATAACGATCCGATTGGCTTGGCGATCGTTAGTGAGGCCTGCGATTACTTAAACATCATTGCCGATCGAGCATTGCAGCGCTCTGGCGGCTCATTAGCCCTCGTTGGAGGCGTTGCCAATGCCATAAAACCTTGGTTGAGCCCGACTATACGAGCAGTATGTAGCACACCAGAAGAAAGTCCCGAATGGGGAGCCTTGTATTATTTTCAGCATATTTACCACGGAGATTCAGATGTCTAATGTAAGCTTGATGTTTCAAGAAGCTAGCGAAACGCCACAGGTGATCGCACAGCAACGCCAAGCGAATCAACAGGCTTGTGAGGCACTGGCGGCGCGTTTACGCCAGCAGCCACCAACTCTGATATTTATGATTGGTCGCGGTACGTCAGACCACGCGGGCGTTTTCGCTAAGTATTTGTTTGAGGTAGGTTGCAGTATTCCTGTTTGTGCTGCAGCACCTTCAGTTGCTGGTGTATTTGGTAGTCAGTTGAATTTAAACGGTGCGTTAGCCATCGTTATTTCTCAGTCCGGTCGTAGCCCTGATATCTTGCGTCAGACAGAGACTGCAAAACGCGGCGGTGCGATCACTCTAGCATTGGTTAATGACGTGGATTCCCCCCTGGCAGAGTTGGTTGATTTTGTTTTACCTTTGCATGCCAACCAAGAAAAGGCCGTGGCTGCTACCAAAAGTTATTTAGCGACTTTGCATGCGCTTTGTCAGCTCTTTGGCTGCTGGATGGGCGATGAAGCATTGACCGATTCTCTCAATTTGTTGCCTTCTCAATTACAAAGGGTCCAATCCTTACCTCCGCAACTGACCGAGGAAGATTTACAAGATGTAAAACACTGCGTAGTGTTAGGTCGCGGCTTTGGTTATGCCATCGGACGAGAGGTAGCATTGAAGCTTAAAGAAGTTTTAGGTATTCATGCCGAAGCTTTTAGTAGTGCCGAGTTTTTACATGGGCCTGTGACGTTAGCGCATAACCACTTACTGGTGTTGGATATCGGTATTGCTGATGAGTCGCTGGAATCGCACCAACAGCAAATTCGCGATGTCGAGAAACGCGGTGCGCGGGTGCGCAGCTTGACCGTCGCGAGTGGATTGCATCCGCGATTACACGCGTTATTAGTAATGCAGCGCTTCTATCTCGATATCGAGTCTATTGCCGCTGAACTAGGATTGAATCCAGATGAGCCAATTGGGCTTAAGAAAGTGACACAAACGTTATGATCATTCATTGTCGAAAGGTTTTAGGCTCGCATGGCTGGCTGGAAAACCAAACGATTTCTATTGATAACGGTATTGTTACCGCTATTAAACCACAGTCTTCCGTTGGCTCTGACTCAAAAGTAGTCGAGTTACTTGTACCCGGTTTTATTGATATTCAAGTAAATGGTGGTGGTGGTTACTTACTCAATCAACACACCGATGCAAACGCCGTAGAGCATATTTTTTACGCGCATCAGCGCTTCGGCACAACGGCAATGTTGCCGACCTTGATTACCGATAGCGAAGAAAAAATGCAGCAGGCAGTGAGTGCCATAATCACTGCGCGTAAATCTTTACCAAATGCGATTGTTGGCGTGCACTTCGAAGGGCCTTGGTTGAGTCAGGCTCGCAAAGGCGTGCATCCCGAAAACTATATTCGTGCTGCGAAAGAATCAGAATTAAAAATGTTGCGGACTTCTGGCTTAGGTCAGGTAATGATAACACTTGCTCCTGAAAACGTTGCGCCAGAAGTGATCAGAGAATTAGTGGAGGATGGCATAATTGTCTTCTTAGGTCATTCGGCTGCTACTGCCGCTCAAACCAGCGCTGCGCTAGAGGCCGGAGCAACGGGATTTACCCACTTGTTTAACGCAATGAGTCCGATGCAGTCACGCGAGCCGGGTATGGTAGGTACTGCATTGGCTTCGGGCAGCGCCTACGCAGGATTAATTGTCGACGGCTATCATGTCGACCCGACCTGCTGCAATGTGGCTGTGCGAGCCATGAGCAAGGAGCGGGTTTGCTTAGTAACAGATGCTATGGCGTTAACCGCTAGCGATGCTACCCAAATGCCGTTTTTTGAAACCACGATAACTAAATCTGATAATCGACTCACCACACCTGATGGTACCCTTGCCGGTTCTTGTTTAACCATGATTGATGCTGTACGCAATACGGTCAAACACTGCAATGTAGTGTTGGAAGATGCCCTTTATATGGCGGCCACAACACCAGCGGCAGCGATTGGAATACAAGAGTCGCAAGGTTCAATTGCCGCAGGTCAACTAGCTAATTTCGTCGCTTTGGATCAGCAGTTACAGATCACCGAAGTGTTTCAAGCAGGACAGCCTACATTCGCAAACTCTGGAGCATAATTACTATGACAACCAAACCCATAACTGCTAGCAGCCAAAGCTCCCTAGTGCCGATGTTAATCATTGGCGGATTGTTTTTTATTTTCGGTTTTATTACTTGGCTAAATGGCGCATTAATCCCTTTTCTGCAGATTGTCTGCGATTTGACTGAAACTGAGGCGCTATTAGTCGCTTTCTCGTTTTATATTGCCTATACGGTAATGGCACTGCCGATGTCTTGGGTGCTCGATAGAACGGGCTACAAATGGGCGATGGTTATTGGTTTATTAATCATAGCGGCTGGTTGTTTGTTGTTCATTCCTGCAGCATACAGCCAGACTTTCGCGATCTTCTTGATTGCGCAGTTTGTCGTTGGTTCCGGATTAACGATCCTGCAAACCGCTTCGAATCCTTATATCGTTAAGATTGGCCCTCATGAAACTGCAGCAGTGCGTATTTCGGTCATGGGTTTTCTTAATAAGGCCGCTGGCTTTATCGCACCAATAGTCTTTACAGCATTAGTTTTAGGTGAGTTCGCTGGTGTTAGTGCCCAATCGGTTGCACTTTTGAGTGAAGCAGCGCGAGCTGACAAAGTCGCGCAATTGGCGGATGGGTTAGTAATGCCTTATTTGAGTATGGCTATTGCCTTGGCAATCTTGGCCGGACTATTAAAAATGTCGTCCCTCCCCGAGCTTGATTTAACTAGCGAACAAGGTCAGGACGGTCAATCACAATCGCTGTTAGCGTATCCACATTTAATCCTTGGTGCCTTGACCTTATTTGTTTACGTAGGCGTCGAAGTTGTTGCTGGGGATACGATCGGACTATTTGGTTCACGGTTGGGCGTGGAGAATGCAACTTCGTTGACCAGTTACACCATGGCCTTTATGGTTTTAGGGTATCTCATTGGCTTGGCTGTAATCCCACGTTTTGTATCCCAGGCTCGGGCTCTCGCTTTTTCGGCATGGTTGGGATTGGTCTTATCGGTTTTAGTGGTTTTCTCAGCGCCTGATTCATTTATGGTCGCTAATGCACTTTGGGGCTGGATGGGAATACCAACAGTACCTGATACTGTCGCTTATATAGCGCTTTTGGGGCTAGCGAATGCGCTTGTATGGCCAGCAGTGTGGCCGTTGGCTTTGGAAGGCCTCGGGAAACTCACGGCACGTGGTTCAGCGTTGCTGATTATGGGTATCGCTGGTGGTGCAATTATCCCGTTAATCTATGGTGTATTATCTGAAACCGTGGGTGGGCAATTGGCTTATTGGATGCTCTTGCCTTGCTATGCTTTTATTCTATTCTATGCGCATTTTGGTCATAAAATGCGCCAGTGGCGGAAGTCATAGGTAAAATTACTGTAGCATTGGCGCTTTTTTCGGCACCGCTTTGCAAGGATGACGACCAGTACTCTCTGCAGCAACTATGAGTGGCAGAGTCTTAACTTTTGCTGCTGATTACTGGCTCGTTTTACTCAATAAGTACAGTGCATCCTGCTCACCTAGCGTTAGCAGTATTTGACTACTGTCTTGATTAACACCAATAGAAGTGACTCCGCTAATGGGATGCTGTTCACTTTGAATAATCTTGCGTAACGTCAACTTCCCATCATTGAAGACATCGAATGCTAATAACCCCTTGTCGAATTCTCCGGCTGCATACAATTGTCTGCCATCGCCAGATACGGCAAGACTGCCAACACCGGTTAATCCGCTTCCACCAGTATCTGCATGAGTAATTGATTGGTGGAAGGTGTAGCGGTTATTTGATTATAAAAAGTGCCGTTTTGGCCTGCTGTTAAAACTGTGATTTTGTCTGCGGTATATCCGGTTACTACCAGATGATCGTGAATATCGGAATACGCTAGATCAACAGGATTTCCTAGTTTTTGGGCGTCTATTTTGCTCAAGAAACTGAGCTGACTCGCATTACTGCAATCAAGTATTGCTATCGTTACTTTGAAAGCTCGCGACATATAGTTGCTGCCGTTGTTCTGAATAGGCCAGGCCCCATGCGCCGAATAGTTCCAATACATCTAGTTCACTGGCTGGTGGTTCGCTGGCGAAAATAGCCTAGCAGCTAAGGTTATTTGAATGTGTGTTAACGAATGAAATTGTGGGTAATGCCGTACTTTCGAACAAGCTCACAGAGCTGGAATAAAAACTAGCGACAGCTATCGTTTTGCCACTGTTAAGCAACTTAAGACCAGTAGCTCCTTAAAGTCGAAAATCACTGTTTTCAGAGTTCTTGAAAAGGCCATCTGTTGTAAGTTTAGGTTTTAGGGATACAACTAACAGGGCATTGTCATCAGCGCTAGTGACAAAGGCATGACTACCATCGAGAGAAAAGATTACCTGTCGCGGGTTATCTAAACCATCAACGTCGTTGACACCATCGCGTAAGGTTTGCTGCACACTAAAACCCTCAGCAGCGAGGCTATCTTGTAAAGCTAGAAACATAGCAACAACGGCAACGACGCTTAACCTGAACGTGGGCAAACGCATACTCATGGCCTATAGCTTTTCAACGGCTGACTCGACCTTGCCCAGTTTGCTTGCTTGGATCGCTAAGCCTTCACAAACGGAGTTAAATGCATCGTTTTCCAGTAGTGGTAAGTCAGCGAACAATTCAGCATAGATAGCTTTACGCACAATGGGGGAAAGGCTCATACCACCGGTGATCATAAGGACTTCTGGCATTTTGCTCGAGCCCTCTAAGCAGTCATCAATCAGGCTAATAACTTTACTTAGCCATGAACGCATTGAGCTACGCAATAAGTCGATATTAATCGCGACATCAAAGTCTGGCTCTACATAATGCAGCGGCAGCGTAATCGACTCTTTTGAGGATAGTAGCTCTTTTGCCATCCGCGCTGAGTTAACTATCCGTGCGGATAGCTTTTCTTCTTGAATGATGAGTAGCCTTTCGAGACTGCGGGCGCCTTTAGTAATCGACATTGTTTGAGCAATGTCCAAGCCATATTCAGGTGTAAAAAATCGAGTGAGCTTAGGAATGTCGTCAACCGCACACATATCTGAAAAATAAGTGGGAGGCACCGGTAGGCCATTTTGCATGGTCAGGTTTTGCCCAAGGTGCGGCGCAATAGCTTTGATTACCAAGTTTTTATCGCATTCCATGCCACCGAGACGTTTGCCAGACACCGACAAAACATCAACATGTCGCTCAAGTTCCTGAACTTTATGGGGGGCAAGGTTGATACAGCATATATCAGTTGTGCCACCACCGATATCAACTACAAGCGCCGTAGTTTGCTGTTCTAACGTCTGCTCAATTTTGTATGCGGCAGCTATGGGTTCTTCCAAGAAGCTTACATCTTTAAACCCAGCCAATGAAGCGGCTTGGCGCATTATATTGATTGCTTGGTGATTACCTTTCTCACCGCGAGTGCCATGAAATCGAACGGGTCTGCCAATTACAGCCGTATTTACTTGCTGCTCCAATTGTTTTTCTGCGCATTGCTTAAAATAACTAAGCTGCCTGCCAATCATGCCAACGAAGGCTTGTTGCTGGCTTTCTTCCAAGCTTGCGCCTAGAAAGTTCTTTGGTGAATAAATCAATCGGCCTTTTTCAGGTGTCTTCAAGAAGCGCCGAAAGCCTTCTTCTCCAAAGGAAAATTTCCCCGACTCGACTAACTGCTGTAGAGACAGCTCTTGGACAGTCATATCCTTTAATAGCAGTTGTATTGCGCGCCGCTGTAGTGCTGGCTTGTCGTGATATTGAGCGCGCAAACTGTCGATGCGCTGACTAAAAACATCTTGCTCTTTGGGATCCTGAGACTCGTAGTAACCTTGCTTTGCTTTGTCTATTTGTTCGGTAATCGAGCGTTGGATTTGACTTACCTTAGCTTCAACCATTGATGCCGGTGGTGTCGGTAATTCGTCTTCATAATAAATAAATATCGAGGAGCGGATCTTATTACTGTTTTCCACCTGAGGGTCGAGTTTTATATGCTGGTGGCGAACACCATCAAAATAGACCACTTCAGAATTTGATGTACCGTAGTCGATACCTATGGCTGCCATAAATATTACGTGTCTGATAAACTAAGCTGCGAATTGTAAATCAATTTTGTTGCTTTATCACGAATTGCTGAAATATTAAAAAACTTTGTAAAAACATAGTCTTTAGGGTGTCTGAAGATTTCTGAAGCTGGACTTTTCATTGAAATTCAACAATCGTTAATTGCATTCGACTTGGCTTTATCTTCTATTGACGAAGAACTTTCACAGAGGATAAAGTCATGACAATTAAAAAACCAAATACATTTGTCGGCCTAGTTGGGGCTGTGGCAATAACTTTCTTGGCGGGATGTCAAAGCAGCCAAACTGCTTCGACAAGCTCATCGAGTAACTCAGCAACGTCTGGCGACGACGACGGTATTATTTGTAAGATGGAAAAACGCGTTGGATCTAACATGATGACACGTGTTTGTCGCACTGCCGAGCAGCGTGCTGCGCAACAAGAAGCAGCTCGCGATGGCATGTTGCGTTTGCAAGGTGGTAGCATGACAACCAACGCAGATGGTGGCTAAGTAAAAAAACGGAGACGGGCATGAAGAGAAACTCGATAATTGCGGCACTAACGGCTGCTTTGCTGACGTTGTGTTTTAGTTCAGTAAGTCAAGCTAACCAGGATCGAGTTGTGTTACAAGCCGACGTCGTTGAAACGTTATTAGTACCAGAAACCGCAGAAGCATTATCTTGGCAGCGGGTGACTCCACAGGAACTCGCTATGCCTAGAGGTGCCGTTCGAGCCGGAGCAAAAGGCTGTGCGATATTTAGTTTTAGTATCAACAGCAAAGGCGAGCCCACCAACATCAAAACTGAAAAAGTAGTTCCAAGTTTTGGTTTACGCCGTCACGCCAAAAATTATCTTGAGTCCTGGCGTTTTGAACCAAAGTCAGAAGGTGGTGGCATTGAGGAGTCTGTTCTCTTGCGCTTAGACTTTTGTACGGGTGGGGCGACCCCAAAAGAGGCAAATGAAATCTGCTTATACCAGGCAACTTTGCCTTGTAATAAGTAATCCTTTAATTTGAAAATAACCCACAAATTTTTG
Source organism: Alteromonas sp. (assembly GCA_964230255.1). GTDB lineage: Bacteria > Pseudomonadota > Gammaproteobacteria > Enterobacterales > Alteromonadaceae > Alteromonas_E. Next base: position 33,823 of record CAXRGW010000114.1, read on the forward strand.
AATTTACAATGGATGTATTAATTACTGCCAAGCTCGAAATAAACCTTGAGCAACGAACTGTTTCGCACAATCAGCAAGTGCTGCCTATTAAAGGGCTGACCTTTGATATGCTGCTCGCACTGCTCGATGCGCGAAATCATATCGTATCGCTCAAGGAGTTGTCCCTTCAGGTATGGAAGGGCAAAGTCGTCAGTGATGACACAATTGCGCAGCGGATCTCTCTGCTGCGCAAAGCCTTACCGAATGATTCTGAAAATTACATCGAATCGGTTCGCAGTGAAGGATACCGCTGGTTGCCCGCAATCAAGAAGCGAGAAGTCGAGGAACAACCAAGCCGCAAATCGCCCGCAGTTATGTTAGTGATTGGTGCTATGGCGGTGTTCGGCATTCTATTCATGATCTGGTTTAGTGCTTATCAGCCACAACCTGAACCCATTACGACTCAACAAAAACCGATAGAGCACGGTTTGGATATCAGTGTGTATACGCGGATTAAGCTAGCGCGTGCCCAGCAGTATGCAAGTGCCCCGACAGCAGAGGCCAATCGCATAGCGATTGAAATGTATCGTGATTTATATGCCGACAGTCAAGATGATATTCTCGTCGCTTTTGGCTTAGCACGTGTGTTAGTCGACAATGTCGCTATGTTCGATGGAGACCGCACGGTGTTGCCTGAAGTCGAGAGAATTAGCCGTGATTTGCTACTTCAACAACCAACCGAACCGGGATTTTTGTGGTTACGAGGGTATTATTTTGAAGTGACCGGAGAACTACCCACTGCGATTGATTATTACGAATCAGCAGCCCAGCTAGATAGCGAAGATGCTTCAGTAGGCCTCAGTTTAGCTTCTCTTTATGTTGAAAAAGGCCGGTTGTTTGACGCTATGTCGCTTTACTTACAACAGATCAGTGACAACCAACGCTATCCTTTAGCACCTATCGCATACATTTTTCACCTTACTGACCAAACAGCATTAGCACGCGAGTGGTATACCGCGGCTGTACAGTTAAACCCAGACAATGAATACGCCAGAATTCGGTTTGCCCAATTTCTGCTCACTAATGATGAACATCAAGAGGCATTGGACACGTTATTGGATTTACATCGTTTGACAGGTGGTACAGTTGATAGTCATTTGACGACTTTAAGTACCGCTTTGTTGCTGAATGACCAACAGACTGTAAGTCAATCGTTGCGTCAGGCATTGCAGATTTCTCCAAACGATTTCAGTGCGCTCGCATGGCAAGCATGGTTAGATTATCAGGCAGGTAAACCAGTAACTACTCCGCTTGATCGTTTGCCTTTGTCTGAGCAAAGTCATCCTGAACTCTACATTTCTAAAAGTATATTAGCATTGGCTCATGAAGACATTGAAACCGCACTAGTGATGTTGTCGCGCGCACAGCGATTGGGTTATATGGACAATCGCTACATTGAACAGTTAATGCCATTTGAACAACTCGCAGATAACCGCTTATTTCAAGAGCTCCTGCTAATGATGCAATCGCGCCAAGCCACACAGCGTCAACGGATAGACTTACTGAATATTCCTAGCTTGTCGGGTAATTAATCGCTGAGTTACTCGGGTTTTTGTGTGGCTTCACAAGGATCAATTCCTATGCGTTGCGAAAACTGTTCACAAATGCGCGCCGCAGATTGCTCATCGCCTTGCAGTTGAAAAACCGCGACTAATCCAACCGCTGCAGACTCATTAAACGGTGCGAAACTCAGAACGTGACGATACCAAGCTTCTGCATCTTGCATTTGTCCCATGGCAAAATATTTATCGCCAATCACAGCTCCCAATGCTGCATACCAAGGACGTACACGGGCCGTCTGACTTGAGTATACGCGTCCCATTGCCGCGAATGCTTGTTCAAAATAGGGGATCGCTTCCGCATCTCGGCCAGTGATCTCAAGCACATCACCGATGTTTATCATCGAATCCCATGCGTCAGGATCCTTATCTATAGCAGTATGATAACTATCTAACGCTAGGTCATACTGTTGTTGCGCAGATAGCACAAATCCCAGTGCTTTATGCGAACGGGCATCACCGGGTGACACACGCACCGCTCGCTGAGCTAAAGATAAAGCTCTGTTTAGCTTTTGAATCGCTTCAGGTGTGGAGGTTCTGCCAGTCCTTATCGCTTCTTCTAAATCGGTTGTCAGCAAGTCTGGTTCTGATACAGGATTGGGCCAGCGGACTACCTGTTGAACCAAAGCGTTAGCTAATCCTGCTTGCCCTTCCCCTGAATCAGGACGGATAGCAATTGCTTGTTGATACAGTTCAATAGCCATTTCGTTATCGGCGCGGCGCATTTGTGTGTAGTAGTCATCTGCCTGACTAATAATCAAGGCGACTTCATTGTCCTTTGCATCGTCAATTTCTTGTGGGTTAACGATGAATAAGCCGGCGATAAAAGCACCGAAAATGAGTATCGCCGCCGCCCACAATTGCCATCCCGGTTGATCTTTTTCAACGACTGTAGGTTCTACTTCACTGATTTCGTCAGATGTTTTAACGTGCGCTTCAGACTCTGACGCATCAACATTGACCGAGCGATGCCATTTGACTTGCTCCGCGATCAGGCGATAACCCCGTTTCGGCAAAGTTTCTATTACGGCAGGTTGTTTGGGATTATCATTAAGCGCCTTGCGCAATCTTGACACACAGCGTGTTAATGCATCTTCAGTAACCACAACATCGGGCCATATCTTTTCGAGCAGTTGGTCTTTACTGACTAAATCACCGGGGTGCTTCGCAAGTAAAACGAGAAGGTGGACCCCTTTGGGGTCGAGCCGCTCAAGAGGATCAAATGACATTGTATGTTCGCTCGACG
>CAXRGW010000115.1:0-16881 GCA_964230255.1 Alteromonas sp.
ACCTGAAGATATCAATGGCGATGGCTCTGTCGAAACATCTTTCCCGGGTTTCATTCCGTTTGATGCTGTTACTCAAGATAACCTCAACGACCTTGAACAACTAACTCAAGAGTTCCGCTTTGCAAGCAACACTGATGATGCGTTGAGCTGGCAGGCGGGAGCGTTCTTCTTTGACTCATCATTCAGCGTAACCAGTATCGACGGTTTCTTTGGTGCTACTACAGTTACCCATGAAAACACCACATGGGCTGTGTTTGCACAAACTGATTATCAGGTTAACGAAAAACTAAACGTAACTGGTGGTATTCGCTACACCCATGATGATAAATCCATGGTTGTTGGCGAGCAAAACGTCGAGGGTTTCGCGTTGGTAATTGGCGCGGCGTCAATTCAAGATTACGATCCAATCAATGTTGATGATGGTCAAGTGAGCTTTGAGTTAAGCGCAAACTATGGTTTAACCGACAATACGTCGTTGTTTGCGCGCTTTGCCAACGGTTTCCGTGCACAAACGATCCAAGGTCGAGACGTCGCATTTGAAGGTAGCCCGAGTGTTGCTGACGCTGAAACGATCAACTCTATCGAAGGTGGTTTCAAAAGCGATCTACTGGATGACAAGTTACGCCTAAATGCAGCGGCATACTACTACCAAATCGACGACATTCAGTTCTCAGCGATTGGTGGTGGCAGCAACTTCACGGCCCTTGTAAATGCTGATAAAGGTGTCGGTTACGGTTTCGAAGTTGATGCTCAATGGCTAGCAACTGACGAACTAACACTTACGGCTGGTTTTAGTTATAACAACACTGAAATTCAAGATGACACTTAACTGTTCAGCCTTGTGGTTCAAGTGCTGATTTTAGTGGTAACTGTACCGTGCTTGACCCGCGCACTGATGACAATCTTGCGTTCATCGACGGTAACCCGTTCCCGCAAGCATCTGAAACCATCTTCAACTTCACTGCTCGCTACACAATCCCAGCCGGTGATGACGGTGAGTTCTTCGTGTTTACCGATTGGGCCTTCCAAGGCGAAACTAACCTGTTCTTGTATGACTCAGTAGAGTTCACTGCCGATGATAACTACGAAGGTGGTTTGCGTATCGGTTATGAAAACTTTAACTATGGTTACACCATTGCATTCTTCGGACGTAACATTACTGATGAGAATAATGTGCGCGGTGCTATCGCACTTTAACAACCTCACTGGTATCGTAAATGAGCCACGCAACTGGGGTGTTGAAGCTAAGGTAACCTTCTACTAAATACATTGTTGTGTAACCTAAGAAAGCCGCTCATTAGCGGCTTTCTTATTGCTTGAGTTAACTCGCTCTTCTAAAGAGGCGAAATGCGATCCCCTGTCACGACTGATCTGCTAGCCTATTAGCGCAATATAATAAATCACCTCACCAGACAGAGAACACTATGAATAAAACAGCGACGATACGCGCAAGTGTAGTGCTTGCAGTTGCAGCCTTTTTTAACGCTCAGGCAAGCGCTGAACACGGCAACAAACACCATTTAACTTATCAAGACCTGTTCAACCTTGAATACGCAGCAAACCCTGTGGTTATGCCAGATGGTGAAAGCCTAGTCTATGAACGCCGTAGCATGGATATCATGAGCGATAGCTTACGCCGTAATTTATGGACAGTGGACTTAGACGGTGAAAACCATTTACCACTGCTGTCTGACGGTAAAAATCACTACAGTCCACTATTTTCGCCAGATGGTAAAAAAATGGCTTATCTGTCGAGCAAAGAAGATAAAATCCAAATATATGTTCGCGATATGGCGTCTGGCTTAACCGCTAAAGTGACCGATGTTGCCATGAGCCCGAGCAGCATGAGCTTCTCGCCAGATGGCTCTCAGATCGCATTTGTAATGTTCACCCCAACATCAAAGCAACCCTTGTTTTCATTACCTTTTAAGCCTAAAGGCGCTGAATGGGCTGCGGACGCGCAATATATCGACCAAACCTTGTTCCAACGTGATGGTGTGGGAATGAATCGCCCGGGTAACCTTCACGTATATGTTGTACCAACTATTGGTGGTACGCCTAGACAAGTCACTCAAGGTGAGCATGACTTTGCAGGCTCAATCGTTTGGTTGCCAGATCGCAATAGCTTATTGGTATCTGCCAATACCCGCGATGACTCGGATTTTGACGTTTTTAATAGTGACTTATACAAGGTGGACTTGCGCACGGGTGAAGCAACGCAATTAACCGATGATACGGGTCCTGAAAGCAGCCCTCATTTAAGTCCTAACGGCGAATTAATCGCCTTTACCGGATTTACTGATAGAGGGACTTCTAACCATATTACCGAACTCTACGTGATGAATGTTGATGGTAGTGATGTGCGCAGGCTCACACCAGCTCTCGATCGTTCCGTTGATAATATTGAATGGGCTGAAAACAGCAACGGGGTTTATTTCAGTTACGATGACAATGGTAAAAAACACGTAGGTTATGTGACATTAGCCGGCAAGATATCAACCAAGACCGATGCGCTAGGTGGGCTGAGTATCGGTCGCCCCTACACATCAGGACATTACGATATTGCGCCCGGAGATAATGTCGTTTACACCCTCTCTTCGGGCGTTCGTCCGGCTGATTTAGCGGTGGTCAATCGACGCGGAAAGGTTACGCAGTTGACCGACTTAAACAGTGACGTTTTTGGCCATAAAAAAGTTAGTGCACCTGAACTCATAACGGTGAAAAGCAGTGTTGATCAACGCGAACTCAACGCATGGGTAGTAACACCACCTGATTTTGATCCAACGCAGAAGTATCCGCTGATCCTAGAGATCCACGGTGGCCCTCATACCGCTTATGGTCCTGAGTTTTCGACCGAGGTACAACTCTTCGCTGCCACAGGTTATGTTGTTGTGTATGGCAATCCGCGTGGCTCAACATCACGCGGAGTCGAGTTTGCTAATACGATTGATAAGAACTATCCGTCAGAAGACTACAATGATCTGATGGATATGGTGAACGGCGTGATTGCCAAAGGCTATATTGACGAACAGCAACTGTTTGTTACTGGTGGTTCCGGTGGCGGCGTACTCACCGCATGGATCATTGGCAACACTGATAGATTTGCTGCTGCCGTTGTCGCTAAACCGGTAATAAATTGGGCCAGCATGGTCGGTACCTCTGACATCTACACGTTTATGACGCGCTACTGGTTCACCGACTTGCCCTGGAATGATTATGAGCAATACTGGCGCCGTTCGCCGCTATCATTAGTTGGCAATGTAACTACGCCAACGATGGTCCTTACCGGTGAGCTAGATGTGCGTACACCAATGAGTGAGAGTGAACAATACTATGGCGCGTTGCGCTTAGAAGGTGTTGAGAGTTCACTGGTTCGGATCCAAGGTGCCTATCACGGTATTGCCGCGCGTCCATCTAACTTGGCGCGTAAAGTCGGCTATATCCTTGCTTGGTTTGAGAAGTACCATACGCAAGAAGAAAATGCGGCTAGCGAATAAAACACGTATGCAATTGTGGACCTTAGCGTAAGGTTCGCAATAGTTTAGAGAAATAATCAATCTAAGAATCGTTATGAAAACAACTTTAAAACTACCGTTATTATCGACCGTCTTATTGTCACTTTGCAGTACTCAAGCCACTGCTGATGATCATAAGAGCAATACACCGGATAACAGTTTATTCCAGCCTGAAGACATCTTTCAACTCGAAGTAGCCACATCACCGCAAGTATCTCCTGATGGTGATCACATTGTGTATGTGCGACGCTCCAACGATATTATGACGGACTCTACCCGCTCGAGTATCTGGATTGCCGATAGTGAGGGAGAACGTCATCGACCGCTGCTTTCATCGTCTAATAATTATTATGCGCCGCGTTGGTCGCCAGACGGTACACGCCTAGCCTATTTATCAAATACTGAAGGTAAGCCACAATTATTCGTGCGTTGGATAGATACTGGTCAAACGGCACTAGTGACGAATGTAGCGTCATCCCCCTCTTCTATTACTTGGTCACCTGACGGTAAAACCATTGCCTTTGCCATGAGCGTGGATGTTAAAGAGCAACCATTGAAAGTTAATATGCCAGCCAAGCCTAAAGGCGCGAATTGGTCTGAGAGCTTCCAATATATTACTCGTGCGCGGTATTTAGCTGATGGGCGTGGCGTATTAGAGCCGGCATACACTCACATTTTTGTGGTACCCAGTGAAGGCGGCACTGCGCGTCAATTAACCTCAGGTAACTATCACCACCGCGGTGCATTGAGTTTTGCCGCTGATAGCCAGGCCATTTATTTTTCTGCCAATCGCAGTGATAACTGGGAATATGAGCCGGGAGAAGCGGATATCTATAAAGTCGACATAACTGGTGAAATTAGCCAAATCACGAGTTATCCGGGCAGTGAATCTTCGCCAGTCGTATCACCTAATGGCGAAATGATCGCATACTCTAAACGCGACGATAAAAAACTAGCCTATCGCAACCGTTATCTTCACGTGATGGATATAGACGGCAGCAACGACCGCAATTTAAGCGCTGATGTTGATAATTCCGTGTCGAACTTCGTGTGGAATGACAATAGCGGCATTTATTATCAGCAAATGTTACGCGGTATTACTCAAGTAGACTATGTAACGCTGCGTGGCAAGCACAGCAATATTGCCTCTGGCTTAAGTGGTTTATCCTTGGGTCGTCCATACACTAGCGGTACTTTTCATGCAGCAGATGGCGTTGTAGCTTATACCAAAGGCCGCACTGACCGTCCTGCTGATCTATTCGTCAAACGGGGACGCACAGAGAGCCAGCTAACTGAGCTCAATGAAGACTTATTTGGTCATAAAACCTTAGGTGAAGTTAAAGAAGTGGTCTATCAATCGTCTATCGATGGTGAAGAGATCCAAGGCTGGTACATCTTGCCCCCTAATTATGATGCCAATAAAAAGTATCCGTTAATCACCGAAATTCACGGTGGACCGCACTTGGCCTATGGCCCTGTATTCACTGCTGAATTGCAGCGCATGGCAGCTGAAGGGTACGTGGTATTTTACAGTAACCACCGTGGCTCAACCGGGTATGGCGAACGTTTTGCCCTACTCTTGCAAAACAAGTATTCGTCTAAGTATGACTTTGCTGATCACATGTCAGGAATAGATACCCTGGTCGAAATGGGTATTGCAGATCCCGACCAATTATTTATCGCGGGTGGTTCAGCAGGTGGTATTGCATCGGCTTACGCCATTGGTTTGACTGACCGATTTAAGGCCGCAGCTGTGTCGAAGCCGGTGATCAATTGGTTGTCTAAAGTTTTAACCGCAGATAGCGGTATGTATCAAATACCTCATCAATTCCCGGGGATGCCGTGGGAAAAAGTTGAACACTATTGGCAGCGCTCACCACTCTCTCTTGTCGGCAATGTCACAACGCCAACGCTTTTGATGACAGGTATAGAAGACAAGCGTACACCGATGTCAGAGACAGAACAGTTTTATCAGGCTTTAAAGTTGCGCAAAGTTGATACCATCTTAATCAAGGTGCCGGGTGCTTCGCACGGTATTGCCAGTAAACCATCGCGCATGGTCGGCAAGATCGAAAGTATCATCGCGTGGTTTGAAAAGTATCGAGTAACAACGATAGAGGGTGACAAAGAATAATCTCCCGCACAAACAAAAAGAGCAGCTTTAGCTGCTCTTTTTTAACTCATTAAGAAACCTAGCGAATCAAATGCCACTCGGTTTGGCGTCCAGCTAAATACCAAACAGTCTCGCCATCGAATACAGCGCTCTGTTCAAGTTTAATTTGGATCCACTGATTATCCCATTCAGGGAACTGCGTACTGATATTCCCTTCAATCGCGTAGCCGGTATTTGGATACAGCGGCCAATCGCCCTGCACTGGCGTTGGGCCTTGATTATCCCACATACCAATTGTTGGGCCGCTGGCATGTCCAACAAATCCAAGTGGATGTGTATAGGTACTACTGATAATACTCTGGGCCTCGCTGTCTTGTATAGTATTAGCGAGAATTTCATTGCCAGTGTCACCAGTGACAAAATTACCCGTAAGGATATCCTGCCACTGATTACCTACCGCCATCGCATCCTTTAAGCCTTGTGGAGCATCAGTTTCATCCATCTTTAGCACATAGGCCATTTCCTGCGTATCAGTACACATATTCAAATAACAAATGCCCACATCTGTATGGATGATGTCTCCCGGTAGTACAGTACGACCATAAACACCCATAAACACATCGTCCTTGGTGGTTTCATCACCTTGACGTTGAATATTTACATATGGTTGGAACCACGGGCGTACTTGTAACTCTTCAAAGCGTTCACGCATGTACCAAGCGATATCTTGTGTAGTTGTAACACCTGGCGTAATGACTTTATTTGAGAACGCTTCGGCAATTACTCGACGCGCAATAGTCACGACTTGTGGATAGACGTTAAGCTCCATTTGACTGCGCGTTTCAAGCCAACGCACGACTAAATTTTGTGCGCTGACCAATCGCTCTTGATATTTTTCGGGTAAGTATTTCAACAACTGATTGTGCAAGCCTACGCTCAAACCGTCTGCTAGCGCCCAATCTTTACTGATGTTAACCCCGATACGCTTAGGATCGCGCTCGGTGATAACTTCTGCCAAGCGCTGCCACTGCTGTTCTTTCGTACCACCATCCCAAACTGTCGCATACACATCACCGATGGCATAGCGACTCACACTAAAGCGCTCAACTGAACCATCTTCCTGACGCGCAAACACTAATATTGTAGTGCGACGTGCTGCAAAAGTAGGCTGTGGCACCAGGGTGTAGAACAATCGATCTTCACCGTACTCACGATTGATGACCAACCACATGTCGAGATCAGCTTCATCCATCAGTTGTGGTAAAAGGTTGTCTAATCGGTCTACCACCATAGCGTTCAGTGGCTCAACACGTTCTTTAAATGACAAAACATCCGGCATTTCGGTAATTTGTCTGCCTTGAGTAAAGTTATTGGCATGCACTTGGGCAGCTGCCAATACGAGAAGTAGTGTAAGGCTTATTCGCATATTTTTTTCACTGTAGTTAGTTCCTAAACTAGTATGCCAGCGTTTGGGAAACCGGATCAATTTATTAACGGCTTAGCATTCTCAATTGACCGATATGAGTAATCTACTTAAATCGGTCAGATTACTGCATTACTGAACCGCTGCAGCAGCGCGGAAAATGGTATTCGTTAACAACACATTAAGCCCTTCTAGATAGGCGCGCACAGTTGGAGATTGCGTGTAACCAATAACCATACCTCGTCCTGTAGGCTGATAAATCAAAAATGGCTTGTAGGCCAATTGAGCTTTATTGTCTTCCCATAAGTAACCGCTGGCTAAAAGCTCATCTTTGCCTTTAAACCAGGCGAGGTTCTTTCCTGAATCGAGCTTTATGGGCGTATAAACATCACGACCATAGGCTAAAGCAACCAAATGTTCGTCGACGCCCGCAGTTAGCCAATGTTCTTGGTCGACTTCTATATTGGCAAGTGCTCCAGATACTGATGATAAATGTGTGTGAGCCTCGACGATGGCATTGTCTAAATCACCGCGCTCATCAAACAATTGACCAGATACAGTTCCTTGTGGTGAATCAGCATTACCTTTGCCAGCATCGCGAAAGGCCAATTCGCGATTGACATCAAGCAATCCGTAATCAGCATTAGTGGTAAATCGGTTAGCACTACCCAAGGCAATTAATACACCACCTTGTTGAACCCACTCGCGAAGGTTATCTGCGCCTGATTGCCCAAGCACGCCGGCATAATTACCTTCGGGCAAGATTAAAACGTCGTAATGACCAATGTCTGCATACGATAATCGGTCAGTACGAATTGCTGTTACCGGATAACCCAATTGGCGCTCAATTACAAATCGAGTATTACCAGCGCTTAGGGATGATGTTGGTGAATCCCATGCAATAGCCACTTTTGGGGCTGTCATTTGAATTGTGCGCGGACTACCAAAATTGGGCCCCTGAATAACCCAGCTAGAGTTCACACCTTGTACTATTGCACCCGTTTGTTGCGCAATTTTTTCAATTTTAGCCGCAAGATCGCTACCATTAACGCGCTTTTCGATGATCAAAGAACCGGCAGGAAACGCTTGATTGCCCTCCAGAACAAAAGCTTCGTTGGCACTCTTTACCCGTATACCTTGACGTAAAGCGGAAGTCAGAAAGCGACCTGCTGCCATATCGCCCCAGGCGACCACATAACCCACACTTGGGTTAGGGTTCATTACCTGCCCCTTTAGTACATCTGTTTTACCAACGAGCGCATTGACTGCCTTAACTTCGCGATCGCAGACATTTGACTGTACGTTAAACATCATTGGCAGCGACCAACCTGTTACGTCATAGATTTGATCGTTAAGGTTACGCTCTCTCCGCCGCTCTTGCTCGCGCAGAAAATCTGCATCCATATCAACCTGATCGGTAAAGGTTGTAGTAACGAATCGACCTCTCGGTTGAGCGGTATCAATAAAGTAACTACCCGCCGCATAATTAACGCCACAGGCTTTAAAATCTTCACTGGCTTTGCGCACTTCAACCCCATGTTCAGCCATTAAGGTCACTAATCTATGAGTACCTTCACGGTTTTTTTGATCCGGAATGATGTACACGCGTTCGTCATTCTTTTTACCCTGGCTAATTGCACTGACTTGATACTGATAAAAGTCGTTTAACAGCTGCTCGCGATTTAATGCAGCTCCTTCCGCAGTTGAAATCGAAGCGACAAATTGTTGATGTACCGTATCCCAATAAGTCAGCACATCACCGGTGCGACGCTGGTAGTAATGACCTCGTGCTGAACCCACTTCGTATGTCGATGCAGAGGCACCATAGAACGTGGGCCAGCTGTCGCCATAACCTGGATAAAACGCATCGAAGATCTCACGAGTAAAGTAATCAAAGCCAAATTTATCGAAGTGCTTACCGTGATTGCGACCTATCGCATTCATGTTTTCAATTTGCTGTGCTGTCATATGCGGATTAAAGGGTTCCGCAGCAGGAGCAAAGTAATACGTCATGTCGCCCCCCATTTCATGCACATCTACCGCAACGAGCGGTTTAAACTTATTTAACGCAGCTACCCTGCCCTTAGTTTCAGGTTGTGATATGGGTAACCAATCGCGGTTCATGTCGAATAAATAATGATTGGTTCTGCCGCTTGGCCAAGGCTCATTTTGCTCTGCGCTGAGGCGGTCGCTGCTGTGTTCCAGGCCTACTGTCGAATAATAACGCGTGGTAAAACGCGTCCTACCATCGGGATTTTGTAAAGGATCGATAAACACAATGCTATTATCCAGAATCGTACGATTTACAGGTTCTTGTGGCGCTGCCAATAAGTGATAAGCCATCTGCATGGCCGCATCAGTGCCACTGATTTCATTACCATGCACAGCATATTGCAACCAAACAGAAGCAGGCAACGCTGCTTTCAGTTGTTCGGCCCTAGTTTTATTCGTGATACGCGGGTCGGATAACGCCTGCATATCACTCGCAAATTGTTCCAAATTGTTGATGTAATGGGGTTTTCCGATCGCAACATAAATTAACTGGCGGCCTTCCCAGCTTCTCGCATACTCAACTAATTTAACGCGATTTGGTGCAGCCTTTTCAAGCGCTTCAAAAAAGCGGATCATGTCAGCGTAACTGGTGATTCGTTCGCCCACGTTGTATCCGAGTACTTGCTTAAACGTTGGAACGTCGGTGTTGTATTCCACGTTGGGCCACATAGTTTGTGGCTCATTAGTTTCAGCACGTAGCGTTGGTATAGAAAAAGCGCAAGCAGCGCTCAATAGCAACACGGATAAAAACCGTTTGGACATGGATTATTTCCTTTGACGTAATTGTTGTATTTTTATTTTTCTACAAGTTACTGAATGCTCATGGACCGAGCAACATAAACTTAAGCTTTGATTAATCAGTTATCTTACAGTTGGTTCAATTAATTTAACGCTAAATCGATACGAACTGCGAGTTTTTACCGGTGAATGACTTTTTGTATATGGGTTAACCAAAATTCAGGGGGGTGTGAAATTGTGCTTTCACCAACGGAAATTTCGCAAAAGCATGTGCCATCTGGATTTGGTCGCGGCAACGGAAGCGGTATTACGTTGTGTAATTGTGCGTAATCAACAATGCGTTGGGTTAATATCAATGGGCTGCAATCAAATTGAATATGAAACATCGACGCCTGAGGAACTTTGGGTGTAAGAGACACTGTCAATGTGCCTAGAGCTCTGGCTAATTGTTCCGTATATTTTGCATATTGTGGCATTTTAGGTAAATAATTCGCTATACCGCGGCGTGCTGCAAGTACTTCTGGATATTGGGTGACAGGGTTACCACCGGCGCGTCTAGCCCATATTTTAGCGTCTTCTATAAATACCTTTTCTCCCAATAAAGCGGCGCCAAATATGCCGCCCATATCCTTATAAAAGCTGACGTAAATACTGTCAAACAACGCGGTAATTTCCGACAAGCTGCGTTGGTAAAAATGGCCCGTTTGCCACAAGCGCGCGCCGTCCATGTGCATCTTAATTGAATGTAAGTCACACCACGCACGGATCCGTAATAAGTGCTCCCATGTCGGCAGTACACCACCTATTTCACGCATCGGCAATTCAATGATAACTGCTGCGAGCTCTATAGGGTTAAGATGTGTAAAATCATCGGGACGCAGCACCCTATCTTTCTCGCCAACTTTATTAACATACAACCCCCATAAGTGTTCGATCGCCATATGTTCATGTAGTAAAATATGCGATGTTGGATGTAATCCAACCACATTGCGGCCTGAAGATTCTGCGTAGCACTTTAGTGCAGCACATTGGGCCAAGGTACCTGTTGGCAAGAAGATGCTACTGGGCTTATCGAGCAAATCACATAACTGTGACTCAAACTCTGCAATGACGCCGCCGGCTCCATAAATGTCGCGTATATCCTGTGCTTTAGATTCAGCTGCAAGCCTTTCGAGTTCGCTACTTAAAGATAGTTGCGGATGACGATTAATCTGCACATCAATAACGCGACAGAGTGCGTCATAACGTTTCTTTAGCTGGGCTAAGTCGCTGGCCATTGATTACTGGAACCTAGGTTACTTTTCACCCTTGCGAATATATCAATTTTTTACAGTACTTGCGCTTTGTCTAACCGCCACAACAGCAGTTTATCTATTTTGAGAGTATTCGTGTAACCTTTGTGGATGCATTAATTTAGGTTTGTCACCTATAAAATAAGCGTGGTGGGAGTTTGTATGGAAGTGCTTATATTGCTTGTTGGCTGGTTTGCTTATGCTTCAGTGTTTATCGGTATGGTTAAATCTTACCTTACCGTTAACAAGATCTGGACCCGCAAAAACGATCGAAACGTCGCCGAGAGTATTTCCGTTTATGCCTCATTACTGGGACTAGTTTCAGCCTTACCCTTCTTTATTAAGTACATGATCATCGATCTCGATTACGCCAGCGCTTTAAAAACCGGTATTGGTCTAGCGGTTGGTATATTTTTCTTGTTGGTCGGTATTGGATTTTGGACTAAGCAAAAACAGGCCAATATGACTTTTTGGCAACGGTTTATAAAGGCCATTAAAAAAGAAAATAATGAGGCCGCCGATTTAATCAAAGCTTTAGTTAAACCCAAACACGCTGAACGGATATGCGAAATTTTCACTCAATTGGTTCTAATCGATGGCCGTATTGATGAAAAAGAGCAAGAGCTACTTACTAGTTTTCACAAGATTTGGAATTTAAATGTGGATATCGATGAGATAGCTAACTCGTCGAAAGAACTTAGTTTTATCGAGTTACGTAATTCAGTCACCGATTACATCGCTTACAAGCCTCCTCTCGAACAAGTATCTGAGGTTAAGGGATTACTTGAAACTATTGCTAATATCGACGACAACGTCAGTGACGAAGAATCCTTTATTTTGCAGGAGATTTACGGTGTTTTTGACGATTACTTAAACGGTGATGAAGATCTACCAGTGTATGAGGTTTTAATTGCGCCACAAAACACTGATCAACAAGATATGCTCGAACACTTACTCCCTACTTTTACAAAGGTCACTGATAAGGGCGGTGTGAGTTATCGAGTTGGCGAGTATTACTCAAGAGAGTTTGCCCAAATGATGTGTAGGAAGTATCGCAGCATGAACATCTTTACCGCAATCGAACAAACATAACAAAATAACGTTTTTCGCTACCCTTGCTATACTCAAAACATAAGGTTGTAAGGAGTATTCCATGTTTAGAGTAAAAACGTTCATATTGCTGATTGGCTTAATTGTTTCACAACTCAGTTTAAACGCTGAAGAATTGCGTTTGGGATCGCCGTTTTTCCCACCTTATGTCTATGTTGATATGGATGGTGAGCTATCAGGTTTGTGGATGACACAACTTTACCCTGTACTCAATGAGGCCGGAATAAGTTTTAATGCCGTTCATGTACCCATCAAGCGATTTTATGCTTCAGCTGCGACTGGCAAGATTGATTTGTTTGCTATGCCCAAGGGCCGAGCTGGGATGGAAAATGTGGTATTTAGTGAACGGCCATTCGCACATTTTGATTTGCGTGCTTTTTGGCTCGATGGGGCTGAAAACATTCAAGCCTTGTCTCAATTGAGTGGGCATAAAGTTGCATTGATAAAAGGTTATTCTTACGGTGGATTGCTAGCCACCAATATACAGTCCGATCAACAACTAGAATTTGTTACCGCTGAAAATCAGAAAGTCGCTTTAGAAATGCTGATGAATAAAGAAGTCGATTACGTTTTGGGTTATTGGGCCGTGATGACTTATTTACAAAAGAACTACCCCAATGCACAGATAAACAACATGAAGATTGCTGAGTTACCTATTTACTTAGCCATGCATAACAGTGTGAATAATGCTGAGCAACTGATGCAAAGCTTTAATGCGGCATTGCCTGAATAGTTCTGTTACCGATATATTTTTGAGTCAAATTCGATTGAGTCTGCCCGACTTTATTAAGTCTGCAATTGTCGTACTTAAGCTATAACAGCACGCTCCCTGCTTAGGAGAACGTTTGTATGATAAAAAAATAAGCCTATCAATCATCATCGCGGATAGTGTCGGGCTTGTTACATCTGCACACACAGTAAAGATTAATCAAATTAAGCTACGGCTTTTACAATGCCGCCGCGCTTGTCGCAATAAACCAATACACGTATCAACGGGCGAAATATTTAGCGCTGAAGATATTTGGCAACATCACTTAGCGCTAAAGCGGCCACTCAACAGCCCTAAGCCCACCCCAGAGCAACATAATTGGGTAATTGGTTTGACTAAAAGTGCTAGTGAGCCAACTAGAGCGAACCCTGACCATCCCAATCAACGTAAAACAGTCAAGCATTGGCTTATCGGTTTCCCCCAATTTACAGTCATTGACTGATCGTTATTTTCGTCACCTAGAATCGAACAATTGATCTACCAATTCCGGTAGATGCTCTTACCCCTATAGGTGGTTTTCGAACATATTAATCGTTAGAGTTACGTCATGCTCAATTGGCTGCCCAGTACAGCTTTATTACCCGCACACAAATTGGTGACACCGTTCGAAGCCAGCTTATTTGGGTTTATGTGATGAGTAATGCTGACAATCTAACGATTTCCGGTGCTGTTGTGGCATCCGCCCCAATCAAAGGTGGTATTCATGCGCACGAATGGCAAAGCCATAGCCTGTTATACTTTGATGTGGTAACGGAAGATTTTGTCGGCCAAGGCTTAAACACCAATTCAGCAACCATGATCAGTTGGGATAATGGGGCTTGGACCAATTATGAAGCCACTGCCGGTAACAATGCCAGTGATACCGGTGGGATCGGTCGTTAAGATTGATTAACGATGGTATCGATTTATATGCTCAACCGGGACCAGAACCAACGCCGACTCCGACACCACCGCAAGACAACTTTAGTGGTGGAGGTGTAATAGGCCTGAATTGGCTAGTGTTATTTGGACTAAGACTCGTATTTGGGGCAAAGATTAAGAAACATGATTAGTCGTGTTAACAACCATAAAAAAGGGGCAGTTCATTCTGCCCCTTATTAGTGTAGTCACTCGATGTTAACCGCGTTCTTCAGCACTGAATGTCGCTAGCGCCTCAGCTAAGCCTTCTACGTAGGTCTCACCGACTGGAACTGTTAAGCTTGAGCCCTGCAAGTCATCTCCTAGAGGTTCAGCTCTACCACCCAAACAAGTAGCTAGGAAACCTTCTGCCACTCCGAAAAAGGCCAGGCGGTTTTCGGGGCGCGCAAAGCCGTGGCCTTCATCAGGGAACAATGCATAAGTTACTGGGATACCCTTCTCTTGCATCGCATCAACTATTTGGTCTGATTCAGCTTGCTTAACCCGTGGATCATTTGCTCCTTGTCCAATTAGCAATGGTTTACTAATCATCTCAACTTTTGTTAAAGGCGACGCAGCTTGTAGGATTGCCATTCCCTCTTCGGTATTTGGATCCCCTACTCTTAGCTCAAGAACGCGACGGAAACTTTCCCAATAAGGAGGAATGGAATCCAGTAAAGTCACTAGATTAGAAGGGCCAACAATGTCCACGCCACAGGCAAATCGATCAGGTGTAAACGTCAAACCAGCTAAGGTTGCATAACCACCATAAGAGCCGCCCATAATAGCAACTGTGTCATTTTGAGTGATCCCTTGTGCTATCGCCCAATCCACTGCGTCGATCAGGTCGTCATGCATCTTCAAGCCCCACTCAAGGTCTCCGGCATTAACGAAGCTTTTCCCAAAACCGGTAGAGCCACGGAAGTTTACTTGTAATACCGCATAGCCGCGGTTCGCTAACCACTGCGGACTTGAGCGATAACCATATGAATCACGCGCCCAAGGGCCACCGTGAACATTTAAAACCATTGGTAGTGGTTGTTCTGGGCGACCGTCACCGTCGGCATCAGCGCCTGGTGGCAAGGTTAAATAAGACACCAATGTCAAACCATCGCGAGATGTGATCATTTCTGGTGTCATAACAGCAAGGGTTTTATCCGCTAGTTCAGGGCGCACCGAAAACAGTTCAGTGAACTGGTCTGCACCGCGATCCCATACATAATATGTGGCCACTTTGTTTGACTGTGAGTTCAGCACAATCCATTTTGATTCGTCATCAGTGGCTGATGTGCGTGAGAAGCTGCCTTCGAAGCGCTCATTTAAACGTTTGAGGATTTGCTCGCCGCGCTCGTCCATTGCGAAATAGCGATTCTTATCGTAATTAACCGTGTAAACATAAGGAATGCCAGTATCTTTATCACGCCATGTACCACCAATATCAGCGCGCTCGTCTTGCGCAATCAAGGTTTCTTCACCCGTAGCCAAATCCATCGCAAATAGTGCACTAGTGTCACGCCCTACACTTTTCTGCAAATACAGTGTTTTATTATCTTCACTAAAACCGGCTAAACCTGTGGTATACAAATCTTCAGGTGAAACACTTAAGAACAACTCCCAACCGTCAACTGTGCGTTTGTAGTACTCCGCACCACCGGCACTAGTAGATTTTTGCCCAAAGCGTAGTGTCAAATCATTATCGAAATCAAAACCGCCAAAGTTTTCAGTGTTTTCAAATAATAACGTCAGCTCACCCGAAGCAATATCTAGTTCATACACATCATGCCAACGCGGGTCGCGATTATTAATACCAATGATTTGCTTGCCCGGAATATCTGAATCACTGGCAAGGAATTGGACACGCGTATTTTCAAAAGGCGTATACGATGTTTCTTTACCCGTTGTTGGATCAACACCGTAAAGTAAGAAGTTCTCATCTCCGCCTTTATCTTGGACGTATAAAAGTTGCTCCATACCTGCAACCCAACCATAGCCACGAATACCGCGCCCTTTATCCTGGGTAATCGCTTTTGCGGCACCTAAATCATCAACCGGTGCAACCCAAATATTCATTACTCCATCAAGTGGCGCTAGATAACTGATCATCGTACCATTCGGGCTGATTTGTACGCTGCTATAGGTTGGATTACCAAAAATAAGTTCGCGTGGGATCAATTCCACAGCGTCTGTCGTTACAACATCCACTGATGTTGCCGTTTGTGCTTCTGTAGTCGTGTCTTTTGTTGCTGGGCTTGGTGCATCAGAGCACGCAAACATTGCCAAAGACAAACAAAGTGGAGCAATACTTTTTAAATGGTTCATAACGTATTCTTTATATCCGTATTATTATAAATATTGATCGTGTGGGCATCACAGCGATACCACGTACTTCCGCCGTTCACCCAGCAGAGTAAACAGCCAACGCCAAGTATGCAACCTACTAGTCAGAATAAAATGTATCGAATAGTTAACTGCCGTAAACAGCGAATGACTAATCGCGTAGTAATGGCTTCATCTACCATTGTGTTAATTAGCTACTAAATAGGCCAATTATTAAATTTCCTTCTATACTGAATTTCAGAGTTAAATGTCTGAGAAAAAGGAAGTACATTCTAAATGGCCAACTCATTAGAACAGTGAATTGTAGAACTAGAACAACAGCTTGCGCGGGCTTTGGTGAAAAAAACCTAGTATTGGCAATCGGACGAGACATATCGCAAGTTTTGGATATGCAAGTCCAATTAGACCGCGCAGTCGCCGATTCGGTAAGCCTGTAGATATGAATACATTGTTTGGGCTACTCGCAAAGTATTTGCAATAGCTTCTATTCCAATCTCCCCAACGACAAAATAGTTTGAAAAATAATCAAAAAAACACTTGCATGTGTTTTTATACAGCATTACTGTATATGTATACACTGTATAAATATCAGGTTAAAGTTATGAACACAGCAGCAAATATTAATTTCAACAACA
>CAXRGW010000116.1:0-11157 GCA_964230255.1 Alteromonas sp.
ATACAAAAAAGCCCGTGGTTGCTTGTCTTTTTCAATTCAACTTAACGTTAGGCTAACTCTGCCAAGCACAACTCTTCATGAATTTGCTTACACCAACCTTTAACGCGATCTTCCGTAAGTTCGGGCTGACGATCTTCATCAATACCTAAGCCAACAAAATGGTCATCATCAGCCATACCTTTAGAGGCTTCAAAATCGTAACCTTCTATTGGCCACTGGCCAACCAAAATAGCGCCACGCGGCTCTACAATATCGCGGATCATGCCCATCGCATCTAGGAAATACTCGGCATAATCTTCTTGATCGCCACAACCAAAGATAGCAACTAGCTTATCTTCGAAGTCAATTTCTTCCAGTTCTGGGAAAAAATCATCCCAGTCACACTGAGGCTCGCCGTAGTACCAAGTAGGGATGCCGAAAATCAATAGATCGAATTCAGCGATCTGTTCTTTGGTGCTTTTTGCGATATCTTGTACATTAATGAGTTGTTTTCCCAACTCTTTTTGAATCATCTTGGCAACATGTTCTGTGTTGCCAGTGTCACTCCCAAAAAATAGGCCAACACTTGCCATTTATTTCACCTCAACTAAAACGTTCAGTGTTATTAAACACCGTTATTCGTAACTATGTACTGGATCACGCCTTTGGCGACAAAACCGACAAAGCCTAAAAACAAAACACCATAGACTACCAGGCGTCCGCCTTTAGGAACGTCATTTTTCTTCATCAAATCATGAACCGCATACCCCATTAAACAGAACAATACCAATAGGGAAAGGTTAAGTACTACAGCCTCAATTTGTTCGTAATTTTCTGCGATCATGTTTTTGAACTATACAGCATTAAAAATTTGGCGCCGAATATACCACGAAGTACCCGCTGGGCAAATCGTCAAACGAACTTAACTCGACAGTTTTTGTATATGGTCATTGACGATCTTGTTAAACACAGCTGGTTTCTCTGCGTGTAACCAATGTCCTGTGCCGTGAATCACCTTAGCTTTTACGTTTGGAAACAACGAGCGGATCGCGGCCTGATGATCGCGCGTCACGTAATCTGATTCACCGCCAATGATAAATAACGTAGGATTTCTAAACTGTTCCTCAATGCGCGGCCAATCAATCAGGGCCGGGTAGCTAGCGATTATCTCGTCAACACTAAAGCGCCATTGCCACGTGTCTTCATGTTGATAGAGACCCTTCAACAAGAATTGCTGAGTCGGTGGTTCTTTCACGTGCTCACTGAGTTGTTGTAACGCATCACGGCGACTCGAGATTGTGGCTAAATCGACATTTTGTAAGCCTGCAAATACGGCTTGATGCCGATGTGGATAACTAACCGGTGCAATATCAGCAACAATTAGACTTTCACACGCTGACTCATTGTGAAGTGCAAAATACATTGCTGCTTTACCGCCTAATGAGTGGCCGAGAAAATGCGCGCTGGTTAATCCAAGCTCCGCAAGCATATCGACTAAGCCTTGATTGATATCCAGATAGTCGAGAGATTCGATAGTTTGGGATAGGCCGTGGTTAGGTAAATCCACCAAGACACAATTCACATCATTAGCCAATGCACGGGCAATGCTATTGAGGTTATCTAAGCTACCAAATAAGCCGTGGATCAATACTAACCAGGGCTTATCAGCGGTATATTGTGCGGTTTTTCGCACCTCATAATGCAACATTATCGCTTACATATTTGGATAGTTTGGACCACCGGCACCTTCAGGCACTACCCAGCGAATATTTTGCGATGGGTCTTTGATATCACAGGTTTTACAGTGGACACAGTTTTGGCTGTTGATCTGGAACTTCTGTTGACCATCTTCACCTTCAACCACTTCATATACACCCGCGGGACAATATCGCTGCGCTGGCTCATCAAATTTCGCAAGGTTAACTTCGATAGGAATACTATTGTCTTGCAGTTGCAAGTGGCACGGCTGATCTTCTTCGTGGTTGGTATTCGACAAGAATACTGATGACAGTTTATCGAAGCTCAATTTGCCATCTGGCTTAGGGTAATCAATTTTAGTGGCTTCTGAAGCCAACTGCATGTTGGCATGATCGAGACTTTCATCAGTCAAGTTCATGAAGATTTTGCCATTGAAGAAGTTTTGGTCGACTGTATTAAATACACCGCCCCAGAAAGTACCGTAGTTGTGAATCGCTGGACCGAAATTGCGCGAGCGATATAGCTCGTCGTACAACCAGCTTTGCTCGAATTTTTCAGTAAAACTCGTCAGTTCTGGCATTGCTTGTTCAGCGCTTAGACCTTCAATTAAAGCCTCAGCAGCCAACATGCCGCTCTTCATCGCAGTGTGATTGCCTTTGATTTTGGCAAAGTTCAAAGTGCCAGCGTCACACCCCACCAACAAACCGCCGGGGAACGTCATTTTAGGTAGAGAGTTATACCCACCTTTAGCAATTGCGCGAGCACCATAAGATACGCGCTTTCCACCTTCTAGATACTGAGCAAGGACGGGGTGGTGTTTAAGGCGCTGGAATTCATCAAATGGACTTAAATGTGGGTTTGAATAATTAAGGTCAACAATAAGGCCAACCAATACTTGATTGTTTTCAGCATGATATAGATATGAACCACCAGTGGCATTGTTCAATGGCCAACCTGCGGTATGCACAACCAAACCTTCCTGGTGTTTCTCTGGCGCGATATCCCAAATTTCTTTAAAACCAATGGCGTAGTGCTGTGGTGAAGCGTTTTTATCGAGTTCGAACTTAACGATTAGCTCTTTCCCAAGGTGGCCACGACATCCTTCGGCAAACACTGTGTACTTAGCACGCAATTCCATGCCGGGCATATAGCTGTCTTTGTGCTCACCATTTTCACCGATCCCCATATCGCCAGTGATAACGCCCCCAACACCACCGTCTTCGTTGTAAATGACTTCCGCTGCTGAAAACCCGGGGAATACTTCAACACCTAATTGTTCAGCCTGTTCCGCTAACCAGCGGGTTACATTACCCATGCTGACAATATAGTTGCCTTTGTTGTGCATTGTTTTCGGTGTAATCGCATTGGGTAGTTTGCGACCTTTAGTTTCATTATTCAGCAAATAAATGTGGTCTTCAGTTACTGCGGTAGTGATCGGGGCGCCTTTCTCTTTCCAGTCGGGGAATAATTCGTCCATTGCTTTAGTTTCAAACACCGCTCCAGACAAAATATGTGCACCAACTTCACTGCCTTTTTCAACCACACAGACCATTAGTTCTTGTTCTTTTTCCTGCGCCAGCTGCATTAGTTTGCATGCAGTAGAGAGGCCCGCAGGTCCTGCACCGACTATTACAACGTCAAATTCCATCGATTCTCTTTCCACAACATGCTCCTATATCTTCAAGGTTGTTATAGTGAATTATTGATTAAACAAATAATTTACCCTATTAAAAACAGGTAAATTAGTTCTCGTGATGCAGGGTAATTGCGGTTGACGTTTACGTCAACTGTAAGTACATTGACGCGAACTTCATTCCTGCTCTAAAAAGTTACGAAGCAGGGCACGAAAAAGCCCATCATCGAGGTTAAAATGAAAGTATTAGTAGCGGTAAAACGCGCAATTGATTACAACGTTAAAGTCAGAGTAAAGGCCGATAACAGCGGCGTAGACTTAACTAACGCAAAAATGTCAATCAACCCGTTCTGTGAAATTGCTGTTGAAGAAGCAGTTCGTTTAAAGGAAAAGGGTGTAGCAACTGAGGTAATTGTTGTTTCTATTGGCGACAAAGCGTGCCAAGAGCAAATTCGTACTGCATTAGCCTTAGGTGCAGATCGCGGTATTCAAGTTGATACTGCTGAGAACTTAGATTCCCTTCAAGTTGCCAAAATTCTGCAAAAAGTTGCAGAAAAGGAAGAGCCACGATTGGTGATCTTAGGCAAACAGTCTATCGATTCTGATAACAACCAAACGGGTCAAATGTTAGCTGCATTGACGCAGATGCCACAAGGTACCTTTGCTTCAGAGGTTGCTGTTGACGGTGATAGCGTTGCGGTAACGCGTGAAATCGACGGTGGCCTGCAAACGGTTAAGCTTTCGCTACCAGCGGTTGTTACTACAGACCTACGTCTAAACGAGCCGCGTTATGCCTCTTTGCCAAATATTATGAAGGCTAAACGCAAGCCTCTTGAAGTGATTAATGCCGCTGACTTGGGTGTTAACTTAACGTCAAATGTAACTACGTTAAAAGTAACGCCTCCACCGGTTCGCGAAGGTGGTGTAAAAGTAGCAGATGTAGCTGAGTTAGTTGATAAGTTAAAGAACGAAGCAAAGGTGATTTCATGAGTATTTTAATCTATGCCGAACATGACAATCAGGCGTTAAAAACCGAAACGCATAAACTAGTGCATGCAGCGGCTTCATTAGGCGACACTATTACCGTTTTAATCGCGGGCTCGAACTGTGCGGGCGTAGCTGATCACGCGGCTAAAATCTCAGGTGTGAACAACGTATTACTTGCTGACGATGCATCACTTGAACATCAATTAGCTGAAGATGTCGCCGATTTAGTTGTTGGAATGGCTGGAGATTACAGTCACATCGTTGCAGCAGCGACAACTACGGGTAAAAACTTTATGCCGCGTGTAGCTGCATTATTAGATGTTGCGCAGATTTCAGACGTTATTGCGGTTGAATCT
The DNA here is from genome assembly GCA_964230255.1 of Alteromonas sp. Classification (GTDB taxonomy): domain Bacteria; phylum Pseudomonadota; class Gammaproteobacteria; order Enterobacterales; family Alteromonadaceae; genus Alteromonas_E. The sequence continues at coordinate 4,654 of CAXRGW010000116.1, forward strand.
AGTGACACTTTTGTACGCCCAATCTATGCGGGTAACGCGATTGCGACGGTGCAAAGCAGTGATGCGACTAAGGTAGTGACGGTTCGGGCGGCTGCATTTGATGCTGCTGGCGAAGATGGTAACGCAAGTGTTGAATCAGTTAGCGTTGGTGCTAGTGCCGGTAAGTCTTCTTTTGTTAAAGAAGAGTTGACTGAATCAGAGCGTCCAGAATTGACTGCAGCAGATGTAGTCATCTCTGGTGGTCGTGGTATGCAAAACGGTGAAAACTTCGCGTTGCTAAACGGTATTGCCGATAAATTAGGTGCTGCTATTGGTGCATCGCGCGCTGCCGTTGACGCTGGCTTTGTACCGAATGATATGCAAGTTGGTCAAACAGGTAAAATCGTGGCACCACAGCTTTACGTTGCTGTTGGTATTTCAGGTGCTATTCAGCACCTTGCCGGTATGAAAGACTCAAAGGTCATTGTTGCAATCAACAAAGACGAAGAAGCGCCAATTTTCCAAGTCGCAGATTACGGCTTAGTTGGTGACTTATTTACAGTGTTACCTGAACTAGAAGGTTCACTATAAGACAAAGTGCAGGGAGGTTTATTTTTTGCCTCCCTGCATATTGTTTAAAGTGCTACTACTGAGTTCTCATCGTAGCCAAACTCGCTCGGCACATATGCGTCAGCCTGCCAATCGTTTTCCCACTCTTTGTCGTCTAAAAAGTAGCGGAATTGGTGACTCTTTTCTGTTTCGAGGCTAACCGTTTGAGAGAAACTGCCATCTTTAAGTTTTTTCATTGGAGCAGCAGAAATATCCCAGTCGTTAAACTCACCAACTAAACGAACTATGTCAGCAGACTTTGCTTCTTCAGGAGTAAGTTTGAAAGTCACCTTGCAAACTGGCTTTGATTTAAGAAATTGTTTTTTCGCGATCATGTGTGTGTACCCAATACCCAAGTGGTGTAATAAATTTTCAAAATACGGCGATAAAATAACCAGATCAAGCATTATTATGTGCTTTTTTTGTAAATTTAATGTTGCGATAGTTCACATTTGTCGTGATGTATAACCTATGTTTACATTGTGTTAACATAGTATGCACTTCTGTTAATCAAAATTAAGCTAAGTTTATGATATTTATTGCTTTAAAGGTTGGAGTGGGAGAGAAGACGACCGCGTACAGGGCTGACACATTTTGAAATACTTATTAACAAACTATTGATTAGGTTCACGTCTGACCTGCGATAAAATACGTTTGCATAATTACATTTAGTTACTGGCAAGGATAAATATGAGTAGTTCGATAAGACAAGCTGGAATTCCAATTTTAGTTCTCATCGGAGCCGGAATTGGTTTTCTGATACTTGCAGCCCAGCGTGAAGCGCCGGAAACCAAGCCAGTTGAACAACCGATATTACTCGTCGACGCAGAAAGTTTTGAGTCTACAGATGTGGTGTTTAAGGTGAGTACACAAGGTAATGTGGTACCCAAGAATCAGACAGTGTTAACACCTCAGGTATCGGGGCGAATTGTTGCTATTGCACCAGCATTTGTAGAGGGGGGCTTTTTTGCAGAAGGTGATGTTTTGCTCGAGTTAGAGTTGGCTGATTTTGAAACTGACGTTAAACTTGCTGAAGCCGAACTTGCTCGCAGTCAGGCTGCCTTAGAGGAAGAGATCGCGCGAGGTAGAGTCGCCGAGGAAGAGTGGCGCTCCGTAAACAATACGGTGCCACCAGAGCTCGGTTTGCGTAAACCACAATTAGCCCGTGAACAAGCCAACGTAAAAGCTGCACAAGCGCAACTAGAACGTGCACAGCGTAACTTAGCTCGAACTAAAATTACTGCACCGTATTCAGGGATTGTTGTTGCGCGCAATGCTGACATCGGTCAATTCGTATCTCAACAAACAAATTTGGGCGAGGTTTATGCAACAGATGTGGCAGAAGTTCGATTACCGTTAACAGATAGTGATCTAGCGTTTGTAAACTTAGATGGCGACCAAGCACTATCCGTTAAACTCACTGCAATGGTCGCGGGCAAGTTAAGCTCATGGCAAGGAAAAGTGGTACGAAGTGAAGGTATTCTTGACCAACGTACACGAGTTGTTTACGCCGTTGTTGAAGTTAATGACCCATATTTACGCAACGGTGAACGCAATGGCCTACCGCTGCGTTTTGGTCAATTTGTTAACGCTGCTATTAGCGGCAAACAAGCTGACAATATAGTGGTTTTGCCGCGCCATACGTTACGCTTAGATGGCAGTGTATTGGCAGTTACACCTGAACGTGAAATCGCTATTCGAAATGTTGAAGTCGTTAGAGCTGACGAGGATTTTGTTTATATCAGTAGTGGTTTGGAGCGCACTGATAAAGTAGCGGTAAGTGCAGTACCAAACCCTTACGACGGTATGCCAGTCCGATTTCCTTCTGATCCCGAAGAAACAGAACCAAGTAAGTCGGAGCAAGACGTGGAAGATAGGGACGATGTTATTGCCAAGCAGGGTGACAAGTAATGAACAAAATTGATACTCATACAGGAATCATAGCTTGGTTTGCGCGGAATAACGTTGCCGCAAATTTATTAATGGTCATTTTGATTGTGGGAGGGTTATACGGTGCAAATGCTATTCAGAAAAAACTCTTCCCAAATCTTGAACTCAACATAGTATCAGTGAGGGTGCCGTATCTTGGTGCTGCACCTCAAGAAGTTGAAGAAGGTGTTCTACTCAAAATTGAAGAATCGATAAAGGACCTTGAAGGGATAAAAAAAATCACATCTACTGCTGTTGAAGGTCTTGGCTCAGTAAGTATAGAAGTAGAGGACACTTATGATACTCAAATCCTGTTAGATGAAGTTAAGGCTCAGGTTGATGCAATACCGAGCTTTCCTGCGAATACTGAAAAACCGGTCGTTTATCGCGTAAAAATACAACAAGATGTTATGTGGGTCTCAGTGTATGGAGATGCCTCAGAGCGCGAGTTGAAGGAATTCGCTAAATCACTGCGTGACGATATTGCAAACCTCCCAGGTATTTCAAGCGTTTCTGTGGTAGGAGACCGAGATTATGAAATCTCAATCGAAATATCTGAAGAGCGTTTGCAGGAATATCAGCTGACATTCAATGATGTTGTCAATGCGGTGCGTCAATCATCAATTGATTTACCTGGTGGCGCAATTAAATCAGCCAATGGTGACATTTTGCTACGTACGACCGGCCAAGCCTACACTGGGTGGGATTTTGCACGAATAGTGTTAAGTACACGCGCCGATGGAACGCGACTTTTGCTGGGTGATATAGCGGTCATTGATGATGGTTTCGTTGAAGAAAATCAATTTGCATTGTTTGACGGCCAACCTGCAATTAGTATTAGGGTGCAGGCTGTTGGCGATCAAAATGCACTGCAAATTTCAGAAGAAGTAAATAACTATTTAGATGAGAATCGCTTTAACTTTCCGAAGAATATCCAAGCCGATTCATGGGGTGATAGCTCTTATTATCTTGCTGACCGTTTGAACATGATGTTAGAAAACATGTTGGTTGGTGCTGCGCTTGTTTTTATAGTTCTGTCTTTGTTCCTTCGTATCAAACTCGCTTTCTGGGTAATCGTTGGTTTACCTGTCTGTTTCTTAGGGACTCTGTTAGTTATGTCAATAGACGCTCTAGATGTGTCTATCAATATGTTGAGCTTGTTCGCATTTATTCTAGTGCTTGGGATTGTGGTGGATGACGCAATTATAATGGGTGAATCTGCCTACTCAGAAATAGATCGTAAGGGCCATTCTACAGATAACGTTATTGCTGGAGTCAAGAAGGTGGCTATGCCAGCAACGTTCGGTGTACTTACGACCATTGCGGCCTTCACTCCCATGCTTATGGTTTCTGGTGTTTTCGGTGCTATTTGGAAAACCATTGGGTTAGTCGTCATCATCTGTTTGGCGTTTTCTTTGGTTGAATCAAAACTAATTCTGCCTGCGCATTTGGTGCATATGAAAGTGAAGCCTTATGATCCAAGTAAGGCTAACAAATTACAGCGTTTTAGAGACTTTTTTAGTGAAGGAATTAAGTCTTTTATTCAAAATTCCTACCGACCATTTTTGATGAAAGCTGTTAAGAATCGCTACACTACACTGTCCATATTTTTGGCATTAGTCATTCTTACCGCGGGGCTATTGGTAGGAGGAATGGTGCGTTCTGTGTTTTTCCCAACGATACCAAACGACTTCGTTGATGCCACTATTGAATTGGAGCCAGGCTCTTCTATCCAACAACGCGATGACGCAATGCAAACATTGTTGCTTGCAATGAATCAGATGGATCAGGAAATGATTGAGACTTACGGCGCTGGAGTTGTAAAACACTCGGTTGCTTTTGATCGAGGTACTCTAGCTGGCTCAATTCTGGTAGAGCTTACAAAAGGCGAAGACAGGGAATTAAGCGATACCGAAATTCATGATGTCTGGCGCAAATACGTGCCAGAAATACCGGGTGTTAAGTCGTTTAGCATTGGTTCCCCTGGAGGTCCGGGTGGTGGAGCTGATCTGAGTTTTGAATTCAATAGCGATAACATCGATGAGTTACGAGCGATTAGTAGTAACCTAATTAGTTACCTAGAATCTTATGAAGGAATTACTGAGATAAATGATACCTTCAGCGGCGGAGCAGACGAGGTTGTTTTGAATATTCGACCAGAAGCTGAAGCGCTGGGACTTTCATTGCAACAGTTAGCCCAGCAAGTTCGATTTGGATTTTACGGCGCTGAAGCACAGCGCGTTCAGCGCGGTGATGAAGAGGTTAAAGTAATGATACGCTATCCACAGGATCAGCGAACGTCTATCGGCCATTTAGAGAATATGCGTGTACGCACTCCTACAGGCGAAGAGGTGCCCTTTAAACAAGTTGCCGATGTATCTATGAGTAAGGGATTTGATGCAATAATCCGAGTTGATGGGTTCCGTTCAGTTACGGTTACGGCCAAGGTTGATTCTGACATTTTAGAGCCCGGCGAAGCAGTTAATGATATTACATCAGAGGTGATTCCTGACTTATTACAGCGCTACCCACACGTTGAATTTAAGTTACAAGGTAATTCTCGCGAGCAACAAGAAGCGACTGTGAGTTTGATTAACGGAATGCTATTCGCTTTATTTGCGATTTATGCGCTTCTTGCGATCCCACTAAAGAGTTACACACAACCCATCATTATCATGTCAGTAATTCCATTTGGTATTGTTGGTGCAATATTTGGTCATCTGGTGCTAGGTCAAGCGGTTAGCGTTTTATCTATTTGCGGTATCATCGCGCTGTCAGGCGTAGTGGTAAACGATAGTCTAATAATGGTAGATTTTGTCAATCGAGCGCGCAAGGAAGGTCATTCATTGCTTAACGCAGCAATTGAAGCCGGTGCCCAGCGTTTCCGAGCAATTGTTTTAACCTCGTTAACTACCTTTATGGGTCTATTACCAATAATCTTCGAGCGCAGCTTACAAGCACAAGTGGTAATTCCAATGGCCATTTCGTTGGCATTTGGCATCTTGTTTGCGACAGTTATTACCTTATTGTTGGTGCCCGCATTGTACTTGATCCTCGACGATTTGAAGTCGGTATTGCGCCGTAAAAAGCGCATACCTGCAACTGTGGTTAAAGAGTCTACAGCGGTATAACCATTTGCTTTTCAGATTCAGGAGTCTCGCCGAGAGTGGTGAGATTTCTGTCTTTGAGCAGCGTTTACATTGCTCTTATATCACCTCGAAATTCAGTTCCTTTATTTTGCAAAAATTCTTTATACAGCTGTCAGCTTTTATTACATTTGCAAAATCCTAAGTAGGCGAAAAATCATAAATCACTGTAAATATTGACAAAAGTTAAAATGGCACTATACTTGCTGACGTGTACGATTAGTGTTTGTTGTTGGTATGTAAGCCAATTAACCTCGATAGTCTTAGTAGTAGTTGAGGATTTCACATGAAGAGTTTTTTGTTTAAAAGCGTCACAGCTCTAGCCGCTTTATCATTCGTAAGCTTTGCCCACGCGGGTTTTATCACCATTCAAGAAGAAGGTCTTTTAGATACTGATAAGTTCGAGTCATTCGATGTTGGCGCGACAGGCAATAATGCGTTGAACCAGTTCACCGCTAATGGTATTACTATTGCAACCATCGCTGGTCGCGGTGTTGGTTTAAATAGCAATACAATGTGTGATAACTTATCACGCGGTGTGAGAAATCAATACTTATATGCAGGTACTGACGTAGGTACGTGTACTTATTCAACCATAACTGATTCGTTCTCTATAACCTTTGATCTAAGCGTTACTGAATTGTCGTGGTTCGGCTTCAACCGAGCTATTAATGACGGCTTTACTATCACAGCGTTTCTTGACGGCATATTTGTGTCTACTTTGACGTTGAATAGAGGTAATCAATTTGATAATCGTTTTGTTGTGTTTTCTGGTGGTATCTTTAACAAGATTACAGTGATCGAAGAAGGTACTTCAAACCAATCATTTGCTATTGATAAT
>CAXRGW010000117.1:0-15023 GCA_964230255.1 Alteromonas sp.
ATGACTTTAGTGGTGTTACTAAAGACGCTTTCCATGGTCTCGATGTAAATGCGTTGGCGAGTAACTTCAGGAGCAGCTTCATACTGTGGTAATAGTTCTTCAAACCGAGCAACTTCACCCTCGGCTTGTAAGATCACCCGTTCTTTATAGGCTTGCGCTTCTTCGTTCATGCGATTTACGCGACCACGCGCACGCGGCTCCAACTCACGCGCATAGGCTTCAGCTTCGCGAATAAAGCGCTGCTCATCCTCTTGCGCCGCTATGGCATCGTCGAACGCTGCTTTCACCTCATTTGGTGGACGAGCATCTTTGAAGTTCATATCGATAATACGGACTCCCATATCATACGGCTCGATAATTCCTTCTAGCTCCTCCCAAACGCGTTGACGCGTTTGCTCACGGCCGTCAGTAAGCACATCATCCATTACTGAGTGACCTACAACGTAACGAATAGCACTATCCAACGCTTGACCAAGACTAGCTTCTGGGTTAACTACCGCATAAGTCCAACGATAAGGGTCAATCACTCGATACTGTATTTCCATTTCAACGCCGACTAAATTTTCATCTTCCGTCAGCATAGAACCTTGGGATGCTTGATAACGAATAGACTGAATATCAACAGGAATAACTGTGTCGATAAATCGTGGCGCCCAGCGTAAACCCGGTTCGACTTGCGCGTAATATTCGCCAAAGCGCAATACAACACCGCGTTCTGCTTCGCGAATAGTATAGAATCCGCTGATTGCCCAAATGATAATCAACAGGCCGGCCACAAGGCCAATACCCATACCGCTCACGCCTTTACTTGAGCCGCCAGAACCACCTGAGTTCTTTGAAAATTTACCAAACAAATTTTTAAACACATCATCAAGGTCGGGCGGGCCTTGGTCACGCCCCCCTTTGTTCTTCCAAGGGTCGTTATTGTTACCACCCGGCTCATTCCAAGCCATAGATACGCTCCGTAAACTACTGATTAAAAATTAACTACGCTTTTGCCAACAATTCAGTTTCATTTTAATGCGATTATAGTCGGCTATTTTGTCAAAATAAGGCCTTCTAACGCACCATTTTCGCGTTTCAACAAGCGTTGCCAGTCCGCACTTAGCATGCGCACATCGACTACCCAATCGCCCTGTTCGTTATATTCTTCTGCGGCAATACAATTAAGCCCAAACAATACACCGCGCAAATGACTCGCTTGCGGCGGAATTCGCAAACGCCGCTCAACAATGGATTGAGATAATCTTTCAATGAGGGCTTGGTGCAATAATTCAATGCCCAAATTCTCTTGAGCTGAGATCCACACGCGGATCGGCACGTCCATTTCATCACGATCAATACGTGGCTGCATTCCTTCCATGCGATCTATTTTGTTACAAACCATTAGCTGCGGCACTTCATCAGCTTCGATTTCTTCTAACACAGCCTGCACTTGGTCAGTATTTTCCTGATACTTATCATCAGCATAGTCAACTACATGTAAAAGTAAATCGGCTTCTTGCGTTTCTTGCAAAGTCGCTTTAAATGCGGCGACTAAATCGTGCGGCAAATGTCGAATAAACCCAACGGTGTCTGCTAATATGACTGGCCCCACGTCGTTGAGTTCAAGTTTACGCAGGGTTGGATCTAAGGTTGCAAACAACTGATCGGCAGCGTATACCGATGCCTCAGTGAGCGTATTAAACAGCGTTGACTTACCCGCATTGGTGTAACCAACCAGCGATACTGTGGGTATTTCCGCACGTTTGCGCGATCGTCGACCCTGTTCACGCTGTTTCGCAACTTTTTCTAAGCGCTTTAAGATTGCTTTTATCCGTCCACGCAATAAACGACGGTCGGTTTCTAATTGAGTTTCACCTGGCCCACGTAAACCTATCCCACCTTTTTGGCGCTCAAGGTGAGTCCAGCCACGAATCAAACGCGTTGAAATATGTTTCAACTGGGCGAGTTCAACCTGCAACTTCCCTTCGTGGGTACGAGCACGCTGAGCGAAAATGTCCAAGATCAATCCGGTGCGGTCAATTACTCGACATTTGAATACTTTTTCCAAGTTGCGTTCTTGAGAAGGCGACAAAGCATGATTGAATATAACCACATCCGCATTGAGAGTTTGCACGATATTGGCGATCTCTTGTGCTTTACCAGAACCAATAAACAGTTTTGCGCTGGGGGCGTTGCGTGAAGTAGTGACTACGTCGATAGTGTTAACTCCCGCAGATGAAACCAACATTTCCAGCTCAGATAGCGCTTCCTTACTGGCTTCATCAGAGAATTCAACATGCACCAGTACTGCCTGCTCACCTGATGCATAACGATCAAACAAAATTTACTCCGGTTGGCTTAATCCGCAGCGTTATTGTCATCGCCTTGTGAAGGCATTTGAATCGCGCGAGATGGCACGACAGTTGATATTGCATGCTTGTAAACCATTTGGCTGACTGTGTTTTTCAACAAGATCACGAACTGATCAAATGATTCGACTTGGCCTTGTAATTTTATCCCGTTTACTAAGTAAATCGACACCGGGATCCGCTCTTTTCGAAGCGCATTCAAGAATGGATCTTGTAGTGATTGCCCTTTAGCCATCATAAGTCCTTAATTTATTATCGTTGTTCTATTTATTATCGTTGTTTTAACTGGGAGCATACACCACCAACCCACTGATTGTATAGCAACTTACCTCGCTTAAATAGTGACCATTTCTACTATATTGGACGAATTTTCTCCGTCCAAGGTGTCGAGCCACTGTAAGTTTGGCCAATTATTCAGCCAAGTGTGCTGTCTTTTCGCTAATTGTCGCGTTGCTATCACACCTTTTTCACACATCGTGTTGCGATCGAACTCGCCATCTAAGTATTGCCAAACTTGCCGGTAACCGACACAACGCATAGATGGCATATCCAAATGCAAATCACCACGCCGCTTCAGTGCTGCAACTTCGTCGATGAATCCAGCTGCCAACATTTGGTCATATCGCAATGCTATACGCTCGTGCAGAACTTTTCGATCGCTTGGCGAAATAGCAAATTGCCATAACTGAATACTTTCATCGGCATCTAGACCCTGTGTTTTCTGGGCTTGCCAGTAGCTTAACGGCTTACCAGTGGATCGAAATACCTCTAAAGCCCTTCCAATGCGCTGCGGATCGTTCGGATGCACGCGCTCTGCAACAATTGGGTCAATACCTTCCAATTCCTTGTGCAGTGCAGCCCAGCCCAATTCAAGTGCTTCTTGCTGCAGCTTCTCACGAATATCTGCATCGGCCGCTGGAATCTCAGAAATGCCGTACACTAAAGCGTTGTAGTACATCATCGTTCCGCCTACCAATAGCGGAATTCTACCGCGCTGATGAATTTCACCGATCAAGCGCTTCGTATCGCGACAAAAATCCGCTACAGAATAACTATCGGCAGGATCGACAATATCAATAAGATGATGCGGGACTGTAGCCTGTTCCGCCGTTGTTGGTTTAGCCGTACCGATATCCATTTCACGATATATTAGCGCTGAGTCAACGCTGATAATTTCACAATCTAACCGTTTACTAATATCCAGTGACAAGCCCGTTTTACCCGATGCTGTCGGGCCCATTAGCGTTATTACAGGATGCCAAATCATTGCGAATGCTCCTTGGCAATCGGCGTATCACCTAGCTCAATCCATTGCCCATGGGTTTTTAGTATTGTTTGTTGATGTTCGACAGGCATACTTGCCCACCAGCGCGAGCCCTCGTCAATTACCGATTCGCGGTCGCCAAGTTGTAAAGCACACAATTCACATAGCGTATTGGCGATATCAGTATCGCTAGCATCTATTAATGCCTCAAGCACAAGAGACCAAGGCATGCCCCGCCAACCTGATGGTACTTGCTTCAAAATCAACTTACTTGCAACTTTATCAATGTGTAGATGCAACTCAGCCAATGCTTGTCTTTGCGACTCCGACCAGTTTTTCGACGCGCCAATCGCGACCGGCATCAATAGTGGTTGAGGCGTAGTGCATTGCGCTAAACTTTGCTGCAAATACAATTGCAAGAATTGTTGATTCGACAATAGCCAGATGCCCGTTTCAGCGCGGTTGGCAAAAGCCAACTGATTTGCCAGTGGCATACTTGTGTACCCCAAAGCAGAAGATGGGGTCTCGGCTATCGACATCAGTTGCGTGTAAGACTGACCCGCGCGAGCGATATCACCAGAGTTTTTGGAACCGCCATATGGTCCGCTAGAACTGTAACCAGTCGGCCCGGTTCTAAGCTGTTGAGGGACAGTATATTGATGGCTGGTAACCGATTCGATCGGTGCCAAAGATTCTTCAATTTGTCCTGATGCAGCAGCTGTAGAGAGTGTCTGTTTAACTTGGCTAACAATGAAATCGTGCACCGTACGCGCGTGGTGAAAGCGCACTTCGTGCTTGGCTGGATGGACATTCACATCAACATCAGCCGGAGCGACCTCCACAAACAAAATATATTGCGCTTCTACATCAGCCAGGCCAAGTAATTCAAAAGCCTGTCGGATAGCGTGATTGATTAACTTGTCTCGCATTGGACGATGATTGACAAAACTATATTGCCAGTTTTGTCCGGTTTGTTGAGTACTGGGATTAACGATAAATCCACGTAATTTCGCCTCTGGACATTCACCCTCAATCGCGAGCAAATCGCTCTCCTGTGTTTTACCCAGTAGGTCAGACGCGCGCTTGTACAAAGACTCAGAAGCTCGCACTTGTTTGACTCGCTTACCATTATGCTTGAGCGTAAACGCGATATCTTGATTGGCAAGCGCAATACGCCTGAATACAGTTTCGATGTGACCGAATTCGGTTTTTTCAGTACGTAAGAAGCGTCGCCGAGCAGGTGTGTTAAAAAACAAGTCATCAACGCGTACGCTCGTCCCAATTGGATGGGCCGCGGGGAGTATTTCGACATCCATATCTCGCCCCTGCGCTTGGGCTTGCCAAGCCTCAGTTTGAGCCTCAGGCCTAGATGTCATTGTCAATCTGCTCACTGAGCTGATACTGGCCAGCGCTTCACCGCGAAAGCCCATGCTTGTGATAGCTTCAAGATCATCTAGGGACTTGATTTTACTCGTTGCGTGACGGCTCAAAGCCAACTCCAGCTGGTCTTTCGGGATCCCCTTGCCATTGTCACGGATCAAGATCTGCTTATGGCCACCTTGCTGGATATCGACTTCGATCAGGGTAGCCCCAGCGTCTATGCTGTTTTCTACCAGCTCTTTAACTACCGAAGCGGGGCGCTCGACCACTTCTCCGGCTGCAATTTGGTTTGCCAACTCAGCTGGCAGGCGTTGGATCGACACTAACATACCTAATTAAATTGTCGGAATAGTAAGCACCTGACCAATGCGAACTATATCATTGGTCATGTTATTTGCTTCTTTTATACTGCTCACTTTAACGTTGTAGCGCTGCGCGAGCAATGACAATGATTCACCGCTTACCACTTTGTGTTTGCGTACGGAGTTCTTGTTTGCGGCCCACAACGTGCCGTCGGGTGGTGCGGCTTGGAAATAGCGTTTGGTCGCTGTAAACACCGACTCAGCAAGGCGCTGGCGGTGTTCTGCCCAGTTGAGGTTCTTCTCTTCCTGAGGATTAGAGATAAAACCAACTTCGACCAAAATTGATGGGATATCTGGAGAGGTTAACACTGCTAGACTTGCCGCTTGTGGCCGAGTTTTGTGCATGCGCGTTATCTTGCGCATCTCGGCAATCACTTTTTCACTCAAATCGTGACTTGTCGCCATCGAGTGATCCATAGACAAACCAAGAATCGTTTCGGCCAAATAGCGTTCGCTAGTGGCGTCGTTTATTACTTCAGCGGCACCGCCGAGGAGTTCAGAATGACGTTCAGTGCGTTCCATCCAGCGCCCGAGCTCAGTGTCTGCGCGTCCAGTGGATAAAACCCACACAGAACCACCGCGAGGTTGAGGAGTGGTAAACGCATCGGCGTGAATTGAAATCAACAAGTCGGCTTTGTATTCTCGCGCCAACTCCGGCCGCCGATTCGGCGTAATGTAATAGTCGCCGGTACGAATTAAAACCGCCCGCATACCCTCAACATTATTAACAAGCGCTGCGAGTTTCTTGGCAATGCTTAAAACAACATTCTTTTCATAGGTGCCCGTTGGGCCAATAGAACCAGGATCTTCGCCGCCATGACCGGCATCGATGGCGATGATGATGTCCCTATCGCGGTTGCTTTCATCACTGCGTTTAACCACTGCTGATTGACCTTGCTGAATAACGTAAGGTAAATCGACAACTAATCTGTGACCGTAGGGCTCTGTGGGAGGCATAGCGAATAGGTTAGGGGTTACGGCGCTATTTAAATCCAAAACAATACGCGTGCTTTGTTGATTTTTCGGCGTACTCGTACGGATCCGTTTCAATAATTCATTAAGATGGTCTGGATCGGACAAATCGGCAGTCAGTGAAGTTTCACTGAAGTCTATTACTAACCGATCGGGGTTTTGTAGCGTGAAATATGTAAACGTCGGTTGTGACTCTAGGTCGAATACCACTCGAGTATTAGTTGGTGAGGGCCAAACACGTACCCCGTCGATACTGTTTTCGGCTTTGAGATTGGCACTAAACAGTAATAGCAGTATAAGACTTGCTGACCGTAGCCAAACAATCAATCCTACTTCACGTTGTTTTTGGATAAACCCTGCCATTACAAAAAGCCAATTGAATTGTTATTTAACATGCGCCTTACTGACTAAGGTAAGTAGGTGCTCACCTCGTCGAGACGAGGCAGTGAATGAAATACAGCGCGTTGTGTCACTGCCAAAATCATGCTTGATATTAATGCTTAAATCGGGCTCTGCCAAGTGCTGTGCGCCTTTGTCTGGCCATTCAAATAAACAAATGGAACGCTGCTGTAGATAATCGCGAATTCCCATAAATTCCAGCTCTTCTGGGTCTGCCAATCGATATAAATCGAAATGGTAAACAGAAAAGCCATCCAAATCATAAGGTTCGACCAATGTATAGGTTGGACTCTTAACCTTTCCTGAATGACCTAAACCGCAAATCAAACCACGGCTAAACGTAGTTTTACCCGCGCCTAAGTCGCCGCGTAAATAGATAATCAGTGGAAACTCTGCGATTGTCTGAATCGCACTCGCTAGGTGCAATGCAAGTTGATCCGTTGCATCAGTACTACTGACCACAAATTGCAAATTTGAAACGTCGTTGACCTGCATCCCTGACTAGACAATTTTGTGGTTAATCAATGCGCGTAAAGCGTCAAACAGATCACTGGCGAGCAAACCACGCTGGCCGAATTCTTCGGCCAATACATCTCCGGCTCTAGCGTGCAACGAAACTCCGTATTTGCAAGCAGCATCGGCTTTCAAAGCCTGCGCAAACAGCGCGCCCAAGACACCAGTTAATACATCTCCCATGCCTGCAGTCGCCATTCCTGGGTTACCGTGTCTAACAACCCACGCATGGCGTTCGTTATCGATAATACTACCCGCACCTTTGAGTACACAGGTGGCATGATAGCGCTGTGAGAGTTGACGAGCCGCATTAAATCGATCGCTTTCAATTTCATCAACAGCCACATTCAGCAGCCTAGATGCCTCGCCAGCGTGCGGAGTAAGTACACACTGACTCATGTTAAATGTGCCCGAATACTTGGATAGCAGGTTTAACGCATCCGCATCAATAACGATTGGCTTGGCGTTCGCTTGACAATATTGCAAGGTTTTATCAAACGCGTTTTGACTCCAATCATCTTGGCCAAGGCCTGGACCGATCACGACACACGTTGCCCACTCTAGGGCAAGCTCGAGACTGTCAGTGATGACCATAAGCTCGGGTCGTCCGGCATTGATTTGGATTTTGGAATCTTCGTGGGCATAGACTTTGACAAGTCCAGTTCCACAACGCAGAGCCGCTTCACCAGCCAAACGTATTGCCCCTGCAGTGCCTTTATTTCCGCCGACACATAGTAGACGTCCATAGGTGCCTTTGTGCGAATGGATTTGACGTGGTGCCATTTGGCCAAAGTTGTTTAACTCGATAATCGTAGCTGTGGAACGCGCCAAACCGAGAAAGGCCTTACCGATACCTAAATCATCAAATATCAATTGGCCACATGATTGCTTGCCTGCACCGGTTACCAGCCCTGATTTAATACCGACAAAAGTGACCGTAATATCGGCTTGGATGCAACGCCCCATGGATTGACCAGTGTTCGCCTCCAGACCCGAAGGCACATCAATACTTATGACGGGTTTAGACGACTGATTCACCGCATCAATGATAGTTGCGTACTCATTGCGAATATCGCTATTGGTCCCCGTGCCTAATAATGCATCAATTACAACATCACATTTATCCAATAGTTCTGAAGAAAAAACGGTGATTTCACCGCCAGTATCTAACCATCGTTGTTGAGCTTTGGCCGTGTCGCCCTGGAGCACTCGATCGGGTTCGACAGCACAAACAACAACATGCTTACCTGCATTTTTAGCTTCACTAGCAGTTATGTAGCCATCACCACCATTGTTACCATGACCGACCAATACCAAATAGTTGTCACTGTTAGGCATGTGTAATTGACACTTCTCAAACACTCGGCGGCCCGCGCGTAACATCAGCGTATACATTTCGCAGCCCGATTGCTTTGCTGCAGCTTGTTCGTTGTCTCTAACCTGATCGGCTCGATAGAGTTTGTGTGCTAAGCTTTGCGCCAGTTCAGTATCTAACATTGTCTAATGACCACCATAGAATCTATTGACTTAATTACCTTAGCAGACAATATCAAGGCTTGGGGCAAGGCGCTAGGATTTCAGCACGTTGGCATCAGCGATGTTGATCTTTCTCAACATGAAGAATATCTGCAACGTTGGTTAGATGCAGGATATCACGGCGAAATGACTTATATGGAAAGTCATGGATTATTGCGCGCTAAACCTGCAGAGCTTTTGCCTGGCACGTTGCGAGCGATTGCAGTGCGTTACGATTATTTGCCAGCTAATGCAAAATTTGCCACCGATTTGGCCAACCCCAATACCGCCTATATCAGTCGGTACGCATTGGGCCGTGACTACCATAAAGTGGTGCGAAAAAAACTCAAGCAACTGGGTGATAAAATCAAGGACGAAGTAAGTACTGCTAATTTCAGACCCTTTGTTGATTCGGCTCCCATTCTCGAACACGCAATAGCAGAGAAGGCAGGGATCGGTTGGACAGGAAAGCACTCATTAACCCTAAACCAAGATGCTGGGTCTTGGTTTTTCTTAGGTGAACTGTTAATCAATGTGCCACTTCCCACAGATCAACCTGTCAAAGAACAATGTGGCAGCTGTGCAGCATGTATGACAATTTGTCCCACGCAAGCAATCGTCGCGCCCTACACAGTCGATGCCCGTAAATGCATTTCTTATTTGACGATAGAGCAAGACGGTGACATTCCCGAAGAACTGCGCCCTCTCATTGGCAATCGCATTTATGGTTGTGATGATTGTCAATTGGTGTGTCCTTTCAATAAAGATGCGCCTCTTTCAAGTGAAGCTGATTTTACACCGCGCCAAGTGCTAATGAGCAAACCTCTCGCGGAACTAATGCGCTGGACTGAGGAAGAGTTCTTAAAGCACACTGAAGGTTCGCCTATTCGCCGAATTGGTTATGCGCGTTGGCAACGCAATATTGCCGTTGGTTTAGGCAATGCTGATTGCACTGAGCAGAATGTCATTGCGTTACAACGAGCCAAAGGACAAGTGAATGCCATGGTTGACAATCACATTGAATGGGCATTGGAACAACTGGCCTGCAGGGCTGAAAATGGTGCCGCTGTTACTCGACAGCAGCGCCGTTTAGTTCGCTCAATTAGAAAGGGATTGTTTAGAGATGCTTAGTCGCGGACGCTTAGTTGGGGGCGCTTAGTCTCGGTGGTACTGAGCACTAAACTGGTGTACCGCATCAACAAACACCTTGGCGTTTTCAGGTGGCACATCAAGGTGGATCCCGTGGCCAAGGTTAAATACATGACCGCCGCCATGGCCATAACCCTGTAAAATAGTTTCGACTTCTTGCTCTATTCGTTCCGGTGCGGCATAGAGCATTGACGGATCCATGTTACCTTGCAGTGCCACTTTGTTACCAACGCGTGCTCGTGCTTCCGCAATATTGACCGTCCAATCTAAACCCACTGCATCACAACCGGTTGCTGCAATTGACTCTAGCCACATCCCGCCATTTTTCGTAAACAGTGTCACCGGGACTCGTCGACCATCATTTTCACGGATCAAGCCATCAACGATTTTGTGCATGTATTGCAATGAGAAGTCGCGGTAATCACGTGGTGTTAGAACGCCCCCCCACGTGTCGAAAACCATCACAGACTGTGCGCCAGCCTTGATCTGTGCGTTGAGATAAAGAATGACCGAGTCAGCTAATTTATCCAACAATGCATGCAATGCTGATGGATCTGCATACATCATCTTTTTAATCTTGGTAAATGCCTTGCTTGAGCCGCCTTCAACCATATAGGTTGCCAACGTCCAAGGACTTCCAGAAAAACCAATCAACGGCACGTCACCGCTCAATCCCTTGCGAATGGTACGCACGGCATCCATTACATAACCCAACTCCTGTTCAGGATCGGGCACCGGCAGTTTCTGAACTGCAGCACTGCTATCAACCGTTTGCTTAAAACGAGGTCCTTCACCCGTTTCGAAGTATAAGCCAAGACCCATTGCATCAGGAATAGTGAGAATATCGGAGAATAAGATTGCAGCATCAAGATCAAATCGACGCAAAGGCTGTAGCGTTACTTCACAGGCTAACTCGGCATTTTTGCACAGCGACATAAAATCACCCGCTTCGGCACGCGTAGCTTTGTATTCAGGCAAATAGCGGCCGGCCTGACGCATCATCCAAACTGGTGTTACGTCGACAGGTTGTTTGAGCAAAGCCCGTAAGTAGCGATCATTTTTTAACTGCATGCAACTATCTCAAAAAACTCTTTCATGTTTGGCGCGCGAATATAACAATTTTTGCTATGCTTTTCAGAAATTCTTGAAGTAAAAATGGAATTTATCGCCACACACCGCTCAAAACTTGCGCGTTTAGTGAGTGTTTGCTATACGTACAATTCACAAAAAAAAGAATCTCGTCTCCGAGACCGCGCTAGCAGTATTTAGGCCCGAAAGTAATTCCGGGCTTTTTTATGCGTTTTAAGCAGCTTTTAAGCGCGCAACAGCAGTTTCGATCAACTGACCGGCAATAGAGAGCGTTGGCGGGACCAACGGCAACTCGTCTATGTGATACCAATTTGCATCACAAATTTCCGTTTCGTCTGGGGTGATTTCACCACCGGCATATTCAGCAATGTAGCCAACCATTAACGAGTGTGGAAACGGCCATGGCTGGCTACCAAAGTACTCGAGATTTTTGACCTTTACGCCAACTTCCTCCATTACTTCGCGATGCACCGCTTGTTCTAAACTTTCGCCACTTTCAACAAAACCAGCCAAGGTTGAATACATCCCAGTATTTTTATGTCGTGTACCCATCGCCAATAGTAATTCTTTGTCTCTATATATCGCCACAATGATACAAGGAGACACGCGCGGATAGCACCTATGACCGCATCGATCACAATGGGTCGCCATCTCCCAATCCACCTGACGCATGCTATTACCACAACTACCACAATATCGGTGAGTACGCATAAACAGCGCGTACTGCCACGCTTTCGCAAATAAACTAAATTGCTCTGGTGTTCCATGCATTAAGGCCCCTCGAAGACCCACAGTAGGAAAAGTGTGCTCTAACTGCTCATTTTCAGTGTCGATTAAAAAAACTGATTTTTTTTCATACTCACCGATCGCCACAATATTGTCTTGATAATGACTAACAAAGGTAAGTGCTGACCAACGACAAAGCATCATCAAAGATTGCTCATCTGGCCGTATCATTCGATCTTTATTGACGATAACCCAAAACGCTTTACTGTCATCTTTAATGGCTTTTTCGGTCTTCAAAACAGTAACACTCCGGTTTTACTATTGTTCATTTGTTGCTCAGTGATATACTCAATTAAGCGTCTGTCTCACCTATTAGGGAGGTTCAATCATGCTTAGTCAAGTCGAACCCGCAACAGCGAGGTTCACTTCTATTAGTACCACTATCGACTCGTGGTTAAATGAACGCCAACAGTTATTGATAGAGTATTGTGCCATCGCCGGACTCACTGCCAATAAGTTGGATGAGCAGCAAACACTGCCTTCTAATGAAGAACTTGCGCAGTTTTGTCAAATCTTGATGGACTATGTCTCGGCAGGCCACTTCGAAATCTTTGATATTATGGCTACAGAAGATCCAACAGGCGAACGATTGCGCGCGTCATTGTATCCGAGTTTGCTTGAATCCACGGACTTAGCACTAACCTTCAACGACCGCTATGCAGATATCGACATTATTGAAGTGCCGGTTGAATTTGAGGCAATGATTGCAAAGCTCGGTGAAACACTAGCAATCCGTTTCGAGCTTGAAGATAAATTGATTCAACACTTATCTGATACGCTGCAGGCAACAGCAGAAATCTGAGCTCTTTTTTAGTGTTTATTTGTGCTAATCTAGGTTGGAAAACCGAACGTTCGGTTGTTATTCAACTAGTTAGTATTGATTGAAGGTAAGATGAAAAGCACTCCTGCATTGATGGAACAAGCCCGTGACTTTTGCGAGAACAAAGGTCTGCGTTTTACACCTTTACGCGCTAAAGTCTACCAATTCTTATTGTCTAAAAGTGGTCCCATGGGCGCCTATGAGCTACTCGATCTGTTACGCGAAACCGAGGCAAGTGCAAAGCCTGCAACCGTCTACCGCGCACTAGACTTCTTGCTCGACCACGACTTAATCCACAAGCTTGAATCGACCAATAGTTTTGTCGCCTGTCACCACTTCGGCTGTAGCCACCCTGTTCAGTTTCTGATTTGCGACAGTTGCGGCGACGTGGCAGAAATTCAGTCTGAAGGTATTGAGGATAATCTCAACACACAAGCTCGTAACCGCGGCTTTCAAATCTCCAAGCAAACCATTGAGGCACATGGACTCTGTGCAAAATGCCAAGAACAGGAGTAACTGCGGTGAAATGGCAGAGTAAACAAATAACGCTGCCAGAATACCGGCGGGGTTTTCATTTGATTACCCAGCAAGTCATCGACGCCTTGCCACAGATACGTGATTTAACTGATGGCATGCTGCATATTGGTCTGTTGCACACTAGCGCCAGTATCTGCATCAATGAAAACGCTGATCCATCGGTACGTGAAGATATGGAAACCTTTTTCAACCGCATTGTACCTGACGAAAACAGCTATTTTGTTCATACATTTGAAGGTCAAGATGACATGCCAGCGCACGTTAAATCTTCCTTGTTGGGCACTCAGTTAAGTATCGCAGTAGAGTCTGGGCAGTTGGTACTTGGAACTTGGCAAGGCATATACCTAGGTGAGCATCGCGATCACGGTGGCCGCCGCAAGCTACACTTGAGTTTGTTCGGTAACCCGGCATGATAATTTCATTAAAAGGGTAGTGTTTAGTTCCATAATAAAGAAAAACTATCTTACCAAAAGGAATACACCATGTTGAAAATGAATACCCAGAATACGGTTGCTAAGACCTTAATAGGCTGTGCTGCGGCTACAGTCTTTACAGTACCAGTTGCTGCTGAACACGAAGCTCCTGCCTATGAGCGTTGGGCTGGCGGCTTTTTAGAGTACTATAGCACCGACAATGACAAACCAGAACCAACCGGTTATTTCGATGAAGGCTACGGTTTTGGTGGTGAGCTAGGCTGGCGTTTTGACCCACATTGGGCAGCACGTATTGAGATCGCACTCTTAGAAATTGACGCCGACCCAAATAGCCCTATTGGTATGGACGAAGATGGCCACAGCTACGGTATTGATGCAGTCTACTTCCTAGATAACGATGCCGCATATTTATTCGGCGGTTTACGCCAACAGAGTCTTGATGCAACTTACCGTATGGCTGCAGCCGGTATTGGTAAGCATTGGGATTTCAATGACCGCGTTAAGATTATCACTGAAGCACAAGCATTCCACGATTTCGGTGAAGGCTTTAACGATTACGCCGTTAAGCTCGGTTTTGCCTACACCTTCGGCGCAGCATCAAAACCTGCGCCACGCAATAAGGATTCTGATGGTGACGGTGTGATGGATAGTCGCGATCAATGTCCCAATACGCCAGCAGGCACTTCTGTTGATGCTACGGGTTGCAACAACGATCTCGACGGCGATGGCGTGCTCAACGGCCAAGATCAGTGTCCAAACACGCCTCGCGGCACAGCAGTTGACGCGAAAGGCTGCGCACTAGCAAAAGATTTAGATCATGACGGTGTTACCGACGATATCGACCAATGTCCTGATTCACTCACGAGCGAGCGCGTTGATGAAACAGGGTGCGTTATCTTTGAAGAAAAAGACTTAAGCGTTTCGCTAAACGTATTATTTGGCAATAATAGCGCCGAAGTCAGCAACCCTAATGACCCTCAAATTCGTGAGTTTGCTGAGTTCCTGCAACGCTTTGTCAATACCTCAGCAGTAATCGAAGGCCACACATCAGCCCTCGGTCGCGCCGAGTATAACCTGTCACTTTCAGAGCGCCGCGCTCAAGCAGTTAAAGATTTATTGGTTAATCAATATGGCATTGATGCTGGTCGTTTAGCGGCAGTAGGTTTCGGTGAAACTCAGTTACTCGACAGCAGTAACACTGCGGAGGCGCATCGCGTCAACCGCCGTATTGAAGCGCAAGTTTCGGCTACAGTAAAAGAAAAGGTTACTGAGTAATCAATCAGAGGATGTAAAAAAGCCGGTGATAACACCTGTCTCTTGATCACAAGTCGATATCAAGAGATATGGCTAGGTCATAACCTTCAAGGATGGTTTGTAGTTTGAACCATCCTTGCCATATTACTTTTATCGACGCCCTTCCTGTTCTTTTTGTATCTTTCCATCCACCTA
>CAXRGW010000118.1:0-15200 GCA_964230255.1 Alteromonas sp.
CTGCGCGTATGAGCTCTTCTCTACTCACATCGCGGCGCGCACCATAGGCAATATTATTTGCCACTGTATCATTGAACAAAGTGACCTGTTGGGAAACCAAAGCAAACTGTCTGCGCAATGATTTTAATTCATAATCAGATAGATCATGTCCATCGAGCTGAACTTGTCCTTGCTGCGGCGTGTAGAAGCGCGTCAACAAACTCGACAGTGTTGATTTGCCACTGCCTGAGCGTCCCACAAGGGCAACGGTTTCGCCCGGATTGATGGATAAGTTGATACTATCGAGCGCTGCCTTGGATTGTTCTGGGTAGGTGAAAGTAACGTCCGTAAATTCTATCGAACCAGCAACTCGTTCGACCTTATATGAGCCCTGATTTTTCTCTTCCTGATGGTCGAGTAACTCAAAGATACTAGTACATGCAGCCATCCCACGCTGGAATTCGTTATTAACCGTTGTTAATTGTTTCAATGGCTTCAATAGCATAACCATGTAGACCACGACGGAAACAAACACGCCTGGCGTTAAGTCAGCAATCATACCGGGAATGCTGGCTAGGAATAACACGACAGCTAGTGCAATTGACGCAATGACTTGAATCATCGACACACTCAAGATCTGGGTTGTTGTCAGCTTCATATTTTGCTGACGGTTGTTATTGTTTTTATCTTTGAAGCGGTCTTGTTCAATCTTTTGGCCACCGAACATCAAGACCACTTTGTGGCCTTTAACAGCTTGTTCTACAGCAGTGGTTAAACTCCCCATCGCTTTTTGAATATTGCGGCTAACAGCGCGGAATCGTTTGCTTACGTAGGACACGATCACTGCGACCACAGGTGCGATCAATAGAAAAATCGATGACAATTGCCACGAGTAATAAAACATCGAGCCCAGAAGCCCTAATACCAACGCCCCCTCTCTTACGAGAATAAGCAAAGCCCTACCAGCAGCGTTCGCTACTTGCTCTGTATCATAAGTGACTTTGGAAATTAGATTACCAACAGACTGTTGATCGTGAAAGCTAACAGGTAAGTGAATGTACTTGTCAAACAGTTGCTGGCGCATGCGCATAACAACGTGAGTACTGATCCACGCGAGCGTGTAGCCACCCATAAAGTTAAACAATCCACGCACAATAAATATGGGCACAATGAGGTAAGCAGCTATGCGCAAATAGTCATAGTTTTGAGCGCCAAGACTTTCGTCAATGATGGGTTGTAAGTGAAAGAAAACAAAGGTGTCGACACCGGAATAGCCTACCATTCCAATGATCGCAATAAAAAAAGGTAATTTGAAGTCTCTCAAATAACCGAAGAATCGTCTGACGTTTGAACGCGACTGGGTGGCAGAGTTACTCATTAACCTATTTATTGTTCTTGTTCGTTAAAGGGAATTGTACGCAGAAAACAATCGAAACCCTAGCTTTTCCTGATAGTTAATCAAACCAGCGTCGATTCAGATCGTGCCGCCACGAAACAATAGTTATTCTGTCAGGCTGGTCTGCTTCAACTGTTATTCTGAGGTATCCGTGATCAGCCGTGTTCCACATGTTAGTTTGCCAATGGCGATAACGATCTACGACCTCTGGATGCGGAAAGTTAAATCGATTAGCAAAACCCGTTGTGAATACTACATATTGGGCCTTTACTGCATTTATAAAGCCCCACGTAGAACTAGTATTGCTGCCGTGATGCGGAGCGATCAGTATGTCAGCGTTTAGCGACGCACGTTGTTGTCTTGCTGTTGTAACTAAAGCAGTTTCAGCTGCGCGCTCGATATCGCCACTGAATAGAATTGAGGTGTGTTGATCTGACACCCTTAGTACACAACTGCTATCATTGTCAGACAAGCCAGGCTGTTCAAGCCAGTCGGATGTTGGCCACAGCACGTCGATTTGCAAATACTGCCAGTTGTATGAATCACCACGACGGCATAGCTCGGGCCCCGTAAAACTAGCGATATCGAGATGGTTGCGCAATGTATCTAAACCGCCTGCGTGATCGTTGTCGTAGTGGCTTACAAACAAATGATCGAGTTGATTGATACCTTGGGCTTTTAGAAATGGCAGGATTATTTGCTGCGCCGAACTAAAACCGCTATCAAACGCAGGACCAGTATCGATCACTATTGCCCGATGTTGGGCCATAATTGCTATTGCAGTCCCTTGGCCTACATCAAATACATGGACCGTCCATTGTCTATCTTTAGAGCCCATCAAACGTGCTTGGACAGAAATGATCAAGGGTATACAAAGCGCAATTAGCAAAGGCTTATACAGTATTGTTCGAGGCATAAGCCATACGGCAACTAGCATGCTAATGGTGAGCAATTCTGCGCTTTGTAAATGCAGATTCGTTAAAGCTGCAAAAGGAAAACTGATAAGTGTTTCGATTAATGTAAGTGCAATACTCAACAACCAATCAATAATCGCAAACAGCAGGTGGCCAACTGCGGGTAACAAAATCAGTGCAGCAACTGCACACAGACATAGCGGTACGATAACTAACGTGACAATGGGCACAAAAAGTAGGTTTGCTGGTATGGAAACTAAAGAGATAGTGTCGAAATAGCCGACAACCAACGGCAACATTGCTAGCGTAAGTACGATTTGAAAATGACATAAACGAGTGAGTTTTTTATACCAAGCACTTTCCCCGAAGGAGGCGAATTGCCAGTGGTAAACAGCGATGATAAATACTGCTGAAAAACTCATCCACAGACTCATTCCGTAAATACTAAGCGGTGCAGAAAACAAACAAAGCGCAAATATAACGAGCAAAAGGTGACGATTAGTGTTCCTAAAACGCAATACTAGCAATGACAGCACTAAGACTATCGAAAAATATGCTCTAGCAACTGGCAATTGCCACCCAGACAGGTACGCGTAACCAGCACAAAAGGCTACACAAGCCATATATAACAATGGTTTCAATGATACTTGCGGAATTTTATTTTGACGATTAAAAAACCGTAAGATTGCCAAGCAAAAATGTACAAAGCGACCTAACAAGGCTAAGACCAGCACACTAACAACACTCAAATGTAACCCTGAAATAGCAAACAAGTGGGCCAAGCCGCTAACTTGTAACATCTGCCAATCTGCAGCAGTTAACAGTGTCCTGTCGCCGACGGCCAAGGCTAAAACAAAGCGCTTTTGCTGCAAAGGTAGTGCACTGATTTGTGTAATCATTTGACTGCGAAATGAAGGTATAGGCAACGAATCTATTAGATATATCTGGCGTACATATCCAGTAGCCACGATATTATTGGTCAGTAACCAACGAGCGTAATCAAAGCCTATAGGATTAGCCAACCCTCGGGGTCGCTTCAGTTTCACACTTAACTGAACGCGTGCGCCTTCAGTAATCACTTGAGATGAACGATAAAGGGTAAGCCTGACCTTCCTCGCCAACCAATAGGTTTCGCCGTCTATCTGATTCACATCGATTTGCAAGCGTTGCCGATGTTGATTGCCAGCAATACTAGTCACTTGTCCCTGAATTATGACATCTTGCTGAAATTTATCGTCAGATAGTTGCCAAGTATCATACCAATGTCCTACACTCGCAGCGCAGAAAACACCTATAATCGTTGCCAATGCAAAAATGCGTGTTAGTGCTATTGATCTGGAAGCTTTTAACAAAGTGGTAATGCAAACTCCGAACAATACAACTAATAATAATTGTATGTTGGGTAACACGGGCCACCAGGTGGATGAAACATATGCGAGGAGCGCAATGGTTATAACCGGCGTAGCACCTCTGGCGATAGTATCCATCAAAATTTTCGCATCCATGTCTTATTAGTGAGAGGAAGCTTAGTTCCAATGCCAAAGAAATTTATTCGACGATTACTACCCGATCACAAGTCTGTGGTTGAAAGTCGTTATTTGGCGGTTTTTGGCAAACTATTGCATGATCCTAACCTCTGGCACCTTAACCGCCGCTCAGCATCTGGCGCATTTGGTATTGGGATGTTCTTTGCTTTTTGGCCGGTACCCTTTCAAATGCTGTTTGCCGCGGCGCTTGCGATACCCACGCGGGTAAATTTGCCTTTGTCTATTGCTACCGTATGGATAACCAACCCATTCACCATGCCACCTATATTTTATGCTGCCTATAAAGTCGGTAGTACTGTACTGGGGACTGATATGGGGGAATTCGCATTTGAACTGAGTTGGGACTGGGTACTCAATAGCCTCTCGACGATAGGTCCAGCGTTTTTGTTAGGCTGTGCGATTTGTTCCGTGATCGCAGGGATCGCCGGTTACTACAGCCTAAACTTCTTCTGGCGATGGTCCGTGGTTAAATCCTGGCAGGCACGTCAGCGCAGTCGTCAGACTTCTTGAGTGCTTAGATACTCAAGTAATTGCGCTTCATTCCAGACGTCAACGTCAAGCTTTTCGGCTTTGGCTAATTTTGAACCGGCTTTTTCACCGGCAACTAGAAAGTCTGTTTTGGCAGAGACACTACCCGCGACTTTAGCTCCTAAAGCCATGAGCCTTTGCTTGGCTTCATCACGTCCCATGGCCGACAGCGTGCCTGTTATCACACAGGTTTTGCCGTTCAGCGGCAAACTATCGCGATCTTGGATAGCAATTTTTGGCCAATGAACGCCTTGTTCTAGTAAATCGTCGATTACCGCCCTATTGTGCGGCTCTCGCGAAAAATTCACTATATGCTCAGCAACTACGTCACCGATATCTTCAACCTCGATGAGTTGTTCCACAGACGCACTTAAGATCTTATCTAATTCACCAAAGTGACTGGCTAAATTAGCTGCAGTTGCCTCACCCACTTCGCGGATCCCGAGTGCATATAAAAACTTCGCCAACGTCGTTGAAGTTGCTTTTTCCAATGCTGTGACTAGGTTGCTGGCAGATTTTTCCGCCATTCGCTCTAGGCTTATGAGATCCGCAACTGTCAGCATAAAGAAGTCAGCCGGTGTTTTAACTAATTCGGCATCGACTAATTGTTCGACAAGCTTATCGCCCAAACCATCAATATTAAATGCCTTACGCGAAGCAAAGTGTTTAAGCGCTTCTTTGCGCTGTGCTGCACAGAACAACCCTGCGGTGCAACGCGCTACAGCTTCGGTTTCAAGCTTTTCAACCTGGGAATCACACACAGGACAATGGCTTGGAAACTCAATGGCGCGAGCGTCATCAGGACGTTGTTCAGCTATCACTGATACTACCTGCGGAATAACATCACCCGCGCGACGGATAATAACTCTGTCTTCTATCATTACGCCCAAACGTGCGATCTCGTCGCCGTTGTGCAACGTCGCATTAGAAACAGTGACGCCTCCTACATATACAGGCTCTAGGCGAGCAACAGGGGTAATGGCGCCGGTTCTGCCGACTTGAAACTCCACATCAAGTAATCGTGTGCTCTCTTCCTGGGCCGGAAATTTGCGCGCAATCGCCCAGCGAGGTGCACGTGACACAAAACCTAAGCGCTGCTGCAATTCAATATCATCGACTTTGTAGACTATTCCATCAATCTCGTAGTCGAGTTCATCGCGCATGTCACTGAGCTTGGTGTAGTAATCTATACAACCTTGTGCATCATTACCAACGTCTAGCAACACATTGATTGGTAATCCCCACTTTGCTAACTGCAACAAGCGCTGACGATGCGTATTTGCCATCACGCCACTGTCAGTATCGAAAACGCCGAGGGAGTATGCATAGAACTTCAGCGGTCGTTTCGCAGTGATCCTCGGATCCAGTTGACGCAAACTTCCTGCAGCTGCATTTCTTGGGTTAGCAAAAACCTTAGATCCAGCGGCTTTCTGCGCTTCATTCAAGGCGTTAAAACCCGCCTTCGGCATAAACACTTCACCGCGAACTTCCAATCGTGCTGGATAGCCTTCGCCGCGGAGCTTTAAAGGTACGTTGTTAATTGTTCTTACATTGCTGGTGATATCCTCACCGACCATGCCATCACCACGTGTTGCAGCGCGAACCAAACGGCCCTCTTCAAACAAGATGCTTACTGCCAAGCCATCTAATTTTGGCTCACACGAAAAAGTCAGCGATTCGGTATAGCCCAGACGGTCTTTAACCCGCTTCACAAATGCGCTCAATTCTTCATCGTCGAAAGCGTTATCCAAGGACAGCATCGGCATTTCATGAGTGATTTGTGTAAACGCACTCAATGGCGTAGCCCCTACTCTTTGGGTTGGCGAGTCAGACGTGATCAATTCAGGAAACTGTTGCTCTAAGGTTTGTAACTCGCGTAATAGGCGGTCGTACTCACTATCAGGGACCGTTGGGTCGTCCAGCACATAGTACTGATAATTGTGTTCATTTAGGGCATTGTGTAGCTGCTCTTTTCGAGCAAGAACGTTGGGATCTATTTGACTCATTGGGTACTTTTTAGTGTCGAGCGATCATGCGTTGACGCTCAAATTCACGGATCTTTTCTACGTATTGTTGTAAGCCCTGCTTTGTTAACACGCTGCGGCGACCATCGAGGATTTGCCCAGAGAACTCTTCAGCAAGTTTACGTGCTGCATTGTGCATCATGTTAAACACCTGATGAGGGTCACCCTCAATCGGCAGGATCATAAACAACGAAACACCTTGAGTGGTAAAGTTTTCCAAGTTATCAATATCGAAAACACCGGGTTTAAACATGTTCGCTAAACTAAACAATACAGGCCCTTTTCCATTGCTATTAACATGGCGATGAAAAATATCTTGGTCACCAAACTTGAATCCCAATGTCAGTAACATTGGCAGCAATGCTGCACCTTGAATTTCTTGTTCTTGCGGCGCACGCACGTTTAATACTAACACTTCTTGCTCAGCCGTAGCCGGCGCTGATTGTGAATCGACTTCTGCAGATGCACTTTCTGATTCAGATTCTTCATCAAACGACATTCGCATCTGATCTTCACCCAATGTCGGCTCGATACGTTTGCGTAAAATGGAGCGAGAACGTTTTTTCGCCGGTGCTTTTTTGTTAGCGTTACTGCTTTTTTCAGTCACTTCAACTGATTCTGGAGGGATCTCTGGTTCCGCTTGCAGCGGCGCTTGGTCAAGACTGAAATCGTCCACTTCTTTGGCCTGCTCAACATCTTGAATAGACGGTGGTGGAGTATCTTCGGCTAAAACCTGATCGGGGTTTAGCAAAAACGGTGGAGGTTCAGGGATACCTCCACTTTCGCTCTCGGGCTCTGGTTTACTATCTTCGCGAGCTTGATACAACTTGGGTTTCGGATTACTGACTACCGACGCATATAATTTGGGCGGCTCTGGTTCTTGTCGGGTTTCTTCTTGGGTTGGTGTTTGATGACCAGTTGACTGCTCCGCATCAACAGCACCAATTTCGCTGCTATCGGGAATGTCAGCCAATGGCGTTATTTCGTCTTTATCAATCGCATCTTCAGTATGCGACTCATCTTCCATCACACTAGAAGAGGTTTTTAACCCCTCATCTACATCAAATTGTGCTTCTAAGGCGTCAATAACGACGGGGTCTACACCTTCATCAATACCGTTTTCATTCTCAGTTGAGTCCTGGCGACTAACCACACGTACTTCACCGATACCAAACTCATCGAAACCTTCCGGTTCTCTTTGTAGCGAAGGATCAGGTTGCGGTTCGATCCGCGGTTGCACAGACGAGTTGTTCTTCCGCAAACTCCAAAGGCCATGCGCCAAAATGGCAACAATCGCACAACCTCCAATAACTAATAGCGCAAAGCGTAAGTCTTCCATCAGAATCTCGCCCTTTATTATGAATTTGCAATTGCTATGGCTTCTTCAACATCAACAGCAACCATGCGCGAAACGCCCGGTTCGGCCATTGTGACACCCGTTAGGTGCTCTGCCATTTCCATCGCAATTTTATTATGGGTGATATAAATAAACTGCACCGTTTGCGACATCTCCGATACCAAGCGACAAAAACGTTCCACATTGGCGTCATCTAGAGGCGCATCAACTTCGTCTAGCAGACAAAATGGTGCAGGATTCAATCTAAATATAGCAAACACTAATGATAATGCGGTTAAGGCTTTTTCTCCACCACTCAAGAGGTGAATAGTACTATTTTTCTTTCCCGGTGGCCGGGCCATGATAGTTACACCGGTCTCTAGCAAGTCATCGTCAGTTAGATCGAGATAAGCACTGCCTCCGCCAAAGACTTTGGGGAACAGTTGTTTCAAATCGCCATTAACTTGATCAAATGTATGCCTAAACCGCGTTTTGGTCTCTTTATCGATTTTTCGAATCGCTTCTTCTAAGGTTTCCAACGCCGCGTTTAAGTCATCATATTGCGCATCTAAATGCTGTTTGCGTTCGGACTGCACCTCAAATTCATCAACAGCAGCTAAATTTACCGCCCCTAAACGCGTAATTGAGTTTGTAGTTTTTTCTAGCTCTTGTTGCCAAGTTTTATCATCCGCTTCTTCAGGTAAACCTTCCAGCGTGGTTTTAAGGTTTTGATCAGCCTCTTCCAGTTGTTCTAAAACTGCAGTTGCTCTTATTTGGTAGCCTTGCGCTTCTAATTTAAGACTTTCCAGTTGTGAGCGACGCTGCTGAAGTCTCTCTGTTAATCCTTTAGAATCCTTCTGAGCATCGTTTATGACGCGTTCCACTTCGGCTAATGTGTTGGCCTGCTGGTCACGGGATTGACTAATTTCCTCGCGTTTTTCTAATAGCTTAGCAACATGCCCTGCCGAATCAGACTGCGGGGAACGCAGCTCTTCCAGTTCAGCATTGAGTTTTGCAAGGCGCAGATTGAGATCGTTAAACAGGCCACTATGACTTTCCTGACGTTGCTGCAAAGTGCCTACCTGCCCTTGCAACTGTTGCATAGTTAAATCGTGCTGATGTTTTTGCTGAGTTAAACCCTCAACACTGGCTCGTGTAGTTGCCAATGCGCGCTCAAATGCCTCGCGCTTTTCTTCGTAGCGTAGCTGTTGCGATTCAAACTCGAGCAGTTGCTCTTCAATTGACTCCACCCGAGCAGATAGCTCTTCTAGCTGAGTTTGCTCTTTGCCAAGCAAAGCTTGTTGTTCTTGTTGGTCAGTTAAAAGTTTATGGCGTCGCGCTTCCGATTGCTCCATTTGCAATTCCAGCATGCCCACTTTATTTTGTAGCTGATAGTGCGCTTGTTGAGTATGCTGTTTTTGCTGGTCTGCATCGTTAAGTAGTTGCTGTAACTGTGCAATCGAGTTGTCTACTTGCTCTAAAGTAAGTTTGGCTTGGTTAAAGCGTTCATCGGCGTCAACGATTTGCTCAGCGAGTGCAACAATTTTTGCTGCCCGAACTGCTTTACCTTGTTTCTGAGCAACGCCAAATTGAATCGTGTCTATCGTGTATTGGACACCTTCACTTGTAACGATAGATTCACCAGGCTGAAGCGTTGCACGCAAACTAGCCAGCTGCTTCTCGTCTTCGGCAAAATAGATGGTATTCAATATGTTTGGCACACTGGCATTGTCGCAAACACTCGCTAAGGAACCAGGCTTTTTATCCGTTGTCCATTGAGCACTTAGCGACACGTGTAAACCTTGCAGCTCCCGCCATTGCGCTGCAATGGCTTGCTCGTGACTCACCACATAAGCATTTTGTAATTGCGTAATCGCGATATCAAAATAACCCGCATACCCTTGCTGTATCTCTAGTAGCTGCCAAAATTGTGACAAATCTTGCAATGATTCATCGATATCGCTTGTTTCTGCCTGCTGCAACGCTTCTAGCGCTGCGTGTTCTGCAGACAAGCGTTGCAGATACTGTTGCGCTTCATTTTCTGCCTGCTGATACTGTTGACGGATCGCATTTTGCTGGGCCAATTCATCCTTGCGCTGAGAAAAACTATCCTGAACTTCATCGAGCTGTTGTTCTGCAATCAATAGTTGCTCCTGTAAAGTGGCTAACTGGGCATGTAATTGATCACTACCTTCTTGCGCTAACTCAGAATCAATTTCTGACAATCGTTGTTGAGTGCGCAGTTGCATGCTCATGGTCGATTGGATTTGACTGTGGCAAGACTGCGACTGACTTTTCAATTGCATATAATCTTGCTCTTGTTGCCTGAATTGACGCGCAAAATCTGTGAGTGCATGTTCCGCATCTTCACGTTGTTGACCAGCGTCTTGCAATTGTTCCTGACAAATCGCTATCTCTGGTGCTAACTGCTCGCGCGCAGCAAGGGCCTCTTCGAGAGCAGCTTGAGCATCTTGCAATTGTTGCTCTACCTGGTCTCCTTGTGCAGCAAGCCCTTTGATCTCTTGTTCTACTTGAGCAGTGCGCTCGGTGACATATTTTTGGTTCTGCTCCAAGCGGGCAATTTCAGTACTGACATCAAATAATTGTTGCTGCAGCTCGTCCAAGCGTTGTTTAGATTCGAACTGCTGTTGGCGTTGCTCAATCAATGTGCGTTCATCGCCGCGCTGCTGAGCAATTAATGCTTCAACTTGGACTTCACCCTCGTCAATTTGATGCTGTAAAGCCGTAACTTTTTCGCTATGGGCAAGCCAGCGAATCGCCGCTAACTCAGCCTTTAAACGGCGTTCTTTCGTTTTGAGCTCTTTGTAACGCCGTGCCGCCGCAGCTTGTCGTTGTAGTTTGTCTAGCTGTGTACCTAACTCACTGCGCACATCAGCCAAACGCTCTAAGTTTTCTCGGGTGTGGCGAATGCGATTTTCAGTTTCACGCCGTCGCTCTTTATATTTGGAAATCCCCGCGGCTTCTTCAATAAACACGCGCAATTCTTGTGGTTTAGATTCGATCAAACGCGAGATCATACCTTGTTCAATAATCGCGTAACTGCGCGGTCCTAAGCCGGTACCCAGGAATATGTCGGTTACATCACGACGGCGACACTTAGTGCCATTCAGTAAATATGTGGACTGCGCATCTCGCGTTACAATGCGCTTAACCGCCAATTCGTTATATTTGGCAAACTCACCTTGCAATCGATTACTGGTGTTATCAAAAACTAATTCGACACTGCATTGGGATACCGGCTTACGGGCGGACGAGCCATTAAAAATAACGTCGGTCATGGCATCGCCACGTAAGTTTTTGGCTGAACTTTCACCCAATACCCAGCGAACTGCATCAATAACGTTAGATTTACCGCAACCATTTGGGCCCACGATCGCGGTCATCTCTCCCGGGAATGGGATCGACGTAGCGTCAACAAATGACTTGAATCCAGCGAGTTTAATTCGTTTTAGACGCATTATTGTCGTTATCAGGGGCCAAAATAAGTAATTTAGCGCAGTGGCACATTTCTGTTGAGTTTAGCGAATGTAACAAAACTAACGGCTTGTAACAATTACGCTTTTATTCCTGTAGCGTTTATCGGTAAACTTTACTGCTGATAGAGTGGTCTGGCGAGAAAATATGCAATCAGATGTTCCGAATAAAAGTGGCATGAGTTACTTCATGAGTGGCTTTAGTTTAATCCAAACTAAGGGGATTAAACGCTTTGTATTGGTACCTTTGGCAATCAATGTAATTCTGTTTATTACCGCTTTTTACTTTTTGTTTGGCCAAATTGGTGAAAGTATCACTTGGTTAATCAATTTGATCCCCGATTGGCTTGGTTGGCTCAAAGACGCTTTGGCATTTATTTTATGGCCGCTAGCGGTTATCAGTGTGCTTTTGGTATTCGCCCTTATCTTTGGAACTTTGGCCAACTGGATTGCGGCGCCGTTTAATGGTTTATTGGCTGAAAAGATTGAACGCCACCTTACAGGCCAAGCCCTTGGTAACGAAGGCTTAATGTCAATTATCAAGGATATCCCCAGAACACTAGGGCGAGAATTTGCCAAGCTGAGTTACTACCTACCTCGTGCCATTGGTTTCTTGATTTTGTTTTTATTGATCCCAGTGATTGGTCAAATCATTTGGTTTTTATTCACTGCTTGGATGATGGCAATTCAGTACTGCGATTATGCCTTTGACAACCACAAGATTGGTTTTGCTGATATGAAACGCACATTGCAAGAGCGCCGCACTACCAGTATGAGTTTTGGCATGATGGTAAGCGTGACATCAATGGTACCGATATTAAATTTCTTAGTGATGCCTGTTGCTATATGTGGTGCTACGGCGATGTGGGTTGATCAGTTCCGTCCACATTATCTTCAACATCCGCTCGAGGCTCAGTAGTAGCCTGAGTTTCGGCGAATGCATACCAGGTTTGCGCAGTTTTATAGTCAGCTGCGCGCTCGTGCCAACGGGCAATGTTAACCGCCACCGGATACCAATGAGCGCGATTAATGAGTTGATCATGCCAGATACGCCGGTAGATATCTGGAATGTTGTCAGTGTCGTGAAATTCCATAAACGTGCGGCTATTCACTAGTTTGTAGGATTTTTGCTGCACATTATTACACGTTCTAGCGGGGTAAATCCCAGCATCTTGCGTGCTAGTTTCGCTCATTAATGCCAGCCAATAGTCGAGTCGCGCTAACGGCTCATAATACATATCACCACTGAATAGTAAATTGGGTGCTGTACGCTGTTCGCAATGGGCTTTAGCAAGCGTTTTTGACATCGGATACTCATCAATAAAGCCGGCGAAATGAGCTAGCTCGTGAACAAAAACTGAATAGGTGTCTAGTGAGTCCAAATACATTATACCTGCGTCAACATAGGCACGATTTTCAGGATTAAATACAACAACATGAGTAATATTTTGCTGTGTTACTAAATCTGCAAGCTGTCGTACATCGCAACGCATGCGCTGCGCACCATGAATTCGGGATACTTCACAGTTAAAATCACTCCCCTTTATCCAAACGGGATCGCTTACACACATAGGTAAGTGCGCCAACCGACGGTCCTTGCGCAGTTGCGCAATAAAATCATTTGCTTGGACCTGGTTAGCCAAACTGCGGGCAATTGGCAGTATACGCATCACACATTTTGAGGTCGTTGAATCAGGGGCTAAGGGAAAAAATAGTACGTCAGTTCCTAACAAGTTGCTGATGAGGTTGGCACCTTTTTGCGCGTAATCTAAAAACTCACTGGCTCGCACATGACCCAAAGCATGGGCCTTGCTAAAGAATTGCACTGCCAAATCGGTTTGCTCGTTATTCCAATAGTAATTAGCTAACGCAAAGGCATCTTCAACGTAGTACTGCGCAGTTTGTACTAACCATTGCGCGGCGTTATTTTTCTGACCGTTTAGCAAGTACCAGTTGGCCAGCACATGTTGCGCACGTATGTAACCTTGATTGGCGCTTTGCTTTAACAATGCTAAGCGTTTTGTTGGATTGTGCTGTTCTAGTGCCCATAAGAACTGACCTTGTGCTGAGCCTAAATTGGCCGCGCGTTTTAGAAGGCCGAGTCGTATAGATTCATCATCACTGAGTTCAGCGAGTTTAAGAAAAGAGTCAATATCGTCCATGTCTGCTAATTGTTGCAGCCAGTAGATATCTTCGTGTTCAAGAGTAGATTTGCGTAGGCGCTCCAATGCTGATAGGTCACCATGCCAAAATCGCTTAAACAACTGGGCATGGTACTGAGAAATATCATCGCTACGAAGCTGGTTATCGACAAGCATTGAGGTAGACGCAAAAACGCCACAACACAACAGCAGAATTACCGCCCTTCGCGTCCACTTTAATACTTGCATAGGTATAGAAAAAATTACGACTCAGGTCGATTGTCAGTAAGCCGTTCTAGCTCTAAACGGGCATAACGATGCTCAACAAAATCGTATACATTGGTACTCAATGCGAGTTTGAAGTAGTTGCTTGCTTTACCGCGCTGACCGCTATAACTGTGGTGCTTACCAATATAAAAATACGCTTCACATACGCGATTGTTCAATTCTGTGCGGTTTTCTACGTTGACTAACAACGAGTTGAGCAAAGCATTTTCGTTAATATCGCCCAAATAAAAATCGACTATGTTATTGGCCCAAAATGTTGGGTCGAAGGCCGCGCGGTCGGCGCGTAACTGCTCAATGGCTTCCTGCTCGTTCACTTCTCGTGCTGCAATAAAGCGCCAGATGGCTCGGTATGGGTCCGTCGGTTTACGTTGTTGAAACCATGCTAAATCGTCTATAGCCAACTCTGGTTTGCCACCGTAGTAAAGCGCAATACCGCGATTCAAATATGCAAAATCATAGTCTGGCTTAATGTCGATAGATGAATCAAAGGCCTCATACGCTTGGCTAAAGTTCTGCTGTTGTACATAGTGTATGCCAATTGAATTATACGCCTCGGCCATGTTGGGACGCAGCACTAAAACCTGAGTGAAATCAAACTGAGCTAAAGTAGATAATCCCATGCTGTCATACAGTAAGCCGCGCTGATAGTGCAGGTCTGCACGTGCGCTATCCTGAATTTCATCATCCCCCAAATCATAATTAATCTTCACTATCGCAAGTTGTGCACGCGGGTTAGCCGGGATCGGCTCTACGATCAGTAGGTTACCCATTTGTGCAGTCGGTTGCTGTGGTAGTTGTGCGCATCCACTAAGCACAAGCAAACACAACGACAACGTAATTTTTATATTTTTAAGCATATCCTCAACTTGTTTTTAAGCGGTTTTGATTGACGCATTAACTGCACCAAAAACTTGTAATAATGATAATAAACCGTGAGAAGAACAATCAAATTCAACCACTGAATACTAACAAAATATTACTGTTATCTGTAGTGCTGTCTAGGGCGTGTTGGTCTTTAACGATTGAATCGGCCAATAGAGGTTAACATCCTTTTCCTGCCTGACGATTCTCTAGTGCAGCTAGTTGCTCTGCAGTGGCCGGCGCTTGATGGTTTTCTTTCCATTCAGCGTATGTCATACCATAAACACGTTCGCGTGCTTGTTCGTAGCCAATTTCTTCACCGTGTTCGCGGGCGGCCGCTACATACCACTTTGCTAAGCAATTGCGACAAAAGTCAGCAAGGATCATCAGATCAATGTTTTGTACATCTTTGTTTTCGTCTAAATGGCGCAATAAGCGGTTAAATACCGCTGCTTCAATCTTAGTTGTAGTTTCTTGTTGCATGGATATCTCTCTGTCTACCAATATCGTGTTAGCTTAATGATTAGGTATAAAAAAGCCAGTACCTTAGTACCTGTCTCTTGATCACAAGTCGATATCAAGAGATATGGCTAGGTCATAACCTTCAAGGATGGTTTGTAGTTTGAACCATCCTTGCCATATTACTTTTATCGACGCCCTTCCTGTTCTTTTTGTATCTTTCCATCCACCTA
>CAXRGW010000119.1:0-17270 GCA_964230255.1 Alteromonas sp.
GGCACTGAGTTGGGCGCAGCGGCAGGGTCACAGTTGCTTGGCTCTAGACCAGATTAGTAATAAAACACTTTGGCATGATGCGCACAACGAAAAACCAGGAAAACGATTTCAAAACACTGAAAATTTGCGAGATTTGGCGCGAGAGTTTATCGCTGCCTTGCCCAGCCCTAAAGCCTTGGTGCTTGAAGGTAGTCGGCTATTTACGGCGCGAGCGCACAATTTTGAATCTGGCTTGCAGCAACAACTGCAGCTACGGCTTAAACACGAACCTGTTAGCGATAACACGATTGAAAAGTTGACCCGCGGCGATACGCCACTTTGGAAAAAGTTATTCCCGCATAACGATAAGTTTACTAATACCAATTGGCAGGCCGTTGCAGTCGCTTTAGCGCTTTTTCAACCATTGCTGATATTGAGTGGTGGCCCAGGTACCGGTAAAACATTTACTGTAGCTCGATTACTAATTGCCTTGCTAGCTGCAACCGATAAATCACTTAAGATAGGTTTGGCCGCACCCACGGGCAAGGCAGCGCAGCGATTAAATGAATCACTCAATACCAGCCTACAGGCGTTTCAAAACGATAGTGATATACAGCCTTTGTTATCTAAAATGCCTGAAGCGGCAACAACTATTCACCGCCTCTTGGGTTTGCGTGAGTCAAGTGTCAGCGCAACATACAACGAACAAAACCCGTTGCCCTATGATATCTTGATCATTGATGAGAGTTCTATGTTAGATCTGGCGCTTTTCGCTCGCATAGTCAGAGCTATTAAATCGGATTGTCGTCTCGTATTTGTTGGCGATGTGCATCAACTGCCTGCTGTTGAAGCTGGGAACGTGTTGCCGATGTTATTACCGACCAATACAAACGTTTTGTCGCAACAGCAACAATATTGGCTTGGCCAGTTCGACATAGAGCTCCCAGCGTCAGCTAAAACAACGCCTGGATATTGTGTAGAGCTGCAACAAACCCACCGCTTCAAAGATGACTTGGGGCACTTAGCCACCATGCTAAGAGGCTCAATTAGCGACCAGGTTCAAGCACAACGCACGTGGGGGCTTTTTACTGAGTTAAGTGCAAACGCTAGTAGCGGTGTCAGATGGGTGAATTACAATGATTTCAGCCAGCACATTGACCAGTGGGTTAGGGAATATTTTGTCCCTATTGCCCGTCAATCTTCAGTGCAAGATGCGCTTGCTCTAACCAAACGTTTCCGTATTCTAACGGCGCTAAAAAAGGGTGAGCTAGGCAGTGAAAACCTCAACGAAATCGTTGAACAAAAATTAAAGTTAGCACTTGGGGTTCCTGCTCTGCAGCGTTTTTACCGAGGGCGGATGGTTATTGTTCAGCGCAATGCACCTGGACTTAATCTTTTCAATGGTGATATTGGCGTGGTCTGGCAAAATGGCTCACAGCTATCCATTTACTTTGAATCTGGACAGCAAGGAAAGTATCGAGTTATTGGCGTTCAGCGTTTCAGCGAATTAGATAGCGTATTCGCCATGACTATACATAAGTCTCAAGGTTCGGAGTTTGATCATGTCGCGGTAGTTCTACCTGCAAGTGGAGGCGAAGATCTGCTCTCAAATGAACTCATTTATACCGCAGTGACAAGAGCGAAAAAATCGCTTTCAGTTGTAACTAATGCAGAGCGTTTCCAAGCATCGATAATCAGTCAAAGTTCTCGTTGGTCTGGAATAAGTCCGCTTCATAGTGATGTTTCGGGATAGTTAGTATCTTCAACCTCAGTATGCCTTGAGGCGTAATGGTTTGACTGAGTTACATCTATGAAATAAAGCAAACAATCCGATTGAGCTATTTCGCCGCAGTGCGTCGCCTTAAAAAATGTGTAGAGGCACCTTCGCTCTTAGTTCGCCCCTGAAGAAATCATCAATATCTATCGTTACATCATCACTTTCTATCGTTAGATGTGATAAACCGTCATCATCGAGCCAACCCAAATGAGTTCTTTTATCTGTACTCCTGTAATCCAATTGCTCAACGTCTTGACGCAGCGTTCAGAGAAGACTCTGATTTAGCTACGGGAGCTTTGGATTATGCAGCACATTCATGTGCTGTTGGAGCGTAAACAACTCTTGGTACTCAATAGTGACTGTAAACTGGCATTATTTGCGCCGCTGTAATGGATGCAACGACTAAATAGGTATCAAACAGCGGCTTACATTCGATTTTAATAATTTGTGAATGGCCTAAATAGGTCGGTCCAAATGGTTGTTCAGTAGACTAGGCTATTCATATTGGAACGCGTTGACATAAATCAAGTCCTTACCAAACAGGAGAATCTCTGACCAGAACATGGATTTTCGCTGTCTACCGTGGTGAACTTTTGCTACGGTGTTATTTTTATTTTGTCGCTTTAACTTTTTGGGGGGAAACGTGAAGAGGCTATCGGGCTTGGTGTTTCTGCTATTGCTTTCGCCGCTGGTGCTAGCACAAAGTATCGCTGAATTTACGAATGGAATGAGCAAACAAGAGGGGCTAATTCCCATATATTATGATCGTGCTCAAGACAAAGTTTATCTGCAAGTCACTGGTTTCGATCAGGCGATGATTTTTCAAAGTAGCTTACCTCAAGGTGTAGGCTCTAATGATATCGGTTTAGATCGCGGACAACTTGGCAAAACGCGTTTGGTTGAATTCGAGCGATTTGGCAATAAGGTGTTATTAAAGCAACTCAACACTCAATACCGGGCCGTTTCAGATAATATTGCTGAGCAAACCTCGATTGATGAAGCCTTTGCCGACTCAGTAATCGCTGGCTTGCCGGTGGTGGCTGAAGACGATGGTGCAGTATTGATCGATTACACCGATTTCCTGTTCAGTGATATTCACGGCATTGCACTGCGTTTAGAGCGCACCAAGCAGGGCAGTTATAAGGCCGACGCATCGCGCAGTGGCGTATATTTGGCTCGCACAAAAGCGTTCCCTAAAAATACCGAATTAGAAGCCTTGGTGACTTTTGCTGGTAGCAAACCCGGCAATTACGTGCGTCAAGTTAGCCCCGAGCCTGATTCAATTTCAGTTCATCTACACCACAGTTTTATCCAATTACCAGACGAGGGCTATAAACCGCGGCGCTTTCATCCATTCTCTGGGTTTTGGAAACACAGTTACATGGATTATTCAGTTCCTATTGATCAACCCATGGAACAAAAGTTGATCCCTCGTCATCGCTTAGCGAAAGTGGATCCAACGGTAAGCAGCAGTCCCGCAGTTGAGCCGATTGTATATTATCTTGATCCAGGTATCCCTGAGCCGGTGATGAGTGCGCTAAGAGCTGGTGCATTATGGTGGAATGATGCGTTCACAGCAATAGGTTATGAAAATGCGTTTCAGGTAAAAATACTGCCGGCTGATGCCGACCCAATGGATGTGCGGTACAACGTGATCCAATGGGTTCACCGCGCCACAAGAGGATGGTCATATGGTACTTCCGTGGTTGACCCCCGTACTGGAGAGATCATCAAAGGCCATGTAACTTTGGGCTCTCTGCGCGTTCGTCAGGACTACCTAATTGCCTTAGGGCTAACAAGCCCATTCGAAGATACGAACACCGACACCTCAGACCAACAAGAGATGGCGCTGGCGCGGATCAGACAGCTTTCTGCGCATGAAGTGGGGCATACGTTGGGTATTGCACATAACTTTGCCGCAAGCGAAACTGGCCGCGACTCGGTTATGGATTATCCGCATCCGAAAATTCAGATTGTCCGCGGTAAAATTTCTTTAGAAGGGGCTTATGCAGTTGGTATGGGGCGCTGGGACTTACATACTATCGATTATGGTTATCAAGACTTTCCCGACGATAATGCTGAAGCCTCAGGATTAGCGCAAACCATTACTTTGGCCTATGACAGCGGAATGCGCTATAAGTCTGATCCAGACTCGCGATCAGGACGTCATGCGAGCGCTGACGGACACTTATGGGACAATGGTGCCGATCCTGTTGCTGAATTTGAACGAGTGGCAGCTGTACGCCAGTTCGGTTTAGAACGTTTTGGCCTAGATACTATTCCAGACGGTACACCATTATCTGATCTAGAAGAGTTCTTAGCGCCGTTGTACTTTTCGCATCGCTATCAAGCTGATGCTGTGGCGAAGTTAATCGGTGGGATTGATTATCAATATGAAGTGAAATCAGAGCGCCCAATTCAAGGACAAACGGTGGTGTCAGCTGAGCGTCAAAACAAGGCACTGCAAACATTAATTGGTAGTTTGTCACCGGGGTTTTTAGCCTTGCCAAACAACGTCACGCAGCTGATTATTCCGAAAGTGTACGGCACAAATCGCACGCGAGAATCCTTTATTGGACGCACTGGTCGCATGTTTGACCCACTTAGTGCAGCAGAAGCTTCAGCAGCCAATACTGTACAGCTGTTGTTACATCCAGAACGCTTGAATCGATTAACCTGGCAACGAACATTAGATGACCAACATTTAAGTGCCGTCGGCCTGTTGAATCAGTTGTTAGAGAAAACGTGGGATACGCGCATATCAGAGTCTGACAATGTAAGCAAAGCAACAGCTTTAAGTATTAATAATCGGGTGAAGTTGGTTGTTGTTTACGCGGCAATGGATACCCTCAATTCTGAACGTTTGAGCCCTGAGAATCATTTAGCAATTCGCGGTGCTTTGCAGCGTTTTACTAGATGGCTATCACGACATAATGATACCCATGTTGACACAGGACTGCTGCAATTACTCGAAACCTATTGGCAAACGGGTGAGTGGCATGGCACTTTCAAGCCTGTGAGCATGCCACCAGGCTCGCCGATTTAAGTTTTTGGTTTTGGTGCTGCTTATCCAGCAGCACCATCTTACAGCTGTTGATAGTTAGTTAAACACTTGTATAGCTGTGTACCGCTAAGTACCGACGCTGATGGAAAGTGCAATACCGGAATCAAATCACAAGGCGCTGTGATCAATTCTACGGCACGCTCATTGTCGAGCTCGTCAACATTCAGGACTTTCGCTAAGCACTCACCTGTCATGATTGGGTCCCCTGGTTTCGCACAGTACTCAACAATACCACCAGTTTTGGTGAAGAGGGTGCGATAGTCTTTCAGCTGAGCAGCGAAGCGCATCATCGGTTTCGGGCTAATGCTGGCATCAACCAGCACACCATGGCCATTGAGATAGCTTAAAATACCTTCGGCGTCTTCTTCACCGTCAGCAAAATTAACCACTTCTTGTGAGCCCATCTCAACGGTAAATGCTTCAACATTGAAGTTAAATTCACGTTGAAACTTTTTCGCTAAATTCTCAGATAGTGTCCACCAAGGGCAAAAGATGGCTTCGTCAAGAGCACCTGAAAACAGGTTGGGAATAAAAATCACATGTGGGATATTAAATAACTTTGCAGCGTCTGTAGCGTATTCCGGAACGTATATGTGGCGACTTGAAACCGGACCATTGTGTAAGTCCAAAACAATATCAGCATCCATTGCCAATGTTTGAAGCTTGAGGTTTAGTTGGTTGGCTAAACCCAATCCCCAGTCAGCATTTAAGCGTTTATGTAAGCCTTGTTGGAGTACTTGTCTAAACCGTTGCTTGATTGAATCTATTGATTCCTCTGGGCCGACAGTACGGGCAAACTTCAATACTGCATCGCGATCGTAGTAATAGCCGCGATTCCAATTGGTGCCATTAACTGGATCGAATCGTCCTAAGGTGTATTCGCCAGCTTTTATGTTGGTACCGACAGGGTTGCAGTTTGGTACTAATATAATTTCGCCGCGAATAGGAATGCGCTTTAAGCATTGAATTAAGTGATAGATGACTACGTTGCCTTGTACTTCAGCACCGTGGATAGAGCTTTGAATATAGACACTTGGACCTTGTTGTTGACCGCGAAATCGATAAATAGGGACTTGCATGTTGCGCCCGGATGCATTTTGGGCAACGACCAAATATTCCTTGGAAAAGCTATTACTCACAACAATTCTCTTGGTGATGCTATTGGCACATAGTCTACTTGGCTTTAGTTAAAGCGTCACCCCCAGTAACACGATCGTTTTTACTCAATCTTTACATTCGAATGGCAGAACTT
The DNA here is from genome assembly GCA_964230255.1 of Alteromonas sp. Classification (GTDB taxonomy): domain Bacteria; phylum Pseudomonadota; class Gammaproteobacteria; order Enterobacterales; family Alteromonadaceae; genus Alteromonas_E. Next base: position 6,073 of record CAXRGW010000119.1, read on the forward strand.
TACGGGCATGTCTCTAGACTCAACTACATAAATGTCTGGCTTTGTAGGATTTGAGATATCAAAGCCAATCGTTGCGGTAGTTTAAGATAAGGTTTTACGCAGATATGAAAAAATTTATCCAGATAGTTGTTCTCGCCATTTCTTTCACGGGGTTAGTTGCTTGTGGTGGTGGTAGTAGTGACAGCATGTTAGAACCGATAGAAGCTGAAACTCCGGCACCGGATCCTGATCAACCTGACCCGGTACAACCGGATCCAGAACCGACCAGCGCTATTGAATTACCTGATGTGCCTTATGATTACGAAACACTTGATTTGCCAGCTCACTATACGATGAACGTACCTGGTCAGCGATTATCAACCTCGGTAAACGGTCTCGATAACACACCCGCAAACAACCCAGTAACTAACGATGGCGCAACTTTAGGTCGCGTGCTGTTTTACGATAAAAACCTTAGTGCTAATGGAGAGGTGGCTTGCGCATCTTGCCATATTCAAGCACTGGGGTTTTCTGATGATGCCACGTTAAGTGTTGGCTTTGCTGGCGGGCAAACGGCGCGACATTCAATGACATTGATCAACGCGAGATACTATCAACGCGGCCGATTTTTTTGGGACGAAAGGGCAACGACTTTGGAAGACCAAGTGCTGCAGCCGTTTCAAGATCCGGTTGAAATGGGCATGACTTTGGATAAAGTTGTCTCTGCCGTAGAAAGCAGCGATTTCTATCCCGAACTTTTCACCAACGCATTTGGCTCTAGTGAGATAACTTCAGAAAAGATCGCATTCGCTCTGGCCCAGTTTGTGCGCAGTATCGTAAGTTATAGCAGTCGCTACGATGAAGGCCGAGCAATGGCCGATGCGCCAGGTGACAACTTTGTCAATTTTACTGCTGAAGAAAATTTAGGCAAACGTCTATTCTTGCGCAACATTGCCAATGGTGGAGCAGGGTGTTTTGGCTGTCACACTACTGAAGCTTTTGTCAGCGCAAACCCCGGTCCGATGAACAATGGCCTGGATTTAATAACCACTGATGAAGGTGCTGGTGCGGTCTTTAACAATCCTGTGTTTGAAGGGCGATTTAAAACTTCTAGCTTGCGCAGTATCGAATTGACAGCTCCATACATGCACGATGGCCGTTTCGCTACTTTGGAAGAGGTGGTTGAGCATTACAACGGCGGAATTCAAGCGCATCCAACCCTCTCACCTGCGCTTACCGACCAAAACGGTGACCCTATTCGGTTGAACCTAAGCGATGCGGAAAAGGCTGCTTTAGTAGCATTCCTCAAAACGCTTACCGATGACAGTGTAAGTAACGAGGTCAAATGGAGCGACCCGTTTATCTAGGTGAAAAATTGGGCGAAAGCCGATGTTTGCGCAAACAGGGCTAAACGTATTCTCTGTGTTTAGCTTGTCGCTCTGTTCTTCATCATTTCTGTGACTCAGGCTTTGTTTCCGGTCTTTCCCGGGAGTGAGCTTGGGGATCATTACCGCAAGATCCCATTAATTCATCCAACTCAACCTTGAGCTTGTGTGCTGATTGCGATACAACGTGGTAAAGCGTAGTGAAGGAGAGAATAAGTGGCCTCTAAGGCATTAAATATAGCGGTATTAACAGTTAGTGATACGCGCGATGAAGATACCGATACTTCAGGTATGTTCTTACAAACCGCGTTGCAAGACGCAGGTCATGTTTTGCACATCCAATGCATAGTGAAAGACGATGTGTATCAAATGCGAGCAGTAGTATCAAATTGGATCGCTAACCCCGATATTCACGTTATTTTAGTCACTGGTGGTACCGGATTTACCGACAGAGATTCAACGCCTGAAGCACTGACGGTTTTATTCGATAAGCAAGTGGAAGGTTTCGGTGAGCTATTTCGTTATCTTTCATTCCAAGAAATTGGTACTTCAACGGTGCAATCGCGTGCGTTTGCAGGTTTAGCAAATCATACGGCAATTTTTTGTATGCCTGGCTCTACCGGCGCATGCCGCACGGCTTGGAATGGTATTATCAAAGAGCAACTCGACAGCGATCATCGCCCATGTAACTTTGTCGGTCACTTGACTAACCATCTCTCAGAAAGTGCAGAGGAGTAGATATGGGGTTTTCTCATCTCGACAGTCAGGGTAATGCCAATATGGTAGATGTTTCGGTTAAGCAAGACACACAGCGTACCGCGGTCGCTGAAGGTTTTGTTTATATGCAACCTGACACACTTGCGCAAGTTCAGCAGCAATCGTTAGCCAAAGGCGATGTTCTGAGCGTTGCTAGAATCGCCGGTATACAGGCCGCAAAAAAGTGTTCGGATCTTATTCCTTTATGCCATCCTTTGGCACTTACGAAAGTTGCGGTTGATTTTGACATCCAAGCGGCACAAAGCCGTATCCGGATTGAGGCAATGTGTCGCTTAACCGGCAAGACTGGTGTTGAAATGGAGGCGCTGACCGCAGTTAGCGTGGCCGCATTAACCGTATTTGATATGTGCAAAGCAATTGAGCCTTCAATGCGTATCGACGGCATTCGAGTATTAGACAAACAAGGCGGCAAACAAGGGCATTGGCAGGCACAACAAGCATGATAACCGTCAAATTTTTTGCTCAATTTCGCGAACAACTAGGCGTGGAATCAATCGAAATTGCAGTTAGCAATGGCGCAACGATAGAGCCTTTGCGCGCGCTTTTAACCAGTGAGTTGAGCGAGTTTGAAAGTGTGGTGCGTGCTAACGAGTTTTTGTGTGCACTCAATCACACGTTAACTGACCAGCATGCGGTGCTTAGTGATGGTGATGAAGTTGCATTTTTACCACCAGTAACAGGCGGTTAACGTGGATCAAATAAGCGTCCAAACGGAAGATTTTGAAGTTGCTAAGTGCTATGCCCAATTGCGTGATGCAGAGGGTGATGGGGCGATAGTCACCTTCACTGGCATTGTTCGCGATCTTGCACAAGGTTCACGACTCATAGGCATTGAGTTAGAGCACTATCCGCAAATGACGATGTTGGCATTGGAAAAACTTATAGCTGACGCGCGGTCGCGTTTTCCTTTGGGATCGGTAATTTTAATCCATCGAGTGGGAAAATTATCTGCACATGAACAAATAGTTTTTGTGGGTGTGACTAGTCGTCATCGCCAAGTCGCTTTTGATGCCTGTCAGTTTTTAATGGACACGTTAAAACGCGATGTCCCCTTGTGGAAAAAAGAGTGGCACGAAGACGGAACTGGGCAATGGGTGGCGGCCAAAGATAGCGACAGGGCAGCGGCAGAACAGTGGCAGAAACCACAATGATTGTCAGTCGTTTTTTGCGACTCGTATCAACGTCGCTATGGGCCGTGATTCTGCTGTCGCAATCATTGACGGTAAATGCAGATTCAAACAAGAGAATTCACGTTGCGGTAGCGTCAAACTTCGCCCCTCTAGCGGTAAAGCTGGCACATCAATTTAAGCAACAAAGCGATATTGAAATTATCACCTTTGCAAGTTCTTCTGGCGCTGCGTATGCTCAAATTGTGCAGGGTGCACCCTTTGACCTATTTTTGTCAGCAGATACGTATCGGCCCGAGCAGCTAGAACGACTTGGCCATATTGTTGAAGGCTCGCGGTCAACATATGCACGCGGAGTGCTTGTGCTTTGGGCTCCTACTCAACAGTTACCCGCAGCAAATCATGCCGAGCTTAGCAATTGGCTACTAACACAATCGCGCGTAGCAATTGCTAACCCGAAGATTGCACCCTATGGTGATGCTGCAATTCGCGTATTTGAAGCTATAGGCATAGAGCAGCAAATAAAATACAACACCGTAATGGGCAGTAATGTTTTTCAGGCATATCAGTATGTATACACGGGCAATGCACCCGTTGGTTTAGTTGGGCGTCACTTGGTCCAAGACAGGCCTAATGTGCTTGCCTTGCCTGAAGATCTTTATCCATCAATTAATCAACAGCTAGTGGTGTTAAAGCGCAGTGATTTGGTTACTGAAGCCATGGCGTTTCGCGCATTTTTGCTAAGTGCACAGGTGCAGCAGCAGATTATCAATGCGGGCTTCGCACGAGGAGATAGCTGAGTGGACGTTCAAGCGATCGTTTTGACGCTAAAACTGGCGTCGATTACCAGTTTAGTATTGCTCGTAATTGCTACGCCACTGGCATGGTGGTTGGCACGCTGGCGTCATCCAATGCGCCCCTTTGTCAATGCGCTAATTGCTTTACCATTAGTATTACCGCCAACGGTTTTAGGTTTTTATCTACTGGTGGCGTTTTCTCCTAATAGCTGGCTGGGTGCAACGTGGTTAAGTGCTACTGGCAGCACGCTGGCCTTTAGCTTTATAGGTATACTAATCGGTTCATTGATTTACTCCTTGCCCTTTGCCGTTCAGCCCCTCTACAACGCCTTTGAGCATTTAGACAAGCGCTATTTGGATGTCGCGAAAACATTTAAGTTAAGCCGTTGGTTAACCTTCTGGCGAGTTGTGTTTCCGCTTACGCGCTCTGCATTTATGACCGCAGTAGGCTTGAGTTTTGCGCACACGCTGGGGGAGTTCGGTATAGTGTTAATGATCGGTGGTAACATACCAGGTGAAACCCGTGTTGTTTCCATCGCACTTTTCGACCACGTAGAGTCACTAAACTATTCTGCAGCCCATCAACTAGCATTTGCACTTTTGGTGTTTTCTTTCGTGATGCTGGCGATTTTGTATCGCCTTAATCGCAAGCAGCTCAGCTCATGGACTTAACTTTTACACTGGAAAAAGATCGCAGACAATTGCTAGCGGTCGATTGTAAAATCCCTGCTCAAGCAAGCTGCATTGCTATTTACGGACCGTCAGGGGCGGGTAAAAGTACGTTGCTACGCTGTATGGCTGGGCTTGAAGATGAAATGCAAGGCAAACCGATAGTCTGGGGCAAACGTGCGTCCTTAGGTGATAATGTTGGCATAGTCTTTCAAGATGGTGTGCTGTTTCCGCATTTGACCGTGCGAGGCAACTTGTCTTTTGCGCTACGACACGCCGCAATAATTGCCCCTTCCCATCCGCTTGCTGACCAGTCTATGTCGAATTTGGTCGACATCTTTGAAATTGAGTTATTGCTTGACCTACCTGTGAACAAGTTATCTGGTGGTGAAGCGCAACGTGTAGCTATCGTTCGGGCATTGCTAAACAAACCCGATATTTTACTGTTGGATGAAGCTTTTTCCGCGTTAGATAAACGGCTTAAACGCAAGATTATTCAATACATCTCGAGTCTAATCGGTAAAGGGCTACGGGTTGTTATCGTTTCTCATGCTTTACGTGAATTGGCTGTGATGAGCGACTTCTTCATTCATCTTGAGCAGGGCCGGGTACTAAACTTTGGCAGCGCCGAAATGATGCTGCCTCGATTGCAGTTAGAAGCGGATACGTTGAGCAGCGAATCTCTAGGCGAACCCATATTTAGTATGTTGACCGTTGAGACTGCTAATCAAAGCGCGGAGGTGAAAGAGCATCCTACAATTCAAAAATTCATGTTGGGTAAAACGACACTCTATGCATCAAGTCATTTTGAAATTAACGCAGAAATTAAGGTGAGGGTAGACGCCAATCAAATTGTCATCAGTAACGAAACACCGGGTGACTCGAGTATGCTCAATCAATTGCCGGTATTTATCGAACAAGTCGTAAAGCGCGCAGATGGCCGCTGTTTACTGCATTTGTTTACGCGCACAGAATCTACACCGCAAAGGCTTTATGCCATTGTTTCTAGCCTATCCATCGATAAACTAAATCTTGAATCCGGCCAGCATGCCTATGCTAGTTTTAAGGCACATTAGAACAATAAATGGAGACATAGCATATGGAATTTGAACAACTTAAAGACTATTTATTAGCCAAACCGGAAACGACACTTGGCTACCCATTTGGCGAAGATAACTACGTTTTCAAAGTGAATAACAAGATGTTTGCGCTTTTTGGACGCCATAATGATCTGCCAATGCTCAACGTCAAATGCGACCCGCTAGAAGCTGCAGCGTTGTGCGATATACATCAATCAATTACACCTGGTTATCACATGGATAAGCGCCATTGGATCTCGGTTTACTTTGATGGCAGTGTTCCACAGTCTGAAGTGGAGCGGTTAATCGACAACTCGTTTAATCTTGTAGTGACGAAAATGCCGAAGCGCGATCAAGCTCGCCTGTTTGCTGATTAACGGTTTATTGTGAGTTATTGCCGAGCAAAACCAACAAAGGAATGTGCGAACGCTTTTGCCATTTGGTTTCGCTGTGATTAGCGCCAAAAACATCAGAGTATTCTTCCAGCGCGTAAATGAGATCTAACTTAATTGAGGTGAAATCAATCGCTTCGGCATGGGCGACTAAAGCCCCAACATGCTCTGTTGATTGCATGCGATTAATGGCCTGTTGTACATTTTTGTTGATATCTTGAACACCAATACTTAAGCGGGTGAAGCGGAAATCTCGCAAGTGTGTAAGATATTGAGTATCAATTCTACGTAGGTCGACTTCGATACTAATTTTACAATCTTCAGCGATGGTGTACCGCCAACTAAATGCAATTGCTTAACCATATGATGACGAAATGAGTGTTGATTTAGCGCTATTTCTTTTTTAAGTGCTTCAGATAGCGATCCGCTTTATGTGGATGGCGGGTGGCGACCTTATTACAGCCGCAGTAGTAACAGAGACTATGACAAAAAGGAATATGCACATTCAGCGAAAGCCCGTCGCTAGGTCTGGTTAACGCCGCGTCTTGCACCGGTGTATCTGGCAATTTCTAATGAAATTCTAATGCTGTTGGATATGACGTTTAGCGTGGTCCCAATGTGTTTTATTGATCTCAACCAATAAAGCGATACATCAAAAGTATTCGCATTGATAATGTAAACCTATTAGTAGAATCAATTACACTTATAGTTCACTTATTTTTAACATCTGACTATTACAAACTTATTTGAGTACTTATGGCTGAGATATTTTTAGTAAGACATGGTCAGGCTTCGTTCGGTAAAGCAGATTACGACAAATTGAGTGATTTAGGCATTAAGCAGTCACAATGGCTAGGAGAATTCTGGCGCTCGATCGATTTTTCGTTTGATGCGATCTGGCGCGGTGACATGGTACGCCATCGCGAAACGGCAGATGGCATCTTGCAAAGCTTATCAATAGGGGTAGGGGCAGCAGAGAGCAGTTTGCCAAGTGCAGAGGTTTATCCAGGCCTGAATGAGTTCGACTTTCAAGCCGTTGCTGATGCTTACATCGCGATTGATCCAGAAGCACAACCTGCACCGGGTGCAAAACCAGCTGAGTTTTATCGTTTATTGCGCAAATCGATGCTCGCTTGGTCGCAGGGTAAACTCGATGAAGGTCGGTTGCCAGAGTCTTGGCAAGGGTTTCGTTCGCGGGTTATGGGCGTGTTAGATGCCGCGATCGTTAGCCCTCATAAGCGCATTGTTATGGCTACATCCGGTGGTGCTATTGCCATGATAGTAAGCCAGATCCTAGGCGCCGATGCCGCGACTATGGTCAATTTAAACCTTCAGATCCGCAATACTAGCGTGTCGCAATTATTCGCCAATACCCGCAGTGTGCATTTACATCATTTCAATGCGGTGCCGCACTTAGAGCACCCCGACAAACGTAGCGCAATGAGCTACAGTTAAGCCGATATTATAAGGACACACCATGAACTTTGACTATTCAGAAAAAACGCTCGCATTAATGGCTCAACTCGAGGCATTTATGCAGGCGCATGTATATCCCATCGAGCAAGATTACATTCACGCGGTAGAAACCAACGCTAATCGCTGGCAAACACCGTCGATGATGGAAGACCTTAAAGCTAAGGCGAAGGCTGCTGGACTTTGGAACCTATTTTTACCTGAAGAATATAAACCCTATGGTGCAGGTTTAACTAATCTCGAATATGCTCCTTTGTGCGAGATTATGGGGCGTGTTCCATTCAGTGCAGAGATCTTTAACTGTAGTGCGCCAGACACCGGTAATATGGAAGTACTGGCTAAGTATGGGAATGAGGCTCAACAAGAGCAGTGGTTAAAGCCATTGCTAAACGGTGAAATTCGTTCTGCGTTTGCAATGACTGAGCCGGCTGTTGCCTCTTCTGATGCGACTAATATTGAAACCGCAATCGTGCGCGAAGGTGATGAATACGTGATCAATGGTCGCAAGTGGTATACCTCCGGCGCTATGAACGAAAATTGTAAGATCATGGTCGTAATGGGCAAAACTGATCCATCAGCTGCGCGTCACCAACAGCAAAGTCAGATTTTAGTGCCGCTGAAAACACCAGGCGTAACTATAGTTCGCCCAATGGCAGCTATGGGACACTACGACGAGCCTGTAGGGCATGCAGAGGTGTTGTTTGAAAACGTGCGTGTTCCGGCGAGTAATCTACTAGTAGGTGAAGGCAAAGGCTTTGAAATTGCTCAAGGTCGTTTAGGGCCAGGTCGGATCCACCATTGTATGCGCCTTATCGGTGTTGCTCAGCGCGCGTTAGATGAAGCTTGTATGCGAGTAGAGCAGCGCGTTGCCTTTGGCCAGCCGCTGAGTAAACAGCAATCGGTAAGAGAAAGTATTGCGCAAATGCATTGTGATATTGAACAAGCGCGATTACTGACGCTTAAAGCTGCGGATAAGATGGATAAGTACGGTAATAAAGTTGCACGTGACATAATTGCTGCAATCAAAATTGTGGCACCGAAGATGGCCTGCAAGGTTATTGACGAAGCGATCCAAATGCACGGTGCCATGGGTACCAGCCAAGATACAACCTTGGCAGCGGCTTATGCTTATGCGCGAACAGTGCGCTTGGCAGACGGCCCTGATCAGGTTCATATGATGCAGTTAGGCCGTAACTTGATTGCGGAAACTGCTGCAAAAATGGTGAAATAAACTATGAGTCAATCATCTGAGTTGGTGCAGCTTGATGTCCTGAATAATTATTTACAGGAGCAAGGCGTCGACATTGGACATGTACAAAGTGCAGATAAATTTAGCGGTGGGCAATCCAACCCGACGTTTAAAATTACCACCGACAAAGGTCAATACGTACTCCGCCGCCAACCGCCAGGGCAGCTGCTCAAATCTGCCCACGCGGTTGACCGTGAATTTCGCGTGATTGCCGCATTGCAAGATACCGATGTGCCTGTACCTCAGGCAATACATCTGTGCACCGATAGTGAGGTGTTAGGTGCAATGTTTTACATCATGGAATTCAAAGACGGGCGAATCTTCTGGCAAAGTGCATTACCTGAAATCACTGATGTAGCCGTCCGTAAACAAATGTACGACGAAATGAATCGGGTACTGGCCAGTTTGCACAACGTAGACGTAGAAGAGGCCGGATTAGTAGACTATGGACGCCCAGGGAATTACTTTGAGCGTCAACTGCAGCGCTGGACAAAACAGTATCGCGCAGCTGAAACCGAGCATATTGAAGATATCGAAGTGTTAATGGATTGGCTGACAGGAAACCTTCCGGAAGACGACGGGCAAGTGGCACTCGTTCACGGTGATTTTCGCCTCGATAATATGATGTTTGATCCAAATTCACCAGAAGTCATTGCAGTATTGGATTGGGAGCTGTCGACATTAGGGCATCCCTTTGCTGATTTAGCCTATCAGTGCATGCAACTGCGCTTGCCCCATGATCTTGGTCATGCCCCCGGCTTAGGCGGCTTAGATAGACAAGCATTGGGTATTCCAAGCGAGGAAGAGTATATCGCCAAGTATTGTGAGCGGCGCGGTATTGAAGTCATTGATAACTGGCCGTTTTATTTGGCGTTTAGCTTTTTCAGGTTGGCAGCCATAGTGCAAGGTGTAGTTAAGCGCGCCAAGATGGGCAACGCCTCAAATGCCAAAGCCGCAGCGTTAGAATCGATGATGCGTCCATTAGCGGCTCACGCAGCTGCACTGATTAAAGAATAAGAGAATAACTATGAAAGCAATTGTTTGTAATGAGTTTGGTCCCGTTGATGATTTGGATTACAAAGAATTATCTGCGCTAGAACCCGGTAAAGGGCAGGTTGTTGTTGATATTGCCGCTGCAGGGGTTAATTTTCCTGATGGCTTACTGGTGCAAGGATTGTATCAAATGAAGCCAGAGCGCCCCTTTATACCTGGTAACGAAGTGGCCGGTACCATTTCCGCTATCGGTGAAGGTGTGCAGGGATGGCAAGTAGGGCAGCGGGTAATTGCACTTTGTATGTTAGGTGGTTACGCCGAACAAGTAGTAGCGCCACAGACCCACATATTACCGTTACCTGAACAAATTCCATTTGAAGAAGCTGCGGCATTGGTAACTGCTCACGCGACGGCACATCACGCCTTAAAACAGCGCGCTAATATTCAACCGGGCGAAACACTGGTAGTAACCGGTGCGGCTGGTGGTACTGGTTTAGCTGCTGTGCAAATTGGTAAGGAGTTGGGCGCTACCGTTATTGCTGTGTGTTCAACGGCTGAAAAGCTCGCAACCGCTAAAGAGAACGGTGCGGATATTCTGATCAACTACACAGAAGAAAACCTCAAAGATGCGATAAAGCAAGCTACCAATGGCAAGGGTGCTGATGTGGTTTACGAGTGTGTGGGGGGTGATACCTTCCATGCCTGTAGTCGCAGTATGGCTTGGAACGGAAGATTGTTAGTGATCGGATTCGCCGGTGGTGAAATCCCAGAATTTCCAGTCAACCTCTCACTAGTTAAAGGATACTCGGTAGTTGGCGTTTTCTGGGGTTCATTTACTCAGCATCAGCCGAAAGACTTTGCCGCTAACATGCAAGAGTTATTGACTTGGTATGTGCAGGGCAAAGTGAAAGTCGTGGTCGATGAGTGTTTACCCTTGTCTCAGGCTAAACAAGCGCTGGAAAAAGTCATGGGCCGTGAAGTGCGCGGTAAAATGGTGCTTAAGCCAGACTAAATTAAAGTGTTAAAAAGGCAAAAGGCTCCCAACAGGGAGCCTTTTTAGTTGCGAGTAACAACCCGCGCACCATGTTGAAACATGGTGGTAGCCGAAGCCACCGAAATAGTTGCTTAAATGCGGTCAGCGATAACAGCTGCTACAGGGTTGTCAGCAAGACCTTGCTCAGCGACCCACGCTTGTATTGTTTTGCCATCCTGCTCTGGTGCTGCTAAATGCTTTTTTGGCATTTTTTTAACCAGTAGAGTGCCGGCTTCAACAGCGTT
>CAXRGW010000120.1:0-35895 GCA_964230255.1 Alteromonas sp.
GGTCCACGTAAGACTTCTACCTGTTCAATATTGTATAGCGCACGGTAGTACTGAACGTCATCGCGATGACCATCAATAAAGAAGTCAGCAGTTGAACGAACACCACGGAAAACTACGGAGTCACGGTGACCTTCACCTTGGGAATTATTTAAGCCCGGTGTGTAATCAGCGATTTGACTGATACTTGAAATACCACGTTGGGTGATTTCTTCAGCCGTCATAATTGACAAGCTCTGCGGTACGTCAATGATCGGTGTAGGCGTTTTAACCGAGTTAGACTCATTAATTGATAAAACGCGACCTTCTATTTTAATTCTCTCAATTGAACCAGCAGCATCGGCCCAAACAGGGTTGGCAAGAATCAACGCGGCGGAGATTGTGGCGAGCTTAAATTTCACTTCTTAATCCTCAGTGTGTTCTATTATTTGACTTTAAATGTCACTTTAAAGCTTTGTTGTAATTTTCAAGGCCCGTAATAGTAATGCGAATTATTCTTAATTGCGATATTTTTTTTAATTTATTTTCGATCGCCATCAATTTGTGTGTACTGTTAAGAATGATAAGTAGAAATTCAGGAGCGCCTAGATGAACTATGTTGGCCACATACAATTAGCTCAGCATTCCAGCACCAGTAAGCTCGGTAACTTTCTAGGGGATTTTGTTAAAGGCTCTGATTTATCGAGTTTTTCTGCCCAAATTCAACAAGGTATTGAACTGCATCGGGCGATTGATTCATTCACTGACAATCACCCGGTTACGGTAAATTTACGCCAGCGTTTTCCATCTGAAGTTCGCCGTATGGCAGGCGTTATCATCGATGTCTATTTTGATCATTTACTTTGCAAACACTGGCAAAACTACAGTTCGGAGTCTCAAAACAAAGTATTAGATGGTTTTTATACTGAGCTAGAATCGACAAAATTATCGGTGAGCACGCGTTTTAAACGCGTCAAACAAGGCTTAATTGAATATCGATGGCTTGCTGAATATATAGAGGTTGATGCAGTTATTAGGGCATATCGGAGTATTGAACAGCGAATCAATAGCAAAATTACGTTTGCTGACCGCGCGGCCGACCTGATAATAAAGCGAGAGACTGAATTGCAATCAGCTTTCGCGCAGTTGTATCCGGAATTACAAGCGTTTGTGGTACAAAAAACCACAAACACTTGAGCCAGAGAGCCGGTTAAAAACTGTATACCACCGCTTGTTCAAGCAACTTATCTGCACTGATCTTTTCTTGTACACACTCGCGAATATTTACCTGATTGAAAACATATACACGATCTTGCGCTTGACGCTTGTCGCCAACTTCGAAGTTTTTCAATACAAAGCTAATATGCTCATCACGAGGCAACGCTCGTAAACCCGAACCAAATCGGCACAATGAATCGCCAATTTGCTCTTCAAAGGTTGCTAAAAACGCCCTATCAGCTTCTAGTCTCGCTTGCTGCTGCTTTTCAACCTGAGCTTTTTGCTCAGCCTCGAGAGTGTCTGCGTATTCAGTTAACTCTTGTTGACGCAACTTCAAGTTAGCCAACTCTACTTCAATTTCTTCAAGATCAACCTGAATATCTTGCTTGCGCTCGTCATCAGCAGTGCGTGCTTCAAAGTTTAGATCGCGTTTGCGACGCTCTAGCTCACGCACCTCCCAGCTGATTTCACGTGCATCAGAGCGCACGTCGCGCATTTGTTCGCGAACTTCGCGAAATACATCTTCAAATTCGCGCACAGTCTCTTCAATGACGTGCTCCCATTCTTCATTTACTTCAAAGACCAAGTTGTGCTCACCATCGCCGAGAATGATTGGCGGCAACGGTGCGTTAGGAGCTCGAGGGATAAATTGGCGCAGATCGAAGTCCAAACCCCATGTTCCGCGTGATGTTGTTACTTCAAATACCACTCCTTGCCCGGCCAGATAGGTGGTATCCAAGCCGTGAAATCGAATAGCTGCTGATTCACTTCTTTGACGCAATGACGTCTCTAGCACGCTATTCATAATTTCTAATTCTTCGCCCAACTCTGCATAATCGACAGCGTTAAAGCTGGGCATCGCAGCAGTCGTCGCCAATACGCTTGCGGCTAATATTGATAGTTTCATAATTCATCCCCCATTATTCATTAGGTGACTGGCTCGTGTCAGTACTGATAATTGGTATATTGCTGCGGATCCCGTTGTTCGCATAAATTTCTTGTTGTAAATCGTTGAGCTGGCGCGCGTAGTACACTTGATCTTCATTGCGCTGCTCATTAATAAATTTAATCAGCTCAGCAAAGTCTTCGCGGCGCTCTTGGCGACTGGAAGAGAGCAGATATTCAGTAAGCTGGGCACCACTTTGTTGCTGTTGAGCATTTAAAGCATCAGCGTATTGGGCGAATAATTGCTGCTGATCCTGGTGGTAACTATCCATGCGTTGCTGAACAAGCAAGTCGACGTCGCTGGGTGTAAGTCCCTGATTAAAGCCCATAGATAACTGACCGTCCTGCACCGATACTTGGAAGCCGCCAAGTACCATAATGATTGCACAAACTGAACAAGCAAGGGAGGCGAATGACAGTTTCGGCGATTGCCACCACGGTGCGCTGTTGGCTGTCTCAAATGTTGACTCTTTTGCCCAGTTTGGCAGCGGCTCTGCTTGCCACTCGTCGGACGTTAATCGCAAATGGTTAGCTTGTTCTACCCGAGCGCTAAATGCTTCGTTTGATACGCACAGTGCCTCAAACTGTTGTTGTTGCTCAGCGGTTAATTGCCTCTCCAGCCACGCGGCAAATAATTCAGCGTGTTGTTGTTCAGACATACTCTACCTCCATATGACTTTTCAAGTTGGCTAATGCGCTATACAGCCTGTATTTAACCGTATTTGCGGAAACCCCTAACTGATCAGCAATTTCGTCAAATGTAAATTGACCAAAAAACTTTAATTCGACCACTGCACGTTGATTGACCGGCAGCGTTTGCATCGCTTGCTGTAATTGGTGCTGTTGCTGAGCACCTTGTAATAACGGCTCAGGCGCTGCGTTTTCGGCACTTTCCATTTCTGGCGAGTCATCAAGACTAACGTGTGGCTTTTTGCGGCGATAAAATTCAATACAGCGATAATGGGCAATGCGAAACAGCCAGCTTTTGAATGCCCCTGTACCTTGATAGCTGCCGAGGTTACGGAATACCGATACAAATATGTCTTGCATCAAATCAAGACTATCGTCTCGGTTACCGGTCATTCGCACCCCGTAATTGAAGATCGCTTGCTCATAGCGACTTATCAAACTAAACCACGCTTTTTTATTGCCTTTTAGTGCTTTTTTGATGAGTTGTTCATCGGTCGTGGTAAACACCCAATACTTCCATTTAGTTCGTCGTTGGTTCTATAGTCGCGAGCAAGCGAAAAATAGTTTGGACGTTTTTAAAAAAATTTAGCGCTTTAATGCATCCACCGGCATTAGGGGCGCTAAACATTCAGCTAACGAGCGAAAAAGTTGCACGCGCGTTGTCCCGTTGCGCCACACTAAACCAATTTCTCGAAATGCATTATCTTCGGCGGGTAGTGAAATAAGATCGGATTTTTCCAAGATATCTTGTTGTAACGCCAGCTCTGGAATAAAGGTGTAACCAAGCTTGGCGTTAGCTAATTGCACTAGAGTGTGTAATGAACTTGCAGCCAAACTATTGACCTGCTCCGAATATCGCAAGTTACATGCGCTTACAGCATGGCCAGTCATACAGTGCTCTTGTTGTAATAAGAAAATACTGTTTTTCGGCAGTGCGGTTACATCCAGTGGCATCACGGTTGATTCATAGGTATTGCGATGCATCACAAGGTGAAAGGGGTCATGGCCAATCACTAATTGTTTACAACCTAGAGTTTCCATTGGTAATGCTAATACCAATAAATCCAAGTCACCTTCATTTAACTGTTCGAGCAAATTTTCTGTTGTGTCTTCTTGGAGGTGCAATGCCAAAGAGGGGTAGAGTCGCTTAACCGACTTTATTAAGCCTTCAAATAAAAATGGCGCAATTGTAGGTATTACGCCGAGTTTCAAAGTACCACTGCGCCAATCGCCAGAGTTACAAGCGAAATCAACGAGCTCACGGGCTTCATTGATGATCCGCTTACTGCGCTCAACAATTTCAAGACCAAAAGCTGAAAACACGAAAGCTTTGTGTTCACGCTCCAACAGTTGGGCGCCAAAGTGCTCTTCTAAATTCTGAATTGCAGAGCTCAAGGTTGACTGGGTAACATGACACCGCTGAGCAGCGCGGTGGAAATGTTGCTCTTGATGCAAAACTACCAAGTAATGCAGGTGTTTCAGGTTAGGCCATTTCATTTAATCGATCGCCTCTATTAAAAATTTAATTTTTAATAGACTAGCAAAAAATCGTGGAACTGCAATTTGGGCAGTAAATCCAAGCTCACGCCAACTAGCCCCAAAAATAAGGGCATTTATTGATTACTTCGCAAGTTACTGTTACGGCACCCCGTATTGGGATGAAGCACTCGATAAAAAATAAAACCGTCTTAACAAGATTAGGGTTGTCACGGCTTTCGCCGGGACAACCAAAAGAACATGCTTAAATAACTCCAAATGAGGCTTTAAGAATAAAGAAGAAGATAATCGCTAGTAGTGCGCCAGCCGGCAAGGTAACAACCCACGATACCAAAATCGTGCGAATTACGCCGAAGTTTAGCGCCGACACACCTCTGGCTAAACCTACACCAAGAACGGCCCCGACTAACGTTTGAGTTGTTGAGATTGGCAAGCCTGTACCAGAGGCAATAACGACGGTAGTTGCTGCTGCCATTTCAGCAGCAAAACCACGACTTGGGGTTAAATGCGTAATACCCTGACCAATAGTTCTAATCACTCGGTGACCGAACAACGCTAGACCAGCGACAATACCAATACCACCCAAAGGTAATATCCAAGGGGCCAACGTGGCATTTGAGGTAATTTCTCCACCACTACTTACAACACTAACGACCGCGGCAAGTGGGCCAATCGCATTTGCTACGTCATTCGAACCATGCGCAAATGCCATACAACATGCAGTAACAACCATTAAAATCGCAAAGACTTTTTCGACGTTAGCATTTTGATGTTCAAGCGTGTCATTGACATCGTATTTAACTCGATTGATCATCCATACGCCCAGCAAACCAACGCCAACAGCAATAGCTACAGCCAGCGCGTAGCCTTGAGCATCAGGTAGCCCCAAGCCTACGTGCTTCAGGCCTTTCTTAATTGTAACCAGCGACATAATAAAGCCTGCCAGAGCCATATAAATAGGTACATAGCGGCGTGCATTCTGGAATGGTGTTTTAGTTTGGAAAATCAGCTTATCCGCACTGACAAAAATCAAATAAGCAATAATCCCTGAAATAGCAGGTGTAACGACCCAGCTACCAACTATGCCGCCAACTTTACCCCACTCTACCGCTTCTGTGCTGACACCCACAGCAGTAAAGCCAATGATTGCGCCAATAATCGAGTGTGTAGTAGAGACTGGCCAGCCTTTGTATGAAGCAACCGCAAGCCAGATACCCGCAGCTAACAATGCCGAAATCATTCCCAATACCAGATATTCAGGTATGTCAACAAAATAACCGGCATCGATTATGCCTTTGCGGATGGTTGAGGTTACTTCGCCACCGGCCAAATAGGCGCCAGCGAACTCAAAGACCATCGCAATTAGGATTGCTTGTTTAATTGTAAGGGCTTTGGAACCGACCGAGGTTCCCATAGCATTGGCTACATCATTGGCACCAATACCCCACGCCATGATGAAGCCGAAAACGGCTGCCAAAATAATCAGAATTAAGCCGTAGCTTTGAATAACATCCACAGATTACTGGCCTTTACGAACGCTACATAGAGCGTCGGATTGATAAGTTGTTCGAATACTGTTCAAAAAAATCATTAGTATTTGTTGCCAACAAGCTTTCACTTTACAAACTGCCGCGCATCATACCCTAACCTCGGCAGAACCCATAGAAGAAATGTCGAAAAAATTATTGTGCTAGATCATCAATTTTCTGTTGCATACTTTCAATCGATGCGTGCCGCACATCAGAGCCACCCGCTAAGTAAACCACATATTCACAAATATTCTTGCATCGGTCACCCACTCTTTCCAACGACCGCAAAGCCCATAGTACCTCAAGCCAGTCTTCCATCATTTCTGGATACTGCCGCATCTCCTGACTCGTATAGGACAATAATGCTTTGTATTGGCGATCAATCCTGTTGTCTTGATCATAGACACCCAACGCAGCATGCTCATCTTGACGTGCAAATGCATTAAAAGTGCCGCGCATCATTGCCACAACATGCTCACCAATCGTTAACATACTACTTTTAATCGTTTCGGAAACTGGTAAATTGTTTTTAGTGACCAACGTGGCGATTCTCTCTATCTCATCACCAATGCGTTCAATATCAGTCGTTGCCTTTGCTATCGTCAACACTAGACGTAGATCGGTCGCAGTCGGATGACGCTTAGCAATAATGCGCATGCACTCTTCATCGATTTGTACCTCCATGGCATTAATTTTCAGATCGTTAAGCACAACTTTCTCAGCCAGACCCGCATTGTTTTCCTTAATCGCTCGCAGCGTATCGACCATTTGCTGTTCAACTTCACCGCCCATGGTTAACACTGAATTTCGTAGGTTCTCTAGCTCAATATTAAACTTACCAGATATGTGATTGTTTAACTTAACTTGACGCATAACTTCCTCACCACCTAACCGTAGCGACCGGTAATGTAGTCTTCAGTTTGTTTTTTCGCCGGCATTGTAAATAGCGAATCACTGTCTGCATACTCGACTAATTCACCCTGATGTATAAAAGCAGTGTAATCCGACACCCGCGCAGCTTGTTGCATATTGTGCGTAACAATGATTACCGTACAACGCTTTTTCAGACTTATCATCAGTTCTTCAATGTAAAGTGTCGTTAATGGGTCTAAAGCACTGGTGGGTTCATCCAGCAACAATATTTCCGGTTGTAACGCGAGTGCACGTGCAAAAACCAAGCGTTGTTGTTGACCGCCAGATAAGATGTTTGCAGGTTCAAACAGGCGATCTTTTACCTCTTCCCACAGCGCGGCATCGCGCAGTGCTTGTTCTACAGCATCATCCAGCGAACGTCGCAAACTCATTCCCTGAAGCTTGAGTCCATAACAAACATTTTCATAGATGCTCATTGGAAAAGGGTTCGGCCGCTGAAACACCATGCCCACTCGCGCGCGCAATCGGGCAACATTTTCTCTTGAATTATTGATATCACGACCGTCAATTTCAACTGTTCCGTTGTATCGACAACCATCAACTAAATCGTTCATGCGATTAAAGCTACTGATCAATGTAGATTTTCCACAACCACTTTGGCCTATCAGAGCCGTAATCCGATGTTTAGGGATTTTCATCGAGACATCGCTGAGCACCTGCTTCTTGCCGAACCACAAATTCAACCCTTCAACGCTGATAGCGGTTTGCTCTGGTGCCAAGGCCAGTAAGTCTAATTTTTCGCGTTCAAACAAATTGAGCATGCTTGATTAATCCCTTGAGTAGCGTTCACGCAAACGTGAACGCAATTTAATCGCAATAAAGTTTAAGCCAAAAACACAGAGTAACAATAATAAACAGGCGGCAAACATCATCGATGAACCTTGGGAGTTCACTTGACTGTGGAAGGTGCCGTCGTAAATAAAAACGCCCAAATGCATAAATTGACGTTCAACGTGTAAAAATGGGAAATCTCCATCGATTGGCAATGTAGGTGCAAACTTCACCGCCCCGACCAACATCAGTGGAGCAACTTCACCAGCGGCGCGAGCACATGCGAGTATTACTCCGGTCATTATTGCCGGGCTCGCCACTGGTAACACGGTGTAGCAAATAGTTTCGATCTTTGTCGCGCCAAGTGCATAGCTGCTATTGCGGATCCCATTAGGAACCCGTTTCAATCCTTCTTCGGTTGCAACCACAACGACGGGTAAGGTTAGCAATGCCATTGTCAATGACGCCCAAAATAGACCCGGTGTACCAAATGTTGGTGAAGGGAGCTTGTCACTATAGAACAAACTATCAATACTCCCGCCAATTCCGTAAACGAAGAAACCCAGGCCAAAAACACCATAAACTATAGATGGAACGCCAGCCATATTACTCACAGCTATGCGAACAGTGGTGGTGAAAGCATTATTCGGCGCGTATTCAGATAAGTAAATTGCAGCTAAAACACCAAATGGGGTAACAATGATGGTCATGAGTAAAATCATCAAAATAGTCCCAAATAGCGCAGGAAATACTCCACCCGCGGTATTAGCAAGTTTGGGTTCTTCAGTTATGAAACTCAAAATCCTTTTTGCCGCGACACCGAGCTTACCCCAAAACCCCAACTGGTTTGGGAAGCTCAAACTATCAATATCCCCCATCGGCACTAATGCTTGATTGCCTGATGCGTCCACTATCACTAATTGATAGCCTTGAAGAGCTCGTTCTAAATTACTTACCGCTTGTTGAAAGTGCTCAAATTCATTTAGCAGTTTAAGTCGTGCGGGAGCATCTGGCTCCACTTTCGTTAAGTCGTATAGGGCAACTTGGCGATGAATCGGACTCAAGTGTTCTTCGCGAATTATTTTTAGTTGCTGTTTAAGGATTTTAACGTTTTCGTGTATCTCGCCGAACTCAATAAGGTCAATGATGCCTCTATCATCGGTTTTAAGTGCTAGCGGCTGTAAAAAAGCGCGACCGCCATCGGTTAACAGCAATTCAGCGATATCGGGTTCGAGCGTAGATGATTGAATTTGAACGGGGGAAAGAATGGCATTGGACTGCACCAGCCGACCTTGCTCAACGGTGCTCATTAGCCAGTGCAACTCGATGTCTTGTTGCACCACCTTATCGTTCATAAAAGTCGCGGCAGGTGTTCGACTCATTAAGGATTGACCGTAAACCCTCTTAGTGGTCTGGGTTTGAATATTATGATAGTCGATTGTCTCAATAGACGCGGGCCAAAAATAGCTGCTTCCGCGCACTAAGATAAAGATCACGATACTGATCAGCGATAGCAATAGAACGGCTGCCATTGATGCAGCAAGGCCCACGGCAAGTGCTTGACGCTTTTCAGGGGAATAGAGCTTACCAATAGAGCTAATCATTCGGCGACACTAAGTTTTCTAGCCCGCGTACGCAAAAGCTCGGCAATAGTATTGATAAGGAAAGTGAAAATAAACAGACCACTGGCAGTTAAAAACAACACTCGATAATGTGCACTTGCTACTTCTGCTTCAGGTAACTCAATCGCCAAATTGGCCGTCAATGCTCGCAATCCAGCGAATAGGTCCCAGTCAGCTATTGGCGTATTACCTGTAACCATTAGAACGATCATCGTCTCGCCAAATGCTCTACCGAACCCCAACATCAACGCAGCAATTATTCCTGGTAAAGCAACTTTCAAGACAACATTACGCAGCGTCTGAAGTTGTGTTGCGCCAAGTGCAAACGACGCTTGTTTTAAGCTTTTGGGAACACCATCAATCGCATCTTCCGCGAGTGAAAATATTGTCGGTGAAATGGCGACTCCCAATGCAAGTGCGACAACCAAAGTGGTTTTACTAAACTGCGTGTGGTTCAGCCATTGATCAGCGTCCCAATTAAACATATGGCTTATCGTCAATACTGTGTCAATTCCCCATGCCATTGCACATAGGCCAATTACTAACATCAAGGCACTTACCGCGGGCAACTCCCAAAGAGTACGAGTAGAATCCGGCATTAAACGCACCAAATAGTGGTGTCCGAGCGCCAAAAGCGCCAACGCAATAGGTGAAAATAAGATAAATAATGCTAAAGCTACTAAGAACTGCTCAGCCAGCGGTGCCAACCATATCGCAGCAATAAAGCCAATAATCACCGAAGGTACGGCTTCTAGCATTTCTATTGTGGGCTTGATTTTAGTGCGCAACTTTGCGTGAGCGAAATAAGCAATATAAATAGCTGCGCCGATTGACAAAGGTATAGCGACCGCTAATGCGAGTAATGCCGCTTTCAAAGAGCCAATAAAAAGCGGTATCAGACTGTACTTTGCGAGCTGATAGTCAGTCGCGTTGGTCGTTTGCCAGATGTAATCGGGCTCACTATAACCGGGATACTGTTGTGGTTGAAGCAATGAATTAAGGGTAGTTGTACTGGAGCGATCTGCCACCTGCCACAAATCGATTTTGTCATCGTGATTGCTATACAAGTTTTCGCCGTACCAGTTCAATGACTTTGGGAGTTGAACCAGTCCATACCGATGAAGTCGTTCACCGGTAACCCGATTGAACAGCAACACTCTAGCCTTGGTAGTAAGTACTAAGCCCAGGTTCACACTAGCGTCAATATGCACACTCAAGGGAGATTCGTCGGCGTCTAATGCAAGATTGTACATGGGCGATAATTGCCAATTACCATCGACGTTACGCAAAGACCATTTACCTAGTTTCCCATCAACGACGCTAGAATAAATAGAGCGAGGATCTTCAGTAGCCGATAAAAAGCCGTCATCTCGCTGCTGTAAAATGGCAACGTCCGGCCGATCAGCAAATATACTCCATAGCACCAAACGTTGTTCAGTTGCCAACACGGTACCCAATGAAGACGCCATTGGCACAACCCAATCCCGCAACGCAAACGATTGGCGAATGGATTGCTCTGGGTCTCGACGATTAACCCATAAAACATGTTGCTGTTGCGCCTCGTTAAAATGGGCGGTTACCCAATTTTTATCAACACTCACTGATCGTATACTAACGGCCTGGTCGTCCTTGGATAGAGATTGCGAAACTACCGGCTGCAGGGAAACTTGCCCCGCGGCACTTATAACCTTCTGAACACGTAAAATATTGTGGCTTGATCGTTCAGCGATAAAAATCTCGTCCGTATGACCTTGCACATGAATATCCGTAGTACAAGCATAGGGAAAAGACTTGATCCGCTGTAATTTTCGACTGACTGACAATACGTATAGATGCAGTACACAATTCTCCGAACGACTAATGACTATTCCGCCACGCTCAATGTCCCCGGTATATAACAGTGTCTCGCCTTTGGGTAATTCAGTCGCATTTGCATAGTTCAAACTGGGGGATTTAAAGATAGGTAACGATTGACTTGCTAGGTGCCAGATCAATACGCCTAAGGTCACTAAAACAGCCCAACCAAAGAAAACGACTACCCGCTGGGCGACGTAATCCAGTCGAGCACGCTTGCGATGATGGTGATTCGATAGCTGTTGCATTAATGACGCAGAAAATCGTTATCATTTAGAGTCTTGCAGCAGTGTAAGACGTGCTATTGTAATAGCAAGCTTTAATTCAGATTGGTGAGGGATTTGCCCTCGTCAACCATTGGTTTGGAACATGGAGAATTTATGAAATCTTTGGTTATGACTTTAGTAGGTGCCGACAAGCCCGGTCTCGTTGACCAGCTTGCTAAGGCAGTAAGACTTCACGGCGGTAATTGGCAAGCGAGTCGTTTCGCTCATATGGCTGGTCAGTTCGCTGGTTTTGTTGAAGTCACGGTCCCCCAAGAAAACGCCGATGTCCTGATTGAATCTATCAACGCTATTCCCGACCTTGATATACAAATGGTGAATGTAAAAACGCCTGTTAGCAAAGCGCAAAACATTGCTCACTTTAATTTGCTCGGCAACGATAAACCAGGGATCGTCAGTGAAATCACCGCTGTGTTACAACAGTTTAATATTAATATCTTAGAATTTAACTCGAAATGCGTAAGTGCGCCGAATTGGGGCAATTTAATGTTTCAAGCAGAGTTTGTTGTTGCGCTACCGGATGATGTGGAATCAGATGAAATTCAGACCGCATTAGAGACGATTGCCAATGACTTGGTTGTAGATATTACTTTTGAATAGTAGGTTTGGGAATGATTGACGAACAGCTCTATTACCCTAAAGAGCTTAGCTGGCTAGCGTTTAATGAACGCGTACTGCAAGAAGCAGCCGACACTAATAATCCGATTATCGAGCGAATTCGCTTTCTCGGTATTTATTCAAATAACCTGGACGAATTTTATCGAGTCCGAGCCGCAGATGTTAAGCGGCAAATTACTATTGCTTTAAACGACGACCATACAGAAGAAGCGGAACGCCAAACCCGCCTGATGGCAGATATACAAGATAAAGTCGTTAAATTATCGGTCAAATTTAATGAGATCCACAAAAATATCGAGCGCACCTTAGCACGTTATAACATTTTCATTGCACGCGAAGCCGATTTGGATGACTATCAACGCAAATGGTTAGGTGATTTATTTAGAAATAAAATCCTTCGCCATATCGCTCCTATTCTGATTGATAATAAAATGGCGCTTTTGGAGCGTTTAAATGGCAATTCCGTATACCTTTATGTTGCGATTCGGCGCGAAGGTAAAAATACCAAATACGCAGCTATTCAAATCCCCACGGCCGAGATGTCCCGTTTCGTCGTCATACCACCGGAAAAAAGTCGTAAAAAGAAAACCATAATTTTGGTCGACGACATAATTCAACTATGCCTTGAAGATATTTTTCGGGGGTTTGTAAAGTTTGACTCGCTAGAAGCATACTCATTTAAACTCACCCGTGACGCTGAATATTCAATTAACGATGAAATCGATGAAAGCTACGTAGAAAAAATGTCAGAAAGTATGAAGCAACGCATGATCGCTGAGCCTGTGCGCGTTATCCACGATAAAGAAATGCCGACTGATATGGCTAAGGATTTGCGCAAACGCCTCAAGATTAGTCGCTTAGATACGGTTTTAGCAGCGGGTCATTACCGTAATTTTAAGGACTTTATAGGTTTTCCAAACGTCGGTCGTGAATATTTAGAGAACCCGCCATTACCAGCTATCAATACTAAAGCATTTTCGAATTACAACACGGTTTTTGACGCCATTGCAGCGAATGACATCTTATTGTATTACCCCTATCATCGGTTCTTACACTTTACCGAATTTGTGCGCCAGGCAGCCTTTGATCCGAATGTTAAAGCTATTCGAATCAACATATACCGCGTCGCTACCAATTCGCGGATTATCAACTCGCTAATCGATGCTGTAGATAACGGTAAAAAAGTAACCGTTGTCGTTGAATTACGCGCGAGATTTGACGAAGAAGCCAACATTGAATGGTCAAAAACAATGACCGACGCAGGTATTCGAGTTGTGCTTGGTATACCTACATTAAAGATCCACAGCAAGCTGTGTGTTGTCAGTCGTGAAGAGAGAGGTAGCATTGTTGATTACGCGCATTTTGGTACCGGCAACTTCAATGAAAAAACCGCCAAAATCTATACAGATTTTAGTTTATTTACCCGCAATCAGGAACTTGCAGAAGAGGCAGTAAATGTATTTGACCTCATCAACTATCCTTATCGCCGTTTTAAATTCCAGCATTTACAAATTTCACCGCTGAATGCCAGAACCAAGATCCAATCCTTGATCCGCTCGGAAATTCAGTATGTAAATCAAGGCGCAGAAGGTCGCATAACGTTCAAAATTAATAACCTCGTTGATAAAGAACTGATTGATGACTTATACCGGGCGAGTCAAGCAGGCGTTAAAATACGCGGGATCGTGCGGGGCATGTGCTCACTTATACCCGGTGTGACAGGGCAAAGTGAAAATATTGAAATCATTAGTATTGTCGACCGTTTCCTTGAGCATCCACGCGCGATGGTGTTTGAACACGGCGGCGATAAAAAGGTGTTTATCTCTTCCGCAGACTGGATGACACGCAACATGGACAACCGCATCGAGGTTGGTTGTCCGATCTATGATCCGGTCCTAATCAAACGCATAGAAGACACGTTTGAACTACAGTTTAAAGATACGTTAAAAGCCCGTGTCATTGATGATAAGCAGCAAAACCAATATGTACGACGCGGCAATAGGAAAAAACTCCGCTCGCAAACTGAGATTTATAAGTACTTGAAGAAATTGGAAGAACAATATGACGCCGGATGAAAGTGTACTTGAAGATGTAGAGATTCGCGAAGCCGAGCGCGTTGCCGCGCTCGACCTTGGCTCGAACAGTTTCCACTTAGTAGTGGCGCGCATCGTTGCAGGTTCAGTACAGATAGTTCATCGCGTTAAGCGAAAAGTGCGTTTGGCAGACGGTTTAGTCGATGGGAAATTGACATCTACAGCGATAGAGCGCGGCGTTGATACATTAAAAGTCATCGCCGAAAGTCTCAAGGGTTTCGAAACTAAATCAGTGAAAATTGTGGCTACCCATACTTTGCGTAAAGCTCGCAATGCGCATGTGTTTCTATATCATGCGCGGCGTATTATGCCATATCCAATTGAAATCATTTCCGGTACCGAAGAAGCCCGCTTGATATACAGTGGAGTAGCACATACTTCACATGCAGAAGGGCGACGCTTAGTCGTTGATATAGGCGGTGGCTCTACCGAATTTGTTATTGGTGAAGACTTTGATCCTAAGTTATGTCGTAGCTTACAAATGGGATGTGTTAGTTATACCAGGCGATTTTTTAGTGATGGTGAGTTAACCGAACGCAACTTTTCAAGGGCCATAACCGCAGCACAACAAGCGCTAGAAATGATAGACACTCGCTATCGAAACCTAGGCTGGCAAGCATGCGTGGGTACTTCTGGTACGATTAAATCTATTGTTAATTTGTGCCAAGAGGAGCCGGATAAAGAAACTCCCGTTACCCTTAAACATCTCAAGCAGCTCAAAAAGGCCTGTTTAGCTGCGAAGCGAATTGATAACCTTTCATTTGAAGGTTTAAGCGAGGACCGCCGACCAGTTTTTGCTGGCGGATTAGCTATTTTAACTGCAGTGTTTAAGAGTTTACACATCGATGCGATGGAGTTCTCACAAGGGGCATTACGTGAGGGCGTTCTGTACCAAATGAGCGAATCCTTAGAACATCATGATATCCGCACACGTACAATTCAGAGTCTTGCAGTCCGCTATGATGTTGATACCCAACAAGCCAACTTAGTCCACAGTACTGTGTTGGCCCTATTTGACGCTTGTACGCCAGAATGGCAATTGGAAAATATGGCATTGCGCAGCATGCTTGCTTGGGCAGCTTTGATTCACGAAGTGGGATTGCAGATCAACTCGCGGGGATTACAACGTCATGGTGCTTATATTTTACAGAATGTTGATATGCCCGGATTTAACCAAGAAGAACAACTATTGCTCGCGACCCTTGTTCGGTTTCAGCGCAAAAAAATTCGTCCAGATGACATCCCTGAATTTGGCTTGTTTACGGGCCGTCAAGTTGAGCAGTTAATTGCCCTAATGCGTTTGGCCGTGTTACTCAATATAAAAAGACAGGAAGGTTTTCTACCAGACGTTGACTTTGGTTGTCAGGGCGATGCCTTAGCTATTCATTTCCCACCAAACTGGCTGGAAGACAAAACTATTTTCAGTGCCGACCTTGAGCAAGAGAGCCTGCACCTTAAAACGTTAGGCTTTGATTTACATTACGCATAAAAAAGCCCCGCTAACCTTTCGATTGCAGGGCCACATGAGTATTTACTTAGCTACAAGACGCTTGGTAGATACTTTCGATAGTTGCATCTAAGGTCGCATTAAACTCATCATCAGATTGTTGCGCTGAAACGCCTTCTGTTAATGCACGAGAAAAACTAGCAATCATGCCATTGTTTTCCGTTAAACGCTGATTAGCCTCTTCACGACTGTAACCACCGGATAAGGCTACTACTTTCAATACATTTGGGTGAGCAACTAAATCTGCATAGAAATTAGCAGCTTCTGGCAATGTTAGTTTTAACATCACAAGTTGATCTGCCGCCAAAGCGTTAAGTTGAGCCAACAGTTCGGTTTTGAGCATTGCCTCGGCTTCTGCTTTTGTTGGGCTGTGAATATCAACTTCTGGCTCAATGATCGGTACAAGACCAGCAGCAATGATTTGCTTACCAACTTCAAATTGCTGATCAACAACAGCTTTGACACCTTCGAGATTAGCCATCTTGATGACTGAGCGCATTTTGGTACCGAACACATCTTGTGCGTTTGCTTTTGCAAGCAACTCGTCAAGTCCAGGCATAGGCTTCATAACCTGAGCACCATTTTGTTCGTCCGCCAGTCCTTTGTCGACTTTAAGGAAAGGAACGACTTGCTTTTCTTGCCACAAAAAATGCGCAGAAGACTTACCTTCAATATCGCGATCTAACGTGTTTTCAAACAAAATCGCGCCCAAAACCCGCTCGCCATTAAACGCAGGGCTCGTTACGATCCGCGTACGCATCGCGTGTACAGCCGCAAACATTTCATCGTCATTGCTGTATGCGTCGTCGTTAACGCCATAAAGCTTCAGTGCTTTAGGTGTGCTGCCGCCGCTCTGATCTAGGGCCGCAATAAATCCAGTCTGTTCTTTAATTTTCGATAGCATTGCTTGTTGAGCTTCAGATGCCATAAAAACAACTCCTTCGGTTTTGCCGCAAGCGGCGTGTAGGGTAAAAAGGTGATTTTTGTATTTATTGTAATTTATAGTTTATCAGTATTTTTCTGCCAATACTGCGACTGCTGGCAAGGTTTTTCCTTCTAAAAACTCCAAGAACGCCCCGCCGCCAGTGGAAATATAAGAAACTTTGTCTGCGATGCCATACTTGTCAACTGCAGCTAGGGTATCGCCGCCACCGGCAATCGAGAACGCTGAACTATCAGCAATTGCGCTTGCTAGCGATTCAGTACCCGCACCAAATTGGTCAAATTCAAATACGCCAACCGGCCCATTCCACACTATAGTTCCAGCCTTGGTAAGGATATTTGCTAGTTGCTGGGCGCTTTCTGGACCAATATCAAAAACCATATCGTCGGCGGCAATCGCTGCCACATCTTTAGTTTCTGCAGCGGCGGTTTCAGAAAACTCTTTGCCAGTCACAACATCTACAGGCACTGGAATGTTACCCCCTTGTGCTTGTGCTTGTTCGATTAGGCGCTGCGCCTCAGGAACCAAGTCCATTTCAACCAAAGACTTACCTACGGCGTGGCCTTGGGCTGCGATAAAGGTATTGGCAATGCCGCCACCAACGATTAACTGGTCAACTTTGTCTGCTAGAGAATCAAGTACCGTCAATTTAGTTGATACTTTTGATCCACCGACAATAGCGACTAGTGGACGTTTTGGATTCTCCAACGCCTTGCCTAGCGCATCAAGCTCGTTTGCTAACAATGGGCCAGCACAGGCATCCTTGGCAAACTTTGCTACGCCGTGGGTAGAACCTTGCGCGCGGTGTGCAGTACCAAAGGCATCCATAACAAAAATATCGCACAGCGCCGCATAACGCTGGGCTAGTTCATCGGTGTTTTTCTTTTCACCAAGATTAAAGCGCACATTCTCCAACACTGTTAATTCGCCTACTTTGGCTTCTACGCCGTCGAGGTAGTCTTTTGCTAAAGTAACCGTTACTGACAGTGCGTCACTCAGGTAATTAACCACAGGTGTTAATGAGAATTCGTCTGCTGGTTCGCCTTCAGTTGGGCGCCCCAAATGCGACATTACGATCACCGCCGCACCTGCTGCCAAGGCTTTTTGAATGGTTGGCAGTGAGGCTTTAATTCGGACATCCGAGGTAACTACACCATTTTTTACGGGTACGTTTAAGTCTTGACGAATAAGCACGCGCTTTCCACTTAAGTCAAAATCATCCATGGTCTTAATTGACTGCATTAGGTTTATCACAAGCTTGTCTCCTGATTATTCTGAACAAATTCGGTGTGGTGTATAGCAAGCGCAGTATCTAACATTCGATTAGCAAATCCCCACTCGTTATCACACCAAACTAAGGTTTTTATTAAGTGTTTATGGCTAACTCGCGTTTGAGTGCCATCAACGATGCAAGAGTGCGCATCGTGATTGAAATCACATGAAACGAGCGGCTCTTCGGTGTAACTTAAGATTCTCTCTAACCCACCACTACACGCATTTTGAATAGCGTGATTTACGGCCTTGATATCAACGTCAGTATCGACTGTTACACTTAAGTCCATAGCGGTCACGTTAATGGTTGGCACACGTACAGCTATAGCTTCAAATTTACCCGCAAATTTCGGCAAGATGCGCTCAATACCAGCGGCCAAACGAGTATCAACTGGGATAATTGATTGGCTTGCTGCTCGGGTACGACGTAAATCTGGATGATAGGCATCAATGACCTGTTGATCGTGCATCGACGAATGAATGGTAGTGATTGTGCCACTCAGCACGCCAAAGGCCTGATCCAAAGCGCGGATAACCGGCACTATGCAATTGGTAGTACAGCTGCCATTAGAAACCAGCTGATCACTGGCGTTTAACTCGTGATGATTAACACCAAAAATAATGGTCGCATCCATATCTGGCGCACCAGGCTGAGATAGCAAAACCTTACGTGCTCCCGCCTGAATATGCAATTGCAAGTCTTCGCGCGTCGTAAATTCGCCCGAGCACTCTAAAACAATATCGATGTTGAGTTTATCCCATGGCAATTGGCTGGGATCAGCTTGGTGAAATAGTGCAATACGATCATTCGCGACTAATAAATCGCCATTATCGCGGCTTACTGGAAAAGCAAACCGACCATGCGACGTATCATATTTGAGTAGGTGCGCGATGCCTTCAGGGTCGGCTAATTCGTTGATTGCGACCACTTGGATCTGTTGTTCACGCTGGGTTTCATATAGCGCGCGCAAAACGTTGCGACCAATGCGCCCAAAGCCATTAATAGCTACGCGCACTGGTCGTTGTGCTAAAGTATGCGTTTTATCCATTCAAACTATTTGCCGCTGCGACGACGGCGTCAACGGTTATACCAAAGTGTTGATACAGATCGCCTGCTGGTGCTGATTCACCGAACGTATCCATACCGACGATAGCGCCGTTTAAGCCAATATATTTGTACCAGCTATCTTTGCTCAATGCCTCTACCGCAACGCGCTTTGTTACGCTAGGTGGCAACACTGAGTCGCGATAGGTTTGGCCTTGTTGCTCGAACACATCAGTGGATGGCATTGAAACTACGCGCGTAGCTTGGCCAGCTTGAGTGAGCTGCTCGGCAGCAGCAACGGCTAGTTGTACTTCTGAGCCTGTTGCAATCAATATTATATCTGGAGTACCCGCCGTATCTTTTAGTACGTATCCGCCCTTAGCAATGTTTGCTACTTGCTCTGCGGTACGTTCTTGTTGAGGCATACCTTGACGACTGAAAATTAAGGTCGTTGGGCCTTCATTGCGCTCAATTGCAGCCTTCCACGCAACCGCTGACTCCACCTGATCGCAAGGACGCCAATTGTCTAAATTAGGGGTCGAACGCAACGCAACCAACTGTTCAACTGGCTGGTGCGTAGGACCATCTTCGCCAAGCCCGATTGAATCATGGGTATATACGAAAATTGACGGCTGTTTCATGATTGCAGCCATACGCACTGCATTGCGCGCATATTCCATAAACATTAAGAATGTTGCGCCGTATGGCTTAAAACCTCCATGCAAGGCGATACCGTTCATAATCGCTGACATAGCGAATTCACGCACACCGTAATAAATGTAGTTGCCCGACGCATCATCTGCAGTTAATGGTTGACTACCTTGCCAAATTGTTAAATTTGAACCGGCTAAATCAGCAGACCCCCCCATTAATTCAGGTAGCAATGGTCCAAACGCATTGAGCGTGTTCTGTGATGACTTACGCGTTGCATCATTACTTGGGTTGGCTTGTAATTGAGCGATATATGCGGCTGACTTCTCTTGCCAATCAGCAGGTAATTGACCGACTTGACGACGGGCGAATTCATCAGCCAATTCTGGGTGCTCTTTAGCATACGCATCGAATAATGTATTCCACTCTACTTCCGCAACTTGACCGCGTTCCAGTGCACTCCAACCGGCATAAATATCTTGTGGCATTTCAAACGGCGCATGTTGCCAACCTAACGCCTCGCGGGTCAGTGCAATCTCATCGTCACCTAATGGCGCACCGTGACAAGACTCTGTACCTTGCTTGTTAGGAGAGCCAAAACCAATAACGGTTTTACAACATATAAGTGTCGGTTGCGTGGTGTTGGCCTGAGCCGTCTTAATTGCAGCGCTAATCTGTTCTGGATCGTGCCCGTCAATCGCTTCAATAACCTGCCAGCCGTAAGACTTGAAGCGCGCCGGTGTATCGTCAGTAAACCAACCTTCTACTTCACCGTCGATTGAAATGCCGTTGTCATCCCAAAACGCAATTAATTTGCCTAATCCCAAGGTTCCAGCAAGCGAGCAGGCTTCGTGGGAAACCCCTTCCATTAAGCAACCGTCACCCATAAAGGCATAAGTGTAATGATCGACGATATCAAAACCGGGCTGGTTAAACTGAGCGGCGAGAGATTTTTCAGCTATCGCGAAACCAACAGCATTGGTAATACCCTGACCAAGCGGACCTGTTGTTGTTTCTACGCCAGGCGCGTATCCGTATTCGGGGTGGCCAGGCGTTTTAGAATGCAATTGGCGAAATTGCTTGAGATCGTCAATCGACACGTCATAACCGCTCAAATGTAATAACGAATACAACAACATTGAACCGTGGCCATTCGATAACACGAATCGGTCGCGGTTTGCCCAGTCAGGATTTGCAGGATTATGTGACAGTTCATCTCCCCACAGTACTTGAGCTATGTCTGCCATGCCCATTGGTGCCCCCGGGTGTCCTGATTTCGCTTTTTGGACGGCATCCATACTGAGCGCTCTTATGGCGTTGGCCAGCTCGCGACGAGAAAGAGTTGTTGACATGATATCTCCTGATTGATCTTTTTGCGGTGCACACGCGTTTTCACAGCGGTTTAAATGCGACAAATTTAGGTCGGCTATTCTCACTCAGAGAATGCCCGAGTTCAACGGCTTTAGCATCTAATTTTGCTATTCAACTCCGTTTTAACACAGCGTGAGAAAGAATCGTCTGTAAGTGTCAACTTAAGTTAACAAATAGACATTTAGACGTCTAGAAGTAAAGACTGGTATTTTCTAATTATATAAGTAAACTTGACGATGTACATGTAACTGGCAGTACCGCCACTTATATAGGAGCCCGAATGGCTAAACATTTATTCACCTCTGAATCTGTATCAGAGGGTCATCCCGATAAGATCGCCGACCAGATTTCTGATGCGGTATTGGATGCCATTTTAGAACAAGACCCGCATGCCCGGGTTGCGTGTGAGAGTTTCGTAAAAACCGGCATGGTGTTAGTCGGTGGTGAAGTCACTACGTCAGCATGGGTAGACATTGAAGAGTTAACTCGTGAGACTGTTAGAAGCATTGGTTATACCCATTCAGACATGGGGTTTGATGCCGACTCTTGTGCAGTTCTAAACGCAATTGGTAAGCAATCTCCTGATATTAATCAAGGGGTCGACCGCGCCCGCCCAGAAGATCAAGGTGCTGGTGACCAAGGGCTAATGTTTGGCTATGCGAGCGACGAAACTGACGTATTAATGCCAGCCCCAATCACCTATTCTCATAGACTTGTCCAGCGTCAAGCGGCGTTGCGCAAATCAGGTGAACTAGAATGGTTACGACCAGATGCTAAGTCACAAGTCACCTTTGTGTACGAGAACAATCAGCCGGTAGGAATAGACGCAGTAGTCTTATCTACACAGCATTGCGATTCAGTGAGTACTGCCGATTTGCGCGAGGTAATTATGGAACGTGTGATAAAGCCGGTCCTACCTGAAGAGTGGATTTCAACTCAGACTCAATTTCACATCAACCCTACGGGTCGTTTTGTCATTGGTGGTCCTATGGGCGATTGTGGCTTAACTGGACGCAAAATTATCGTTGACACATACGGCGGAATGGCACGCCACGGTGGTGGTGCCTTCTCCGGTAAAGACCCTTCAAAAGTTGATCGTTCAGCAGCATATGCCGGTCGATATGTTGCCAAGAACATAGTTGCTGCAGGCCTTGCTAAGCGTTGTGAAATTCAAGTTTCTTACGCTATTGGCGTTGCAGAACCAACATCAATTAGCATCGATTCATTTGGTACCGGTGTTGTCTCTGATGCGGCACTCACTCAGTTGGTGCGCGAATATTTCGATTTACGCCCATACGGTTTGATTAAGATGCTTGATCTCGAGCGTCCTATCTACAAACCAACTGCTGCATATGGACACTTCGGACGCGATGAATTCCCGTGGGAGCAAACTGATAAAGCGTCGGCACTTAAGGCCGCGGCTGAAAAACTAGCGTAAAAACTAGCTGGGAAGACCCAAAAGGCTGAGTGTTTACTCAGCCTTTTTTATTCAATATTAGGACGTTTCGCCAGCCCCATTTGCTTCGCGTATTTTTGCGCAATAACACTTGCAGCAATACCGCCAATAACGCCTGGCGCGATCCAAAATACCATTTGCCAAGCACCTAAATCCGAGTAGATAACGCGTCCGCCAAAAGCTAAGAATGCAGTGTAAGCGCCGATACCGGAGCCAATCATAGCACTTAAGTGTTCGATCACCCATTCACCCGGTTTTATGGTTGTCTTAAAGCAATAACGCAGTGTCCCTACACTTACAGCAACGCCTAATAGACCAAATACAATGTGCAAGATGCGGCTATAAATATAGCCTGAAACGGCTAGCGCAATACCACCTACTAACAAGATGATTAGTGGCGTCACGTAGTGCCAACGGCGTAGTTCACTGCGGTCAGCCTTCACGGCTAATGTGTGCATGCCATGTCTAGTCGACGTAAAACTCAGCAAACTTAAGTAGAGCAAGAACCCCCATAAAACTTGAATTCTCTCGATAACGGCTTGTGGATCCTGAGTGGTTGTGAACAGTTGTGCTTTAACTGTCATCGGCCAAAGCAAAACCATAATCGCCATTAGAGCTCCACTTCCCGCTACCGTATACATGGCTGTTCGGTAGTAGCGACCAAACTGAATGTGATTCAACTGGCCTTTTCTGGTCATTACCGGGATCCAAAACAACACTAAGGCCGCTCCACCGAAAACGATGTGAACGATAAAAAGAAATGAATGTAAATTTGCCATCTGACTTCCCTCATCACTATGATTGATACAGATCTTAACGAAATCTAATTCGGGGTATTAGTGCCAAAAGTCACTACTGAAAATATGACTTTCGACCTATTGGCATATTTTTGTCGACAGGCATAATTGTTAAATGAACATTATAGATCGTATAAAAAGTGCTGAGTTAGAACTATTCACCGCATTGGTCACCTGGCTACTAGTAGGTGGAAGCGCCGTTTACTTTATGTGGCAAAGTAGTTCATTCTCTTTTGCTCAAACAGCATTGGCTGGTAGCTTATACGTGGCCTTTTGGCTGCTTTGGCAAGCGACAATTGCCGATCGTGACTACCGTTATGAACCGATTACTCGCTTAGTGCTACTTGCACTGCAATGGCTAGTCATTATCGGGCTGTATTTCACTGTTCCCTATGCATACAGCGCAATTTTAGCGGTCATGATGTGCTCCATTTCACCCTACGTTATGCCGTTTAAATTTGCTTTAATAATGTCTTTGGTTGCCTCTATTCCATTATGGCTAGTCCATCAATACTACTGGCAACGCGAAGGAATGCTAATGACGGCGACATTATTTTGGACCTTTAACTTGTTTGCTTTGGTGATGATTAATTCACTGATAAAAGCCAAGCAAGCGCATGCTGAATTGAGCATTGCTAATCGCGAGTTGCTTTCCACACAATCTCTGCTAACCGAAGCGACTAAGCAATCCGAAAGGACTAGAATAGCGCGTAATATCCACGACCTTTTAGGGCATCACCTCACAGCATTGACCATCAAACTACAAGTCGTGTCTCATTTGAGTGAGGGTGAAAGCAAGCGTCACATTGACGAGTGTTTTGGACTCGCTAAGTTACTGCTAAGCGATGTTCGAGAAGCCGTTACTGAAATTCGTAACAAGTCTCACATCGATCTTCACTCTGCGTTAAAGGCTTTGCAAAAGAGCACGCCGCAGCTGGATGTATTTATTGAGATACCTGCAGAAATCAATATTGAAGATGTTCGTTATGCACAAGTGCTGTTACGCTGTGTACAAGAGTCACTCACTAATACTCTCAAACACAGTAATGCTAAACAATTTAAAGTCAAACTAGAACAAAACCACAACATGCTGACCATGTATATTAGCGATAATGGAAATAATCAACATACTACTCTTTCGCCCGGTAACGGCTTGCAAGGCATGACAGAGAGAGTCCATGGGCTAGATGGCAAAATTGAGTTTTCACTATCTCAAAGTGGCTTCGAGACGCTAATCACGATCGGGCTTACTGCATGACGTTACAAGTATTACTCGTCGATGACCAAGCCTTAGTAAGAGCTGGGATCCGCAGTCTACTGGAGTTATCCGGCAGCATAAGCGTAAAACACGAATGTGCCGACGGCCAACAGGCACTGGATTGGTTGGAACACCAACCACGAGGCTCTGTTGACCTGGTGCTAATGGACATCCGCATGCCCGTTTTGGATGGTATTAAAACACTCCAAGCGATGCGGGCACTGCAAAGTCCTCCTCCAGTACTAATGCTTACGACGTTTGACGAGCATCAGCTGGTGTTGGAAGCCGTGCAGTCAGGTGCTAAGGGCTATTTACTCAAGGATGTTTCACTGGAAACTCTGGTAGCTGCAGTCAACGATGTGGCAGCCGGCAACACTTTTATCCAGCCGGCAATAACTGAACGATTACTGACCGGTATAACTCAGCGCCAGTCAGCTGATGGCAAACAAAGCGCACGAGTCGAACCATTAAGTGCCAAAGAACAGGAGATCTTGCGTTTGATGGCGGCGGGTTGCAGCAATCGAGAAATTGCAGTTTCAATGTTTAAATCTGAGGGTACAATCAAAAACCAGGTATCTAGTATTCTCAACAAGTTAGGAGTACGCGATCGTACTAGGGCAGTGTTAAAGAGTATTGAACTAGGACTGATTTAGTTCGCAAGTTGTTGCGTGGCGCGAAGCACGCGTTGTTGCGCTACGCTGTTCATTACTCTAACGAAGGTTTGCTGCACGATCATAGCATCCACACTAGCGCGATGACGCGAGCCGCCGAACTCTAAACTAACGCCTTCTTTTACTGTATCCCAACGCAACAAATGTTGTTCGGATAGTAGCGACTCTAGTGGACTTAGGCGAAATTGCACGTGGCATCCTACACTTGCATATAATTTATTTATCCAAGGTGAATCCACCACCCAGCCATCACTGTGTAGTGTGCGCTGTCCAACAAATTCGTTTAGTGCAAGGCAAACCTCAATCGCAGGGCTACCATATTGCTCAAGTTTTTGACGCGATATACCGTGCAACTTCTCGGCACCTTCATCCCAGTGCGACCACTCACCAATTGGTTTAATCAAGCGACAAAAACGCGCACCGTCGTCTCGCACAACGCCGATTTCGATGGGATAGCTATGTGCGCCAAAACCGCTGGCTTCGATGTCGATTATTGAGGGCAAAGGTTTTACCACATTGTTGTTCATTTTTATTGTTGACTTAAGCATAGTACTGGCAAGGCGTTAGATAAACCCTAAGCCCGAGAAAACTGCAACATTTTGTTAACAATTTAGCAGTAACCTGCCTGTCGAATAAACGTAGAGGTTTTAGTTGGCCTAAAGTTCAATAAAAAATGTGGAAATGTGAGCCAGCCATAAGCCGGGTTCTGTTCGTCAAAGACGTGACAATCATTCATCTAGGCCAACAATTACTCGTTGGCTCAAGCAACCTACCCGATCCCAATGCGGGCCACAAAAAAGGATCCTATTTGGTCTTGCTCCGAGTGGAGTTTACCGTGCCACGAACTGTTACCAGTCGCGCGGTGCGCTCTTACCGCACCCTTTCAGCCTTGCCGGCATATCGCTATGCTTAGGCGGTCTACTCTCTGCTGCACTTGTCGTCGGCTCGCGCCGCCCAGACGTTATCTGGCACCCTACCCTATGGAGCCCGGACTTTCCTCCCTCTTACCGAAGTAAAACAGCGATTGTCTGGCTGGCTCAGCGCGATTATAGAGAAGGATGGGGTCAGAGTAAAATCTTGAAGAATGATGGGGTCAGAGTAAAAGCTCAGCTTTTACTCTAACCCCAATATTTTAATTAATCGGATGGTAGAACAGCATTGTGATAAACGTCTTGTACATCATCACAATCTTCTAGCATTGCCATAAACTTTTCAAAGTTTGGCAAATCATCTGCGCTAATGTCTACATGGCTTTGCGGCACGAAAGAAATTTCTTCAGTATCAAAAGTCATGTCAGGGAACGAAGCGGTTAACGCAGTTTTGACTTGGAAAAACTCCGTATGTGGTGCAAACACGGTAATGCGCCCATC
Source organism: Alteromonas sp. (assembly GCA_964230255.1). Lineage (GTDB taxonomy): Bacteria > Pseudomonadota > Gammaproteobacteria > Enterobacterales > Alteromonadaceae > Alteromonas_E. The sequence continues at coordinate 26,372 of CAXRGW010000120.1, forward strand.
TTCTTGTTCGACGTCGGTCACATCAACGTCAGCTTCCATCAATACTTCTAATATTGCGTCTTCATCGTCGCCGGCAAATTGAAATACTGCGGCGTGATCAAACATGTGTGACACTGAATTTTGTGCACCCAAGTTTGATTTAGTTTTGGTGAAGCAGTTCCTAACATCGGTAATGGTGCGGTTTGCGTTATCCGATAGACAATCGACAATAACCATACAATTACCAGGACCAAACCCTTCATATCGCATAGGTACGAAATCTTCACCCGCGCCACCTATAGCTTTGTCTATCGCTTTTTCAATAACGTGGCCAGGAACCTGGTCTTTCTTGGCTTTGTCCATTAAACGGCGTAATGCTAGGTTTGCGTCAGGGTCAGTACCGCCATTTTTGGCACATACGTAAATTTCTTTACCGTACTTAGAATAAACTTTTGTCTTGGCGCCGGCAGTTTTTGCCATGGCGTTTTTACGAACTTCGAATGCTCTTCCCATTGGATTCTCTTTGTTTCTTTATATTGCTAGGGGAAATTAATAGCGGCAAATACTACCTAAGTTGCCGCTCCGTTAATAGTCGTTTTAAGGTAAATGCTGGCGGCTCAAGTATTCATGTGATTGCATTTCCTGCAACCGACTCAAGCATCGCTTAAATTCAAAACTCAACCGGCCATCTGTGTAGAGCTCTTCCATTGGCACTGCAGCAGAAATAATCAGCTTCACGTGGCGTTCATAAAATTCATCAACCATAGCGATAAAACGCCGGGCAATATCGTCATTGTCCTGACCCATTTGTGTTACATTAGCAAGTAACACCGAGTGATAAATGCGACTTATTTCAATGTAGTCAGTTTGGCTACGCGGGCCATCACACATCGCCTCAAACTCAACCATTAAGACGCCGTCAGCATCGCCGGCAACATCTATGTCTCTGCCTTCAATATTTATTTGGCAGTTCTTGCGGCCTACATCAGGTGCTAATTGAGTAAAATAATGGTGCAGGTTTTTAGTTGCTTTCTCATCCAGTGGAAAATGATAGATCTCAGCTTGTTCTAGGGTACGCAAACGATAATCCACGCCACTGTCGACATTTATCACGCGAGTATTCTGGTTAATCAAATCAATCGCTGGTAAAAACCGCGCGCGCTGCAAACCATTGCGATAAAGATCATCGGGGATAATATTTGATGTGGCAACTAGCACTATCCCATGCCCAAACAAATACTCAAACAGTGTCCCCAAAATCATTGCGTCGGTGATATCAGAAACAAAAAACTCATCAAAACAAATGACTCTGGCTTCTGCCGCTAACTTAGCAGCAATGGATTTAAGCGGATCACTCTGACCTGCTAGCGGCTTAAGTTCCTGGTGTACACGATACATAAAGCGATGAAAATGGATCCGCATTTTACGCTCAAACGGCAAGCAGTCGTAAAAAGTGTCGACCAAGTAGGTTTTGCCGCGGCCTACGCCGCCCCAAAAATACAAACCTTGAATACTTGGCTTTGTCATACCGTGACCAAAGGCAGTTTTCAACTTAACGCGCCAATGAAGCTTGTTCTTGGGTTGGGTTAACTCTTCGTATAATCGCTGCAGTTCTTTGACCGCCATTTCTTGGGCGGGATCGTACTGAAAATCCTCGCGTTGCAGATCTTGCTGATATTTTTCGATGGGCGTCATTGCTGCGGTTACTACCTTAAAACTAACTAAACTCTTGAAATTGGCGCTAAAGCGCCCCACTTGTGCGATTCAGGGTTAAAGAATAAATCATACTAACGAATCTGCGCAAATGCGATGATGCTTTGGTATAGTTTAACTATGTTGCGTTTGATTCGTGCAGAAATGCACGTGTGGAGATTTCATGGATATATTGGTAGCTATTGGTCTTGTCATTGTCGGCTCAATTATTGGATTTTTTGTTGCGAGATTTATTTACACCCAACAAACGGACAATTTAGCCGCTAAAGAAGCGGAGAAGAGTGTTAAAGCCGTACTGACTCAACAAGCTGAGCATCACGTGTTTCAGGCACGTCAAACCCTACAAGGGTTGAAACATCAAATAGATGTACTTGAAGATCAAATAAACGATTACGAGACTCAAACCCGCCCGTCAGATGAGCAAGACGATATGCCGAAAATGACATTTTTTGGTGAACAAGCTACCGCTTTATTGCGTAATACCCATAAACAGCGAACGCCAAAGGCATTATCTAGTGATGAACAACCGCGAGATTTCGCCAATAGCGCATCCGGGTTATTCATCGACGATAATCAACAGCCAAACGATCAGAAGTCATAACCTACTGAACTTATCATCCGAAGCAGAGTCAGTGTAGATAGAAGCAACTAAAGGAGTGTATACCTTAATGAGTAGACAATTTCGGTATTTTTGGGTCATTTTTAGTCTAACTACAGCCGCGGTTTTCACCTCAAGCCCGGCACTCTCAGCACTGCCATTTTTCGGCAGCGATGATGATGAGGTTCCGTCACTAGCGCCAATGCTTGAAAAAGCTACACCAGCAGTTGTGAGCATTGCTGTAGAAGGAACTCAAGCGGCGCGCCAACAAGTGCCAGATATGTTCCGCTACTTTTTCGGCGGTCCCGATGAGCAAGTGCAAGAACGTCCCTTCAGAGGTCTTGGTTCAGGTGTAATAATTGACGCAGAAAATGGCTACATAGTCACTAACAACCACGTGGTGGATAATGCTGACAATATTACCGTACAGCTTACCGATGGTCGTGAATTTGAAGCTAAAAAGCTTGGCGCAGACCCACAAAGCGATATCGCCTTACTGCAAATTGAGAGTGACGGATTACTGGCTCTTCCGCTCGCTGATTCGGATGAGTTGCGGGTTGGCGACTTTACAATCGCTATCGGCAACCCGTTTGGACTGAGCCAAACGGTTACTTCAGGTATTGTCAGCGCACTTGGACGCTCCGGTCTTAACATTGGTGGTTATGAAGACTTTATTCAGACTGACGCAGCAATAAACCGCGGAAACTCAGGTGGCGCTTTAGTAAACCTCAAAGGTGAGTTAATCGGCATTAACACTGCTATCTTTGGTCCAGGTGGTGGCAATGTCGGTATCGGATTTGCGATTCCATCGAATATGATGAAGAGCTTGGTCGATCAGATTATTGAGTTTGGGGAAGTTCGCCGTGGGCTACTAGGTATTTTAGGTAGTAATATTGATGCTGGTTTGGCTGAAGCAATGGAGTCAAACGTCAACAAAGGTGCTTTTATTAACGAAGTTACACCTGACTCTGCAGCAGAAAAAGCGGGTCTAATGCCAGGTGACATTATTACCGCTATCAATGGCAGAGCGCTTAACAGCTTTGAAGAACTTAGAGCCAAAGTTGCCAGCCTTGGCGCGGGAACAGAGATTGAACTTACGCTTATTAGACAAGGCGAAAAATTAACCAAAACCGTAGTATTAGGTGATGCGGGCGGCACAGTTGCTAGTGCGAGCGATATTCACCCTGCACTGGAAGGCGCCACCTTAGCTAACGGTCAGGACAGTGCTGGCAACCGCGGTATTGAGATTGCAGAGCTAGAGGCGCGCAGCCCTGCAGCTCAAGTTGGATTACGGGAAAACGACGTTATCATAGGTGTCAACCGACAGCGTGTAATTACCATTAATGAGTTAAGTAATGTCATTGAAAGCTCTAATGGCGTGATTGCGTTAAACGTAAAACGCGGTGGTTCGACGCTTTATCTCGTTATTCGCTAGGCACAACGAACGCGAAGAAAAGGCAGCCCAGTGCTGCCTTTCTTGCTTTTTCCATCAGTGACTGGAAACCACCGCTATAATTAAACCTAACAACTTGATAGACTTACCGGCAAATACGCAGCAAAAAGACTGCGCCAGTCAATGATTAAGAGACCCAACTATCACTTATGGCACCATTTAAAGCCTTTCTTGGATTTATATTCCGCTCAATTTTTCTTGGTTTAATTGTTGCGGCGTTGATACTACTATTTATCCCCGATTTGAGAATCGGTGCAGGCTTTGACGACCCTTGGTTCTCTCGTGACCGTTCAAGCGCCGAAAAGATAAGCTACTATGATGCTCTCGCCATATCCGCACCTGCGGTAGTAAACATCTACAGTGCTGGAATCGAGGCTTCCAACAATCCCTTCTCACAACGCCGTAGAGAGAGAACAAGTTTGGGCTCAGGCGTTATTATGAGCGAGAATGGCTATATATTGACGTGTTACCATGTCGTTGAGAACGCAGATACTATTGCGGTTAGACTCCAAGATAGTCGCTTTCTAGAAGCTGAAATGATCGGCTTTGATGTATTTACCGATTTAGCGGTATTGCAAGTAAAAGTAGATAATCTTCATGTGATGCCACAGACACCAGAATCTGCTACCCGGGTTGGGGATGTAGTGATGGCCATCGGCAATCCATTTGATCTTGGCCAAACCATCACCCAAGGCATTGTCAGTCGGACGGGACACAATGGCTTAGCGAATTTTGTCGACTTTATTCAAACTGATGCAGTGTTAAATCAAGGGAATTCGGGCGGGGCACTGGTTGACAGCAACGGCGTATTGGTTGGGATAACTAACGCCAGCTTCTTAGTAAGAGACGATCGCAGCCGTGTGCGCAGTGTGGATGGTGTGAATTTCGCGGTGCCATACCAGCTAGCAAAACGAGTTATGGATGAAATCGTTTCCAGTGGCAAAGTCACCCGCGGACAACTTGGATTCGCCGGCAGTGAATTCAGTAACCGTCCGGGAATTATAGTCACTTTTATACAACCTAATAGTCCTGCCGATGTTGCCGGACTGCGAATCAACGATATTTTAGTTGCGATAGACGGTATCGAAGTAGAGACCGCCGCAGCCACACTAGACAGAATTGCCGAGACACCGCCCGGAACAATTATGCAGTTAGAAGTTGTGCGCGCAAGCAATCGTATCTCTATGCAAGTTGTAGTTGGTGAATTACGCGCCCCGAATAATATAAATGATTGATTTTGTTAGTTTAAATAGCCTTTTTGGGTTACCTACAAGTCGTGCTATAACATTGTCAGCAGTTACTAGGAAAGGAATTGGCAATGGCAAAGATCGCACAGCAACAACTCGATACTAAAAAGCACGCCAAAATTGTAGTACTCGAAAAGATTTTGCCGGTATTCGCGCTGGATCCGCGATGTATATCGGTACACCGAAGATCGTTTACGACTATATAAATGCCATTCCTCATGTGAAACCCGCACCATAATCCGCCTAAAAAGCGACCTTGGCTGCAAGAATGAACGCGATGCCATGGGTCCAGTTTCAACGGCCATATTTATCCGGATTGCAGCTCAGGCTACGTTAGATCAACTTTCACAAGGCAAAACTCCAGCGCAGGTTTCTCCCTTTTGGCGCTTCTTAACCAGTCAAGACAAGATTGCTAAGAAGGTGTGTATTGACCTTGCGTGGCTAGATCAACAGCGGGCACAAGAGAAGTCTGCCTAAGTGACTAAGCCACGACTGTTCAGTCGCTGGCAAAAAAAAATTGACACATTGATACCTTAGGGTTGCATTGATACCTAAAGGTTACAAATAAAACCTTCAGGTAACACGCGTATTTAAAATCAAGGAGTGTTAATTATGGCAAATCAACCTAATTCCCCCATTGCAGAACAACAGCACCTAGAGACTAACGCCTGGTTATGTATTTTGTTAGGTATCGTATTCGCATTACAAAGTGCGCAGGATGTTATCAATTCATTGTTAGCCAATTTGTCATATGCCAGCCTCGCATTTGACATGATATTCGTCTTACTACTGATTACACTAGTAGTGCTTACTGTAAAAACTGCTGTATTTTCGAAAAATATGCACTGGCGTAGTGTGTGGCATCAATACTATGAAGATGAGTTTTTAAATCACATTAATCTTAGCGGTTATAAATGGGCATTCAATGTCACATTGCTATTTTTATTTGCCAGCTTTCTGGCATTTGACAGCAAGCTAGTTGCTTCTGAGCTATATAATATAGGCCATTTTACGCAGCTGAGTATTGGTGTGGCAGGTTTGTGTTACGGGCTGAGAATTTTCACGCTGGTCAAAGGCAGTGACAATGAATGAACTAGACAACAACATCGCTAAACTACGCAGTAGAAATGGACTTTCACAACAAGATTTGGCTGATGCGATCGGCGTTTCGAGAAAAACTATCAGTACGGTTGAAACAGGTCGCTTCACCCCATCGGTTGTAATTGCCTTAAAAATTGCTCGGCACTTTAAGGCACCCGTAGAACGAGTGTTTTCTCTCGATGAGTTCTAATCTTCCAGCCTTGTTTATGCAAGGCTGAGAGCTCAGTAAGCGAGTGCTATAACTGCGATAACGCCAGCTGTGTTTGCAACAAACTGTAGCTAGTAAGTTTATGATGTCCCGGCGACCAGCCACTAAGGAAACGTTCAAAATCGGCCCACGCAAAACAATAAAGCTCGCGCCATTCAATAATGAGTAGCTTAATATCAACCGCTTGCATCCTACCCTCACAAGCAACAGCGAGTATCTCAAAATAGTACGCTAGTAACATTTCGGCATGTTGCTCCAACTGCTCATCATCGAGACAACTACCGAGAAAATACATAAGGTCAATTACGCCGACCCCGCGCCCTGCGTATTGAAAGTCAACGGCAGCTAAGCGCTCAAGATCTTCACTAAAACAGAAATTGGCGATTTTTGCGTCACCATGCAATAGCGTCTTAAATTTAGCCATTTTCAATTTGTCATCAATAGCACGAGCTTGACGCTTAAGATGTGACTCGGCCATTGCATGCCATTCATCGGGTCGCGTTTCCAAGTGCCAGTAGCTGCCAATGGGCCACAGTTCAGCACAATTGCACTGCACAAATTGAGCATGAAAATGCGCTAACCATGTCAATCCATTTTTAATTACCGCCATACTTAGCCTTGGCTGCCGAATAAAATATCCAGAGGCATCTAAGTCTTGCATCAGTAACCAACTATCATCACCCCTGCGGTCAGCGGCAATAAATTCAGGCACCTTACAGGTATTGCTGGTTTGGCTCGCATAGTGCTGATAAAACAGTCGCTCATTGTAATACGAGGACAACTTACGCGCATGCGAGAGCGACGTATTCCACCCTCTTGGATGATTAGCACCTCCTTGCTCAGGCGCAACCCACTTCACAATCACGCTTCGGCCTTGCTTATCTTCATATCTGGCTATTTCGCCGTAACCACTCCACAACGATTGCAATACATTGCTTTTGTGAAACGGTTTATTCGCGAAGAACTGTTGGAGCGCAGCGGTTAAGCTGGTATGTAGGTGATTGCTCAAAGTTTGTCCTGATGTATGAAAAAGTACTGGTCAAACCTTGCATATTTGCTTGGTCGTGAATAACCTGCAAGAGAATGCCAAGAGGTAACGATATGACAACACCCGTAGCTTTTCCACATTTATTAGCGCCACTTGATTTGGGCTTTACGACACTTCGCAACCGAACATTAATGGGATCTATGCATTTGGGCTTAGAGGAGGAAAAAGGAGGTTTTGAAAAGTTAGCTGCGTTTTACGCCGCACGTGCTAAGGGAGGTGTTGGTCTGATCGTGACTGGAGGTATTGCGCCTAATATCGAAGGCTGGGTCGCACCATTTGCTGGTCGAATGAGCAGTAAACGCCACGCCAAAAAGCATAAAGTCATTACGGATGCAGTGCACGCCGAAGGCGGTAAAATTTGCATGCAAATACTACATTCTGGCCGCTACGGTTATCACCCATTGGCAGTATCTGCATCACCAGTGAAATCCCCCATTACGCCCTTTAAACCCCGTGCCCTATCCAGTCGCAAAGTCAAAAGTACGATAAAGGATTATGTTGAATGTGCAGCACTTGCCCAATTGGCCGGATACGACGGTATAGAAGTCATGGGTTCAGAAGGTTATCTAATCAATCAATTCTTCTGTGAACGCACAAATCAGCGCGATGATGAATGGGGCGGCAGTCTCGAAAACCGAGCGCGACTTGCCGTTGAGATAGTCCGTCAAACACGAGAGCGTGTCGGCACTAACTTTATTATTATTTACCGTTTATCGATGCTCGATTTGGTCGAAGGCGGTGCGCCTTGGGAAGAGGTTGTTTATCTGGCTAAAGCCATTGAAGAGGCTGGAGCAACATTAATTAATACGGGCATTGGCTGGCATGAGGCTCGGGTTCCTACTATTGCCACATCAGTTCCAAGAGCTGCGTTTACTTGGATTACTGAGCGTATGAAAGGTGAAGTAAGCGTTCCCTTAATCACCACAAATCGCATCAATATGCCCGAAGTTGCTGAATCTGTCTTAGCACAAGGTCATGCTGACATGGTATCAATGGCACGCCCTTTCCTTGCCGATCCTGACTTCGTAGTCAAAGCTCAGCGCAATGAGTCAGACTTGATCAATACCTGTATAGCTTGCAATCAAGCCTGCTTGGACCATGCATTTGAACAAAAACGGGCGAGTTGTTTGGTCAACCCCCAAGCCTGCTACGAGACTGAACTAATTTTTAAATCTGTCACACAACCAAAGCGACTGGCCGTTGTTGGCGCTGGCCCTGCGGGGTTAGCTTTCGCAACCTACGCGGCTGAGCGTGGACATGAAGTCCATCTATTTGACCAAGCTAGTGAGATTGGCGGCCAATTTAATTACGCCAAACAGGTACCAGGCAAGGAAGAGTTTTACGAAACAATTAGATTCTTTCAACGCCGCATAGAAGTCACTGGCGTAAAACTGCATTTGGATACTCGCGTTGACGCTGATTTGCTTAAAGCTCAAGGTTTTAATGACGTTATCTTAGCAACAGGGATTAAACCACGAATACCCAATATCCCCGGCATCGACCATAGCAAAGTAATGAGTTATCTAGACGTCTTGCGCGATCATAAACCCGTCGGTCAAAAAGTTGCAGTTATCGGCGCAGGGGGTATAGGTTTTGATGTCTCCGAATACTTAGTCGAAGAAGAGAATCTGACTACCGATCTGGACAAGTGGTTAACTCACTGGGGCATTGATAAAAACTACCTTGAGCCTGGCGCTTTAACACAACCCGAGCATCCGCAGCCATCTCGGCAAGTCTATTTATTGCAACGCAAAGCCTCAAAAATAGGTAAAGGACTAGGCAAAACTACGGGTTGGATCCACCGAACATCGTTAGCTAATCATCGAGTGCAGATGGTCAATAATGTCAGTTATGACAAGATTGATGATGAAGGTCTGCACATTAGTATTGGCGATAAACAGAAATTACTAGATGTGGACCATGTCATCATTTGTGCTGGTCAAGAGCCGCTCAGAGAGTTAGAACAAAGTGCACTAGAACAAGGTATGAAAGTGCATGTGATTGGCGGCGCTGACGTCGCAGCAGAGCTTGATGCCAAACGAGCAATTCGGCAGGGTGCTGAGTTAGCCGCAGCGCTGTAAACGATGCTTTAAAAGGCGTCAGCGGCCCTGCTGACGTCGCAACTTCAACAAACGATGTTGTACTTTCATTCCCAATATTATTAGTGCAAACAACAA
>CAXRGW010000121.1:0-8819 GCA_964230255.1 Alteromonas sp.
AAGAACATGAAAGCCAAGGCGATGTCATTATGGGATAGAGCCATGCTGTCTCGACGGTTTATTATTGAAACGATAAACGACCAATTAAAGAATATTTCGTTCATTGAGCATTCCAGACATCGCTCAATAAATGGTTTTATACTGAATTTAATGGCTGGATTGGTGGCGTATTGTTTGAAGGAAAACAAACCAGCCCTTAACATCACTGACCTAGAGAGAAATTCAATGGTCGTTGCTTAAGCAGATCTCGGGTTAGATAAAGTCTTGCCATTCAGGTCGGTATTGGATTATCCATGCCGACTGTGAGTCTTGCATAAAACTAAAGTCAGCAAAGTCAAAGCCTGGCGCCACACTGCAACCCACCAGCGAATAATCACCACTGGACTCTGCGGCTTGCCAGTGACCGGCTGGGATTATGTGGGCATAATGGTCAGAATCACCAATCGATATTGTTTGTGCTGTTGCATGCTGATCCGCTGCGGGAGCCAGTGCACTTTGTATATGCAACAGATTCAAAGGGGCTCCCGCATAGAAATTCCAAATTTCATCGTGTTGTACCTGATGAAAGCGACTTCGTTGGCCCTTTAGTAGTAGAAAATAAATGTGTGTAACTGCGCTTCTTGATTGTTGGTGTACTGGGCTTACTACACTTTGTTGTGAACGATGGACTTCGCCATAGTAGCCACCTTCGGGGTGCGGTTTAAGGTCTAATTTTTCAATCAGTGGGTGCATTTTCTATACAATTCGGTAATCTATAAGAGTATCGTGACGTAATAATAATAAAACGCAAGTAGACTTGTTTCTGGAGAGATACGCGTGGCATGGCTAGCTGATAATCTGATCGCGACCTTAGTATGGGGTGGGCTCATACTTATTGGTATTGAGCTGCTGCTATTTCGGTTTAACTCTCTAATTCTCTTTTCATTCGGTGTTGGCGCGCTTGTCTCCGGTACGCTTGCTACGTGGCGTTTGTTACCCAATGAAACTCAGTACATCGGTTTATGTATGCTTCTTGCTACAGCCTTTTGTTCGTTAATATTTCGTCCAGCGTACAAAGAGTTGCGAGCTAACGTAGACCCAACAAGAGCGGCAAGTGATTTGGTTGGCTATCGCTTTTTATTGGTCGATGATGTTTCTGATAAACACAAAGCTGTGCATCATTACTCTGGTATCGCATGGCGGCTAAGTAGCCAGGACGCAATAAAAGCAGGTACTTGGGTTGAAGTAACTCAAGCGGATTTAGGTGAATTTACGATTCGCCCCCGCCCTGAACTTTAATGGTCGCTTTTCTGCGACAGCGAATAACAGTGTATTTCGTTATGACAATGGATTGCATCTAATGTCTATTGTGTTTACCCGAGCTTTTGTTGCCTATTAAAGCGACATAATATCTTGCTGACAGCGCAAATAGATATAATACAACCAGCCAGCGCATGGTGGTTTCAGATACTTCAGGTGAATGGAACAAAGCAAATATAAGTACCGGTGCTGAGACAATCAACACTAAAACAAGTAGAATCCTGGCCACTTTCATTTTCATCTCCTGTTTACGAATTCCAGATCAGTTAGATCGAAATTTGCGAAAACTGTACCAATTTGTTTGTAGCCTGATGGCTGGACGGAGCACAAAGAGATTTACGTTATGTATATCGGAGAGATAGCTGCGCTTACTACGGCCTGCTGTTGGGCAATTGCCGCACGCATGTTTCAAATGCTTGGCGCTTATTTTACGCCGTTGGCGTTGAATCTATGGAAAGGGGTTCTCGCAGCATTTGTTTTGGCGCTAGTTACTATTGTTAACCCTTTGGAAGTGTCACTGGATACCATTGCAATTTCCTGGTTGTTGTTAAGTGGTATCATCGGCATAGGTCTAGGCGATACCTTTTTTTTTCGCGCATTGAATACTATTGGCGACAGTCAGTCGATTTTAGTCGCGGAAACACTAGCACCGATATTTACCGCTTTACTCGCAATGATTTGGATAAACGAATGGCTTACGTGGCAGCAATGGATAGGTATTGCGATCGTCATTCTCTCTGTAGACGTGATTATCAAATTACAGAAGCGCAATGAGCAGCAGCTATTTTCAATCACAGGTTATGTGTTTGCGGCATTAGCTGCAGTATGCCAAGCAGTGGGTGCTGTTATCAGTCGAGATATACTGACCACTACCGGTATTGACGCTGCTAACGCCTCACTTTATCGCTTACTGGGTGGATTGGCGGCAATTGTTTTACTGATGTTGTTTATGCGCCGCCGGTTTACCCCTTTGCAGCCCTTGGGTAAACCTGGCGTGAAGTTGCTATTATGGGCGACTTTATTGGGTACTTTCGCAGCACTTTATTTACAGATGATTGCTTTTGCCAATACAAAGGCTGCTATTGTGCAAACATTATTTGCTACAAGCGTAGTGTTGTCATTGATTGTTGCAGTCTTTGTCGGCGATAAAGTGAATAAAAAGACCTTTATTTGGTCCTTACTGGCACTTGTTGGTGTGAGTGTGTTGATTTTGTCATAGGGCACCTGTATACTCCGCGCCCTTACAGCCAACCAACTAGTTCCTTGTCTCCATACAGAAGGCTGTACTGTTCGAGACTACTACCGTGAGGAGCAGACATGCGTCATTACGAAATCGTATTTATGGTTCACCCTGATCAGAGTGAACAGGTCCCAGCGATGATCGAAAAATATTCGACCATCTTGAAGCAAGACGGCGGTCAAATCCACCGTTTAGAAGACTGGGGTCGCCGCCAACTAGCGTACCCAATCGAAAAGCTTCACAAAGCACACTACGTGTTAATCAACGCCGAAGCAACTGCCGAAGCTGTCGAAGAACTTGAAACTGCTTTCCGTTTTAACGATGTTATCTTGCGTAACTTAGTTATGCGTACTAAGTCTGCAGTGACTGAAGCGTCACCAATGATGAAAGAAGAGCGTCGTGAGCGTCGCGAAGAAGCACCAGCTAAACCAGCTGCTGCACCAGCAGATTCAGAATAAGGAGAATTACCATGGCTCGTTTTTTTAGACGTCGTAAATTCTGCCGTTTTTCAGCTGAAGGCGTAGCAGAGATCGATTACAAAGATATCGCAACGTTGAAAAACTACGTTACCGAAAGTGGCAAAATCGTACCTAGCCGTATTACTGGCACAAGTGCGAAATATCAGCGTCAGTTGTCAACTGCAATTAAGCGTGCGCGCTTCCTAGCGTTGCTACCTTACACTGATTCACATAAGTAATAGGCGAATATAAGGGGTATTGTAGATGGATATCATTCTACTAGATAAAATCGCCAACTTAGGCGGATTAGGTGACAAGGTTACAGTTAAGTCTGGCTACGCACGTAACTTCTTGTTCCCACAAGGTAAAGCAGTTCCAGCAACTAAAGCTAACCTAGAAAAATTCGAAGCACGTCGTGCTGAATTAGAAGCTAAAATCGCTGAAGAATTGACAGCTGCTGAAGCGCGTGCTGAAAAAGTTCAAGGTTTAGGTGAAGTGACTATCGCTGCACCAGCCGGCGACGAAGGTAAGCTATTCGGTTCTGTTGGCACTCGCGACATCGCTGATGCAATTACTGCAGCTGGTGTTGAAGTATCAAAAGCAGAAGTTAAATTGCCTACAGGTACTTTGCGAGAAACTGGTGAGTTCGAAATCGACCTTCAGTTTCACTCTGACGTGATGACTTCTATTAAGTTGATCATCATCGCAGAAGCGTAAGCTACTCGTTAAGTGATACGAAAACCGCCGCCTTTTAGGCGGCGGTTTTTTTATGCGTGTAAGAAAGATAGTAGCAGTGTTTAGCAAGCAAAATTCGAGGCATATTCATAACATCCTATAGTTTGGAAAAGTCCAACATGCCTATTCGCTATCAAGAGATTTATCTTGAGCCACCGGCTATTAGTAGTGATAGAGATAATAAGCCGTTAGCATCTGAACGGCTTACATTGGAATTTGTGAGGCCGAACCTAGCGAGATGTCGCACGAGACCGCTGCTCAGCATCATATATTCATTAATCTGTCCGAAAACCTATACCGTGTAGAGAACTGGCGAGACGATGATTACCGGGACTTTATTTACCAAAAAAATGAAATTGTGGTGACACCGGCAGGTATCAAGAGTGGTTGTAAATGGCATGCTAAGTCGAAAGTAATTGTAATCACCTAAGGGTCTGCGCAGTTGGCGCGTTTTACTCACACAGGGCGGTTGTATGAACAGTATTACGGTGGCTTGTTTCATCTAGACAATGATACGCTTACGCTATTTCGCTGGGAAACATTATTTAGCGTGTTTGGCGCGAATGGATAACCGCTCGCGCCATTCTGGATCGAGGCCTTGTAGATTCGCTGCGCGCGTTAACAATTCTTTTGAAGCACTGCGGTCATTGACGCTGTTCATAAACTCAGCAATCGTCATACTGCTGCTATTTGTCACTTCCAGTTCAACACTATCACCAACCTTTATTTCACCAGTCTGCAACACCCGATAGTACCATCCGGTAATGGAGTGCTGATTGACAAAGCGATCTAAGCCATCAATGCCAAATCGATGGGAGATTTTATTACACGGCACCCGGGGTGAGCCGACTTGTAAGACAACTTCGCCCATTCGATATACGTCACCAATGCGAACATTTGTATCATCCATACCTTCGATACTGATATTTTCACCAATGCTACCGGGAACGAATTGCGCGGCACCGTCGGGGAAGTGTTGCTGAAAAAGTGAATAACTGGCCAATGAATATTGGTGCAAGACTTTCTCAACACCACCGTGCAATTTTTTATTGCCCTGTTCGTCTTCATCAGTGCCATCGAAGTAGACGGTTAAAGAATCAACCGGTTGTTTGGCGATACTGCTTGGAGCACCTTTGGGTCCGAAAGGTACGGGTTTTGCAGCAAATAATTGATTTATCAACATATTGGTAAGACTTCGTATACTATCCTAAGACACAACGTCGTTGAAAGTTTAGCCTAAAAACAATAATCAAAAAAAATTATTTTAGGTATTTAAACCTTTCTGCATAAAGGAACGACAAAGATAATAACTCAAGCGAATAAATAACCGGGTGAGTCTCGACCCACCTAATAATGGAACACAAGCGACATGGCAGAACTGCAAGACAGTGTGGTGGATGCGCAACACACGTTTGCTGAGAAAACTGAACGTGATGTGATAGCGGCCGCTCAGCAGGGTGATAATTTGGCTTATAAGAAGCTCTATGACGCTCATGTGGGTCGCGTGTATGCGCTTTGTTTGCGTCTTACTGGCGAGCGAACAATGGCCGAGGATGCAACCCAGGAAGTGTTTATCCAACTGTGGAATAAGCTAAGTAATTTCAACGGGCAAAGCAAGTTCTCAACGTGGCTGCACAGCGTTACATCGAATATTACAATTTCGTACATTCGCAAACAAAAAGGTTGGTTTCAGCGCACGTTTAACATTGAAGAGTCAGCCGCGCACTACCAACAAACTGATACCTCAGTTGACTTGGTATCGCTAGACGATTATGTATTGCGATTGCCAGAGCGGGCACGACACGTATTTGTGCTACATGCAATAGAAGGGTATCGACACGAGGAAATTGCCGATCTGCTCAATATGGCAGTGGGTTCAAGTAAAGCGCAATTTCACAGAGCTAAACAATTGCTTACGGAGTGGATGGGTGATGAGTAATTCTGAGCAAAAGTTACAACAGGCGTTAACTCAGTTACCGCGCGAAAAGATCCCCGAACGAGATTTATGGCAAGGGATTGAGCTGGGCATTGAGCGCCAGGAAATGGCCGGTGGTAGCGAACCCGAATCGGTGAAATCAGGTTTTAAACCGATTTCACTTGCTGCTAGCTTTTTCATCGTAGCGGTAGCCGGGTGGTTAGTCACCCAGCAATTAAGCACAACACCAATAGGTAATGATGCGCCGTTGAACGCCCAGCAGTTAGCTGACGCGTTATCAACGCAGCATGAGTCACAACGCGATGACTTACTGGTTAGTTTACAAGACCAGCCCGCATTGACTGAGGACTGGCAACAACAATTGACCGAGTTAGATGAAGCTGCCAATGCAATTAAGGCCGCTTTGGCCCAAGACCCAAACAATACGGCCCTGCTGAAGATGTTACAAAACGTCTATCAACAACAAATCAGTCTTATTGAGCGGGTACATTCACCGAAGTGGCGACAAATTTAATTTGAGGTATAGCAAAATGAAACAATTAACTAAAGACCAACAATCTCCTGGTTTATGCCTCTGTGCTTCGGTAGTAGCTGGACTGTTGTTTACAACACACCCAGCACTAGCCGGGCAAAAAGTTGACCAAACTCTTGATGCAGATGCGCAAAGCCGGATTGAAATCGAACATTTAAATGGCTCCGCTGTAGTTAAAGGCTGGGACCGCGAAGAGGTTAGAGTAGAAGGCGAACTTAGCGACCGGGCTCGCAAATTCATTTTTGAACGTCGTGGTAAAAACGTGCAAATTAAAGTCGAAATGGAAAGTACCTCTTACAAAGGCGATTGGAAGAGCTGGGGCTCGGGCAATGGCGATGACTTAACTATCTATGTACCCCATGGTAGCGAAGTGAATTATACGTCGGTAAATGCCAGCTTCGACGGTGAGGATTTGCATGGCGGACTCGACGTTGAAGTAGTGAATGGAGCCGTTTCAGTCAACGACATTGAAGGTCGTATTCGACTGGAATCAGTCAATGGCCATATCAGTGCTCGCAAGCTGACGGGTGACGTTAAAATTGAGACTGTTAATGGCTCAATTGAAGGCAGGCACAGCGGAGAAGGTGATATTAAGTTCGAATCTGTTAATGGTGATATCCGCATAAGTTCTGATAGCCGCGAGATCCAAGCTGAAACCGTTAGTGGCGACTTAGATCTTGAACTGCAAGTGGTTGACGAGCTCGATTTGAGTTCCGTTAATGGCGATATTGAAGCGAGTATGGATTTGCAGGCTGGTGGTGATGTAAGGATATCGACAGTGGGTGGTTCAGTCGAACTCATCTTTCAGGAGGGCGTATCAGCGCACTTTGATATCGAGGGGCATGCTGATGGCAAGTTTGTGAATCGCCTTACCGACGACAAAATGCAAAAAGCTAAGTATGGGCCGCGCCGTTGGTTGGAGTTCAGTACTGGTGGTGGTTCTGCTGAAGTTGAAGTTTCAACCGTAAATGGTCGAGTTGAGTTGCGCCATCAATAAGCGCAACTGTCGATTCCTATCAGCCACAAAATAGCGCATAATACTCGACCGTTTTGTAATTGCGTGATCTATTGTGGAAGTGGCAAGCTCGTCTCAATCAGACGCTAATATAGAAAAGTTAAAAATTCCGCCTCACTCAATTGAGGCGGAACAGTCAGTTCTGGGAAGCATGCTTATTGCTCCTGAGTCCTGGGATACAGTAACTGAAATCATTGGTTCGGATGACTTTTACAACCGCGCTCATCAAACAATATTCATTGCCGTTTTAGACTTGCTCAAGCACAACCTACCAGTTGATCTAATTACCGTTTCTGAACAGCTTGAAAAACACGACAAACTTGAAGAAGCTGGTGGCTTTGCTTATCTAGCGGAACTAGCCAAAAATACGCCAAGTGCTGCCAACGTTGCCGCCTATGCACAAATCATTAAAGAGCGTGCGATTACGCGCGAACTCATTGGTGTCGCCCATAACATTGCTGAGGTCGGTTTTAATCCTGAAGGTCGCAATAGTGCCGAACTGCTCGACTTAGCTGAATCAAAAGTTTTTGAGATTGCTGAAAAGCGCACGGGAGAAAACGAGGGACCGAAAGATATCGACAAGGTCCTCGGTAAAACCGTTGACCGTCTTGAAGCGCTTGTTAAATCAGGTAAAGAAGTAACGGGTGTAACCACGGGCTTCCAAGATCTGGACAAAAAGACCAGTGGCTTACAGCCATCGGATTTAATAATTGTTGCGGCGCGCCCTTCAATGGGTAAAACCACATTTGCCATGAATTTATGTGAAAATGCCATGATGGCCGAAGATAAGCCGGTGCTGGTATTTAGCTTAGAGATGCCTTCAGAACAAATCATGATGCGTATGCTAGCGTCGTTGAGTCGCGTCGATCAGACCAAGATCCGTACTGCGCAACTCGACGATACCGATTGGTCACGGATCTCACGCACCATGGCAATGTTAAAAGAGAAGAATAATCTATGGGTCGATGATTCATCGGGGCTTACACCTATGGACGTGCGTACTCGCGCCCGAAAAATCGCACGTGACAACGGCGGTATCAGCTTGATCATGGTCGACTATTTGCAGCTAATGCGGGTACCTAGTTTGGCCGACAATCGAACATTGGAGATCGCTGAGATCTCACGGTCATTAAAAGCATTAGCAAAAGAACTTGAAGTGCCGGTTGTTGCACTTTCACAGCTAAACCGTAGTTTGGAGCAGCGGGCCGATAAACGTCCGGTTAACTCAGATTTGCGTGAATCGGGCTCAATCGAGCAAGATGCCGATTTGATCATGTTTATCTATCGTGACGAGGTTTATCACGAAAATAGCGAATACAAAGGCGTAGCCGAAATTATAATTGGTAAACAGCGGAATGGTCCGATTGGAACCTCAAGATTGACCTTCCAAGGCCAGTTTTCGAGATTCGACAATTATGCCGGGCCTGCAGTGGCCGACGAGTATTAAAAAAGCCGGTGTTATCACCTGTCTCTTATACACAAATCCCTACTAAGAAATTAGTGGGGATTTTTTTGAACTCTTCTTTTAACTTCTGATCAGATCTTTTACTTAACTAATAGGAAAAGATGATGACAGATAACGCGAAGTGGGCTGAAGAAACTTT
>CAXRGW010000122.1:0-34954 GCA_964230255.1 Alteromonas sp.
TTGGGGTATAGCCAAGTTGGTAAGGCAGCGGGTTTTGATCCCGCGATTCGTTGGTTCGAGTCCAGCTACCCCAGCCATACAAAAAGCGCCGAACGCTCGGCGCTTTTTTTTGTGCCTATTTCACTGTTTTACCCTGTTTACCCCCTAGCCTTCTAGACATCTCTAACGAGAGACGGCAGACTGAACAACTTAATGAAGTTAAGTAAAGGTTTACCGTGATCAACGACATAGTCGACGCAATTAACAATTTCTTATGGGGCGAAGGCCTTGGGGTATTCTGGGGAAGTGGACATTTTTTAGATTTTTTAAATGTTCCGATTTTAATGCCCATGTTGGTTCTGTGTGGCGTTTGGTTTTCGTTTCGCTTAGGTTTTCTTCAGCTCCGACACTTTGGGCACATGTTCAGTGTCTTAAGAGGAAGCACTCAAAATAATAAGGAAGGTATAAGCTCATTTCAGGCGCTCTGTACCAGTCTTTCGGCGCGCGTGGGTACAGGTAATCTGGCTGGCGTTGCAGTAGCGATATCACTCGGCGGCCCCGGTGCAATCTTTTGGATGTGGATAATCGCATTACTGGGTATGGCAACCGGTTTCGCCGAAAGTGTGCTCGGCCAAGTATATAAAGTTAAAGATGCCAACGGCGAATATCGCGGCGGTCCGGCGTATTACATTAAACAAGGTCTAAAGAACAAGTGGCTCGCAATCCTTTTTTCTTTGTGTTTGTTTATGGGATACGGCTTTATCTTTAGTGCCGTACAAGCCAACACCATCACAGATGCTCTTAACAATGCGTATGGGATACCCACATTTAATTCTGGTCTTGTCATTATTTTGGTCGCTGGTTTAATCGTCATCGGCGGACTGCGGGCAATTGCGCGCTTTGCTGAATGGGTAGTCCCATTTATGGGGATTACCTACGTTGCGGTCGCCTTGTTTGTGACCATCGCGAATATTGAATTACTTCCAGCTGTTTTAAAAGACATTATACTTGGAGCGTTTGGTTTAACTGAAGCGGCTGCAGGTGCCTTTGCTGCTGCAATTAAAAACGGTATTCAACGCGGATTATATTCTAACGAAGCCGGCTCAGGTAGTGTACCTCACGCTGCGGCGAGTGCGACTCCCTACCCCAACCATCCAGTATCACAAGGTTATATACAAATGCTCGGGGTCTTTATCGATACGATGATCCTTTGTACTTGTACGGCATTTATCATTTTGCTTGCCGGTGGCAGCTCTGGCGATGGTATGGAAGGGATCCGCTTAACTCAAACCGCAATGGCATCGCATTTAGGTGAAGGCGGTGTTGATTTTGTCGCTGCTGCCATCACTTTGTTTGCCTTTACTTCAGTGGTAGCAAATTATGCATATGGCGAGAGTAACCTGCATATGTTTAAGCTCGATAACAAGCTGGGTAGAACTTTCTATACTGCGGGTTACTTGGCCATGATTTTATGGGGCTCGATGGCAGCATTACCCAAAGTTTGGGCCATGGCCGATATGGCGTTAGGCTTAATGACGGTTATTAATATCATTGCGATTGTCCTGTTAACGCCAACGATCGTCGCTATCAGCAAAGACTATTTCTCTAAGCGCGACCGCGGTGAACTACCTGAGTATGCTGAGGGCGATTGTGAAATCCAAGGCGCCAACCAAGATGGAGTTTGGCGTAAAAACTAACTTGCAATCAGGTACAACGAAGCGAGCACTAAGCTCGCTTCTTTTTGCCAGAATGAGAATGATGTCGAGTAAGTGTTGACGGCACCGACTTTGATACACAAGGCGCATTAGCGAATACTTGAATTTTATCCAAACTTGAAAGTTAGAGTGCCATTATTAGTGCTAATATAAGGGCAATCATCATCAATGGATATATCCAGCGACTCATTTTACTTGTATCTTCTTCGCTAATCCGCACATTGGATTTCTCAATTAAAGGGATAATGATAAATAAAGCGGCAAATAATACCGCCAGAATGATTAATAGAGTCATTGTATTCCTACTGCATATTTTAGCGCTTGCTGTTTAATCGCACCGGCGTTATCCGCTAGGCGTAACAGACCATTGCGCAATAATTTTAGCGGCAAGATATCATTACTGAAGCCATAATAAAACGCATCCATGCTCGACATCATCAGTTGATTGGCTCGCATTCTTGGCTGCTGATAACTTTTTCTGAGACTATCTTCACTGATTACATTGTCTTGGGCAAACAGCGACAACAAACAGTTAACATCTTGAAATCCAATATTCACGCCTTGCCCCGCCAGAGGGTTTATCGTATGTGCCGCATCCCCCACTAAAATCACGCGCTTTCGTATGTATTGGTTTGCATGTGCACGAGTGAGAGGAAAAGCTGCAGATTGTAAAGCTTCAAACTCACCCACGTACTCAACAAACATATCTTTTACATGCTCTGCCAGCACATCAATCGACATACTTTTGAGATTGCGGATCTTGTCTGCGTTATCGTACCAAATCAACGCTGCATAATTTTCAAACATAGGTAGATATGCAATCGGGCCTTCTGGCCTGAAGCGTTGCCAAGTCTCATGAGTTGAAGGCGACGTGGTTTTGATAGTTACTCCTAATGCTTGTTGACCATACTGCCATCCACTTTGACCAATGTTGGCAAGAGCGCGTACTTGAGACTGTGCACCGTCTGCTCCTACGATAAAGTTGGCTGTGAGTTCTTTACCATCACTTAAGGTAACTGTGGCATTTTCGCAATCTAGCGTCACAACCGTGGCGGAGGTAAACCAAGAGACATTATCTAATCCTTGTATCTGTTCATGTAAACCTAGCTGCGTTAAACGATTTTCTACAAAGAAACCAAGGTTGTCGACGCCTATCGATTGTGCATCAAATTGCGTTCGACGGTTTTCATCAGCTGCACTCTCCCACACAGTAAGCTTGCTGTAAGGTTGTGTCCGAGATTGACTAATCGCGTCCCAAGCACCTAAATGTTGGAGTAATTTCATTGTGCCAAGGCTTAACGCTGACATCCGAATATCTGGCGGTTGTTCAGGGCTAAATGCTAAGGGCAAATGTTGTTCAACAATAGCGACTTTGTGGCCCTGTTGACCTAAGCCTAAGGCCAAAGCGGAACCAATCATGCCGCCACCAACAACAATAAAATCAAACATAGGGTCATTCATTACTGGTAGATTTAGATATTATGAAGTAAAACTACGCGCTTTGATACGCGTTGGTTCTGCCAAAGGCTGTAATTTTCATGTCATCTGCTCATTCAAATAACTTAAGCTCATCGATTTGGTTAGGTGCTCTTTGCCTGATCGCAGCCGAATTGTGTTTTGCTGGCGTTGGCGCGGTAGTTAAAGCGCTAAGTGAACAAATGAACCAAACTCAACTGGTATTCTTCCGCAATGCCAGTGCCTTGGTTGTCTTAATCCCAATAATGTTGCGCGGCGGTTTATCTCATGCCCAATCAGTCATTCGCACTCAGCGCCTCAAATTGCATTTGTTTCGCGCTATGTCCGGTATGGTAGCGATGTATGGCTTTTTTTATGTATTAGCCACATTGACCTTAACACAGGCGATGATGGCCTTAATGTTGGCGCCATTTATCGTACCGTTGATTGCCTATGTGTGGTTAAAGGAGCGTATCGATTTTAAAACGGCTATCGCTATAGTCATTGGCTTTTGCGGTGCAGCAATCATTTTGCTAACTAAGCCTACCCCGACTCAGTCGATAAATGTCATTGCCCTGACCATAGCCATAGGCTGTGCAATTCTAGTAGCGACTACCAAATGTACAATCCGCAAATTAACGGATACAGAACCGTCTTTGCGGATCGTATTTTATTTTACCGGTGTCGCGACACTAATCTCCCTTGTTCCAATGCTGATTTACTGGCAGCCTCTATTACAGCAGGTGATTCCATGGTTAGTTGTAATGGGGGTTTTAGCCGCCATTGGACAACTACTAATGACACGGGCATTTGCGTTAGCCTCACCAGTAAAAATTGGCCTTTTGTCCTACTCTAGTCTGGCCTTTGCAGCGATTATTGGTGCCATTGGCTGGCAAGAACCAATAACACTGTCTTTGTTATTCGGATCGGCACTTGTCATTTGGGCGGCAAATCTAACTATTCGCCAGCGCTGGCTGTGCTGATTCCTCTAGCTTCAGAACTGTTTTGAGCATATAATGGCGGGCTGATTTTAGGGGGTCTGTTGAGCCTTGTTTTGCAATTTTGCAGCAAGACTCAACAGACCCCAGTAGCTTGCGCCCTGTGTCCACAGATTGTTTTTGGAACACATGATTAAAATGCTGCAGCTACCTTACGTTGAATTTATTGAGCTGCCAGAAATGACCAAAAAGCTGTATATCAAAACCTGGGGTTGTCAGATGAACGAGTATGACTCGGAGAAAATGGCCGATCTTCTCGATAGTACCCATGGTTATAGTGTTGCTGACGAGCCTGAAGAAGCAGATGTGATTCTGCTCAACACCTGTTCTATCCGGGAAAAAGCCCAGGAAAAAGTGTTCCACCAATTAGGCCGATGGAAAACGTTGAAGAATGACAACCCCGACTTGATCATCGGTGTTGGTGGATGTGTAGCATCTCAAGAAGGTGACGCAATTCGTCAGCGAGCCCCCTTTGTTGACTTAGTTTTTGGTCCGCAAACACTGCATCGCTTGCCGGAAATGATTGAACAAATTAAAGCTGGCGAGAAAGCAGTTGTTGATGTCACGTTTCCAGAGATTGAAAAGTTTGATCGCTTGCCAGAGCCACGTGCTGAAGGTCCAACGGCATTTGTTTCAATTATGGAAGGTTGCTCTAAGTACTGTTCATTCTGTGTAGTGCCTTATACCCGTGGCGAGGAAGTTAGTCGCCCTGTTGATGACGTATTGTTAGAAATTGCGCAACTTGCGGAGCAAGGAGTACGCGAAGTTAATCTGCTCGGTCAAAACGTGAATGGTTTCCGCGGTGAACACTATGACGGCAGCGAGTGTCGCTTTGCCGAATTACTTGAACTCATTGCGGCCATTGATGGTATCGACCGAATTCGCTACACCACATCGCATCCAGTCGAGTTCACTGATGACATTATTGCGGCTTACGAAACCATTCCTGAGTTGGTAGACCACTTGCATTTGCCAGTGCAGAGTGGATCAGATCGTATCCTCAATTTGATGAAGCGAGGTCACACCGCGATTGAATACAAATCAAAAATCCGTAAATTGCGCAAAATCAGACCTAACATCAGTATGTCGTCTGATTTTATTATTGGATTCCCAGGTGAAACTGACGCTGACTTCGAAGCGACGATGGATTTAATCCAGGCGGTTGATTACGACCTAAGTTTTAGTTTTATCTACAGTGCGCGCCCTGGTACTCCAGCAGCTGACGCGGTTGATGATGTAACAGAAAATGCAAAGAAACAGCGTTTGTACTTATTGCAACAGCGCATTAACCAGCAGGCGCAGCGCATCGCGCGAAACATGGTTGGTACTGAGCAGCGCGTTTTAGTAGAAGGTCCATCGAAAAAGAACCCGATGGAATTATCGGGCCGCACCGAAAATAACCGCGTGGTTAATTTTGAAGGAACGCCAGGTATGATTGGCCAATTTGTCGATATCGCAATTACTGACGTATTTACAAACTCATTGCGTGGAGACGTTATCAGACGTGAAAGTGACATGGGTTTGCGCGTCGCAGTTAGCCCGCAAAGTATCACCAATAAACAGCAGGTAAATGCGCCGGATGCATTGGGCGTAAGCCAGTTTCAACCGGTATAAATGAGAGGAATTGTGAGTAATATTACCAGCAACGAAATTGTCCTAGAGCCTGAAGACCAAAAGCGCTTATCCAGCTTGTGCGGTCCATTTGACGACAATATCAAACAGATTGAACGACGCTTGGGTGTTGAGATCACCTATCGCAATAACCAATTCAAAGTAATTGGCGAACCGATGCGAGCTGGCGGTGCTGGAGAACTACTCAAACTTCTATACATCGAAACCCAGCCGGTAAAAGGTCGCATTCCCGAGTTAGAAGCGGAGAAAGTGCATTTGGCTATTCAAGAAGCTAAATGCCTTGAGCGCGCTGAAGCAGGCCACTACGGAAAAGAGGTACACGTTAAAACCAAACGTGGTGTGATAAAACCCCGCAACCCAAATCAGTCTCAGTATGTCGCGAATATCATCAATCACGATATTTGTTTTGGTATTGGTCCAGCAGGAACCGGTAAAACCTATTTAGCTGTAGCTTGTGCGGTTGATGCGTTAGAACGTCAAGAGATCCGTCGGATCCTATTAACTCGACCAGCCGTTGAAGCGGGCGAAAAATTGGGCTTCTTACCCGGTGATTTGTCGCAAAAAGTTGACCCTTACTTACGACCTCTTTATGACGCACTGTTTGAAATGCTGGGTTTTGAAAAAGTTGAAAAGCTCATCGAGCGCAATGTGATTGAAGTTGCCCCGCTTGCATATATGCGTGGCCGCACACTAAACGATGCGTTTATTATTCTTGACGAAAGTCAAAATACGACAGTCGAACAAATGAAAATGTTCTTAACTCGGATTGGTTTTAACAGTAAAGCCGTTATCACCGGCGACATCACACAGATCGATTTACCGCGTAATGCAAAGTCTGGTCTACGTCATGCTATCGATGTATTGCAAGACGTTAAGGAATTGTCATTTAACTTCTTCAACGCAAATGATGTAGTACGCCATCCTGTAGTAGCGCGTATTGTAGGTGCCTACGAAGAATATGACAAAGCCCAAGCACAGCTGAAAAAAGAGTCACGTGACTAATCATATCGACCTGCAACACGCCTGTGATAATGACATACCAGTGCTCGAAGACTTCGAGCGTTGGACAACACTAGTATTAAATGCCAACCAACTCAGCGACAAAGAATTAACTATTCGATTGGTCGAGACTAACGAATCACAACAACTCAATCTGCAATATCGCGGCAAAGACAAATCAACTAATGTGCTGTCTTTTCCGTTTGAGTGTCCGCCGGAAATCGACATACCCTTGATTGGCGACTTGGTCATATGCGCCGATGTCGTTGAGCGCGAAGCGACTGAACAAAACAAACCCTTAAGTGATCATTACGCGCATTTAACTATCCATGGTGTCTTGCATTTACTCGGTTATGACCATATTGATCCAGTACAGGCAGTTGAGATGGAATCCCTAGAGACTCGATTATTGGCAAAATTAGGGATTGACGATCCCTACCAAGATCATTAACTATTAACAGCCGACTTCGGAAAACGTAAACGACAGAAACTATGAGCGACGATAATCCCCACTCTACCAACGGTTCTTCTCAGAAAGGTTGGTTAGACAGAATACTTCAGCCTTTCAACGGAGAACCGAAAAACAAAGACGACCTCGTTGAAGTAATTTCAGAGGCGCAAGCCAGAGAGGTAATTGACCCACAGACTCGAGAAATGATCGAGGGCGTGATTGATGTCCACGACATGCGCGTAAGAGAAATCATGATCCCTAGAGCGCAAATGATCACTATCGAAGTGGACCAATCGGTAGAAGAGTTTTTGCCGCAAATGCTTGATTCAGCGCACTCGCGCTTTCCTGTGATAAGCGAAGACAAAGACCATATTGAAGGCATTCTTCTTGCTAAAGACCTTCTCGCTTACGCATTTATTCCTGGTAAAGAATTTCATTTACGCGACGTACTGCGTCCCGCAGTTATTGTCCCTGAGAGCAAGCGTGTTGACGTGCTGCTCAAGGAGTTTCGTTCTCAGCGTTATCACATGGCAATTGTAGTTGACGAGTACGGCGGCGTATCGGGCTTGGTAACAATTGAAGACATCCTCGAGGAAATCGTTGGCGAAATTGAAGATGAGTTTGACGTAGAAGAAGATGTGACAGATGACATCCGTCCACTGAATAAATATACCTATTCAGTAAAAGCGCTAAAACCGCTAGACGAGTTTAACGAGTTTTTTGAGACGACGTTTAATCAAGAAGAAGCTGATACTATTGGCGGCATCGTGCTCAAAGCGTTTGGTCATATGCCAGAAACCAATGAAGATATCACAATTGGTGAGCTCGTCTTTAAAGTGACCCAATCTGACAAACGGCGCTTATTGCAATTAAAAGTTACGTTGCCAGACAACTCAGCTGATACGGTTGAGGAAGAATAAGTTCTGCACAAGTATCTAACCTACCTTTTTGTTGTTTTATGCGGTGCGTCACTAACCTTTAGTTACGCACCTTTTAATTATTGGTGGATTGCTCCCCTCGGCCTCGTTGGCTATTTGACGACCATAGTCAACCAGTCTCGTTATAGTGTTGTCTGGCTTAGCTGGTGGTTTGCATTGGCTTGGTTCGGAGCTGGTATTAGTTGGGTTCACGTGAGTATCGCAGATTTCGGTGGTTTGCCCTTAATTGCATCGATAGCCATGATGGTAGCTCTGTGTAGTTATTTAGCCATTTATCCGGTAATCGCTCTGCGAATAGCACTGAAGCTGGGTGATCAGCGTTGGTTAGCACTCTATTTACCTATCAGTTGGTTGCTTGCTGAATGGTTGAGAAGTTGGATGCTAAGTGGCTTTCCGTGGCTGTCATTAGGTTATTCACAGTTAACGTCACCACTTTCAGGTTGGTTGCCCGTGATTGGCGAAACAGGTACCAGTGCGCTAATGGTTATGGTGTGTACAGGGGCCGCTATTGCGATTCATAGGCGTCGGTGGCTGAGTGTTGCAACAGTGCTCACGGTGCCATTTGTCGCAGGCTATGTTTTAAATTCTATTACCTGGACTAAACCCACGGGTGAGACCATTACCACTGCCATGATCCAAGGCAACATCAAGCAGGAACTTCGCTGGGTCCCGGAACAAGATGCACCAACCATGCAAGCTTACATCGATGAATCTCTGCCTTATCTTGGCGTTGATTTAATTGTATGGCCTGAAGCGGCTATTCCGAAATTAGAATCGCTAGCAACAGATTATATCCGAAGTATCGATGAAATAACGGCTAGTCAGGGCTCTGCATTGATAACCGGCATTGTAAACTATCACTATGAAGGTGAAGAGGTTTATAACAACTTGATTGCTATTGGCAAACGCGAGGCCGATGATACGACAGGTCATTATCGCTATATGCATAACAACCGGTTTGCAAAGCATCACCTCTTGCCAATAGGAGAATTTGTTCCTTTTGAGTCTGTACTGCGTGAAGTTGCTCCTATATTTGACTTGCCAATGTCGAGCTTCAACCGCGGTGATTTTCAACAGCGCAATTTAGTCGCCAACGGCATTAAAGTAGCGCCAGCGATTTGCTTTGAAATCGCTTTCCCACGGCAAGTATTGGCTAACGTCTACAGTGATACTGACGTACTACTTACAGTTAGCAATGATGCGTGGTTTGGTCGTTCGCATGGCCCCGCACAACATATGCAAATAGCGCAAGTTAGGGCAAAGGAACTCGGTTTACCGCTGATCCGTTCAACCAATAACGGGATCAGCGGCTTTGTTGATCATCGCGGTAATTTAACTGCGCAATTACCCCAATTTGAACGTGGTGCTTTGCAACACGAGGTTGAGCTAGTGAATGGAGTAACCCCATATCGATATATGGGTGATGGTGCGGCATGGTTAATATTTATTTCGTTTGCAGGTATTGCGAGATTAATCGATCGTCGTACCAGTGAGCAAAAGTAGATTTAGCGTTGAGGTCAACACCGGCACTGTTATACTGACGTCACTTCGAAGAAACGAAAAAAATTTTAATTAAGTGTGGCGCCAGAGCCAAACTAAAGGTCTACATTATGAAGTTAAATGTTAATGACTTTTCCTGTAGTGATGCATTGATTACTTACAACAGTAAGTGCTAGGAAACTATAATACGCAATGACATTTTTGAATAAGTTAACAACTAAGAATCTTCGCGGTGACTTATTAGGTGGTCTTACTGCAGCAATCGTTTCTTTACCCTTGGCATTGACCTTTGGTGTCGCTTCCGGTGCAGGCGCAGAAGCGGGTATTTATGGCGCAATACTGGTTGGTTTGTTTGCGGCATTATTCGGCGGTACACCAACTCTGATCTCGGAACCGACTGGACCAATGACGGTAGTGATGGCAGCAGTCGTCACAACGATGATTGCCGACAACCCGGAAAATGGTATGGCGATGGCTTTTACCGTAGTCATCATGGCGGGCTTGTTTCAAATCGCATTTGGTGTGCTAAAACTTGGCAAGTACATCACGCTGATGCCCTACAGCGTAATTTCCGGATTTATGTCCGGTATTGGCTGTATATTGATCATCATCCAACTCGCGCCGTTAGTTGGGCAAAGCGCACCTCCGGGCGGTGTAACAGGTACTTTAAGTGAACTACCTACTCTGCTTAGCAACATTCGGCTAAGCGAATTGGTATTGGCTACACTAACGATTCTCATCTTGTTTT
This sequence comes from Alteromonas sp., assembly GCA_964230255.1. Taxonomy (GTDB): domain Bacteria; phylum Pseudomonadota; class Gammaproteobacteria; order Enterobacterales; family Alteromonadaceae; genus Alteromonas_E. The sequence continues at coordinate 10,416 of CAXRGW010000122.1, forward strand.
TCACCCCTGCACGACTGAAGAAAGTAGTACCACCACAACTATATGCGTTAGTGATTGTGTCACTTATTTCGGTGCTACTATTCGACTATGAAGACATTCAACGTATTGGGCAGATCAATGCCACACTCCCATCGTTAATACTGCCGCACTTTACTGTTGCTCAGTTTCAAACCATGGTTGCCGATGCAATGGTGTTGGGTATGCTGGGTTGTATCGATTCGATGCTAACGTCGGTCATTGCTGACAACTTAACTCGTTCAGAACACAAATCAGATAAAGAACTTATCGGACAAGGCATGGGTAATATAGCTTCCGGCTTGTTCGGTGGTTTACCCGGCGCTGGCGCAACGATGGGGACGGTCGTCAATATTCAAAGCGGCGCACGCACACCTTTATCGGGCGTGATACGGGTTGTTATTCTATTTGCTGCAGTATTTGGTGCTGCTTCGTTAATCGAGAATATTCCCCTCGCAGTCCTAGCAGGAATAGCGGTGAAAGTAGGTGTGGATATACTGGATTGGAGTTTTTTAAAGCGCGCCCACCGCGTCTCATTCCACTCAACATTAATCATGTACGGGGTAATGCTACTAACGGTGTTTGTAGACTTAATCGTTGCGGTTGGTATTGGCGTATTCGTCGCAAATGTTATTACCATAGAGAAGCTTAGTGCTAGTCAATCAAAGAACATAAGAGCTATAAGTGACCTGGACGATAAACTCCCGCTGACGCGCGAACAGAAGCGCCTACTTAATTTAGGTGAAGGACGGATTTTATTTTTCTATCTAAGTGGTGCAATGATATTTGGCGTATCCAAAGCACTCGCTCGTGAGCGTGCCACCATTGCTGATCACGAAGTCGTAATTATTGACTTAAGTGACGTATCGATACTTGACGATACTATTTCGCTGTCGATTGAAAATGTCGTGCGCGAAGCGCGGGAATTGAACAAAGCGGTTTACTTAGTGATGCAAACAGACGCTGCAGCAGAAAAACTCAAACGATTAGGTGTTGAAGAGTTGCTTGACGGGGATGCATTCGTATCTGACCGCACTGTTGCTTTGGAAAGTGCAATAGATCACTTAGCGCGTGGCTCAAAAGCCTAAACAGGCGCACCGGTTATAGTGTTGCGAAATACCTAAATGCTATTTATGCTTCGCGGTAATTTGGTCAGAATCGAAAAGGTAATTGATGACAATTCAAGTGACACCGGACGTTCAAGCAGCCTATGAAAAGTCGCTTGTTGCAAGAGCAAATTCATATTCACCCTACTCTAACTTCCAAGTTGGAGCCGCGGTCAAATTTAAGGGCTTTGAGCAGGTGTTTTACGGATGTAATGTCGAAAATGCCAGTTATGGTGCTACGATCTGTGCCGAACGCAACGCTATTTGGAATGGCGTCGCAACACTTGGCAAACAGCATATGGAATACTTAATAGTCACCACCGATCAGGCTGAACCCGCGCCGCCATGTGCGTTGTGTTTGCAAGTCATATCTGAGTTCTATGACCCGGACATACCGATTTATTTGGCAAACTTGCAAGGTTTACAGAAACAACTGCGATTAAAAGAAATTCTGCCGATCCCTTTTAATAGCTTTGAAGCTTAGAATTGGGGAATTATCCCCCGCGCAGGCGGGGGTCTCGAAACCTATGAAAGCTTTTCTCGGATACGGCGCTTCACGCAAGCCCATTCTTGCTTTGCTGAACGCTTTGAACCATCGAGTGCCATGTAGCTTGCAAACCAACCCAAAATTAAAATCATAAGAACGCTAGAGTTGGTATCTTTATCGTCGATCACAATAGCCATAGCTAACATCACGCAGGCCCATATGACAGCATGAGCAATCACCATGGGGGAATCAGAACTTGGGTGTCCCTCAATTTTACTCAACACTTTGCATATACCACTGACAATGCGTGCCCTTCCTGTATTTTCCGGCAGATCAGTCTCAGGATACCCCATGCCATTTGTCGCTTGCGTGAACGCAGTTTCCGGTGTTTCTCCAGCGGTCACCGCTTCTTCGACAATACAATAGAGATGATCTTTGAGTTCATCGACTTTTTCAGCGTCCCAGATATTGTGAACAACAACCTTGTTGCACCATGCATCGATTGCTTTATCCAAATCAAACATAATTACTCTCCTTTGAATGACATTAGTAAGGTGTACAAATGGTGCCAGTGTGCTTGCTGTTGGGCGAGTTCGTCGCGGCCATTGTCTAATAATTTGTAATATTTCCGTTTGCGACCGGTTTCAGCCTTACCCCAATAGGATTCAATCAGGTCATTTTTTTCAAGACGGTGTAGGATCGGATATAGCATTCCATCTGCCCATTCAAGTAGACCGTTAGAGCGCTCTTTTATCTGTTGAATAATTTCGTATCCATAACTATCGCCCTTTTCGAGTATCGATAGTACTAAAGGGGTTGCTGAAGCAGCGACTAAATCTTTTGCGATAACTGAAGCCATAGCATCTCTTTGCATAGAAGTTCTATGCACAATATACATAGAGATTCTAAGTATGGCAAATAAAAGACCTTAGTTTTTTTCAAGTACATGAAAAATATAGGATTAAAGTATTTTAAATAATTAAAATAGAGTGCAAAAGACGCCCGCCGGTTGCGATTCCGGCGGGACTTAGATGAAGGTTAATTCGTGACTTAAATGTACTCGACTTCGATGATTTCGAACTCAACTGTACCTGCAGGCGTTTGGATATTAACTACATCGTCGATCATTTTTCCGATCAAGCCGCGAGCTATGGGAGAGTTAACCGAGATGCGGTTTTCTTTAATATCTGCCTCGTCGTCACCAACGATTCGATAGGTAGTTTCTTCGTCGTTTTGGACGTTAAGAATTGTCACCGTTGTACCAAAAATCACCTTTCCAGTATTTTGCATTTTAGTGACATCAATGATTTGTGCGTTAGACAACTTGCCTTCAATGTCTTGAATTCGACCCTCGCAGAAGCTTTGTTGTTCGCGTGCTGCGTGATATTCCGCATTTTCTTTAAGGTCGCCATGTTCGCGCGCTTCCGCTATCGCTTCAATGATTTGTGGGCGACGGACAGATTTTAAATGCTGTAATTCTTCGCGAAGTTTCTCTGCCCCTTCAGCTGTCATGGGGTATTGACTCATAACGTCTCTCTCTAATAATCAACACAAAAAAGTGCGCCTAAAAAGCGCACTTCGAATAGTCATTTAGAATAGCGTCAATTGACGCTGTTGTCACTTAGTCTGCGCGATGTTTTACTCGCTCGTGTAGCTCTTGAACCGACGCAACTTTAGAACGGTCGTCAAAGTCTTTAGCGCGAATAGTGGCAAAACCGGCATTCAACGTCGTTGTATACGTCGTCTTACTCGCAAGTGCTTCGCGACGAATATACACAGAGTCGTTAATAGCCTGACGTCCTTCTGTAGTGTTAATAACATAGGTGTAGGTCTTATTTTTAATCGCATCCACGATATTTGGACGCCCTTCAGAAAGTTTATTAACCACAGTTGACATAATGCCTGCATCATACAAGGTAGTTGCAGTGCCGCGGGTCGCTTCAATTTCAAAGCCCTTGTCTTTTAACTCGCGCGCAAGCTCAATAACCTTTTGCTTGTCGTGTTCGCGCACTGAAATCAGCGCTTTGCCTTCTTGCGGTACTGGCGAGCCAGCACCTAAATTGGCTTTTGCGTAGGCTTCTTCAAACGTATCACCAACCCCCATAACCTCACCGGTTGAGCGCATTTCTGGACCGAGAAGCGGGTCAACACCACGGAACTTGGCAAATGGCAGAACAACCTCTTTGACCGAGAAAAATGGTGGAATAACTTCTTCGGTAAAGCCCTGCTCTACCAACGATTGTCCAGCCATAGCTCGTGCGGCAATTTTCGCTAACGCGACACCCGTTGCCTTCGATACAAAAGGAACCGTGCGTGCAGCACGCGGATTTACTTCGATGAGGTAAACTTCACCGTCTTTTACCGCAAACTGAGTATTCATCAAGCCGACTACGTCGAGTTCAAGTGCCATAGCTTTTACTTGTTCACGCATGACATCTTGGATTTCTTTCGGTAATGAATACGGAGGCAGTGAACATGCTGAATCACCTGAGTGAACACCGGCTTGCTCGATATGCTCCATTATGCCGCCGATTACAACGGTTTGACCATCTGAGACGGCATCAATATCTACTTCTATCGCATCGTCTAAGAAGCGATCAAGCAATACTGGCGAGTCATTCGAAACCTTAACCGCTTCATTTAGATAGCGCTTGAGATCTTTCATGTCATAAACGATTTCCATCGCGCGGCCACCTAACACATATGATGGGCGCACAACTAGCGGGAAGCCAATATCTTCTGCTCGTGCTAACGCTTCTTCCATATTGCTTACTGTCGCGTTTGCAGGTTGCTTCAAGCCTAGCTTGTTAACCATTTGCTGGAATCGCTCACGATCTTCAGCGCGGTCAATCGCATCTGGGCTAGTACCGATAATCGGCACACCGTTCTCTTCCAATGCGCGTGCTAATTTCAATGGTGTTTGACCACCATACTGCACAATAACGCCTTTCGGTTTTTCCACTCGAACAATTTCGAGCACGTCTTCGAGAGTTACTGGTTCAAAGTACAAGCGGTCAGACGTGTCATAGTCAGTAGAAACCGTTTCTGGGTTACAGTTAACCATAATGGTCTCATAACCATCATCACGCATTGACAGTGCAGCATGAACACAGCAATAGTCGAACTCAATGCCCTGACCAATGCGGTTAGGACCGCCGCCAAGTACCATGATTTTATCGCGATCAGTGGCCTCTGCTTCACACTCTTCATCATAAGTAGAGTACATGTATGCCGTGCTGGTCGAGAACTCCGCAGCACAAGTATCAACGCGCTTGTATACTGGCAACACTTCAAACTTGACGCGGATGTCGCGAATATCACTTTCTGCAACATTGGTCAGTTCTGCGAGGCGCGAATCAGAGAAGCCTTTGCGTTTTAGTTTACGCATTAGGTCTGCATCGATTTCAGCAATACCTAAACGGGTAACAAGCGCTTCTAATTGAATGAGCTCTTCAAGCTGCACCAAATACCAGCGATCGATATTGGTTAAATCAAACACTTCATCGATGCTCATGCCAAGACGGAATGCATCACCGATATACCAAATACGTTCTGCACCTGGCTCGCGCAGTTCATAAACGAGCTTAGTACGAACATCCGGATCTTTTAGGTCTAGAATTGGTGTTAGACCGTTGGCACCAACCTCTAAGCCACGCAGTGCTTTCTGCAATGATTCTTGCTGGTTACGACCAATCGCCATTACCTCACCGACAGATTTCATCTGAGTCGTTAAGCGATCATTCGCACCGGCGAACTTCTCGAAGTTAAAGCGAGGGATTTTAGTCACAACATAATCGATAGCAGGCTCAAATGACGCTGGCGTCGCACCACCGGTAATATCATTAGCAAGCTCATCGAGGGTAAAGCCAACAGCTAATTTAGCGGCGACTTTAGCAATCGGGAAACCAGTGGCTTTTGACGCCAAGGCTGATGAACGCGAGACTCGCGGGTTCATCTCAATAATCACCATACGCCCCGTATCTGGGCATATACCGAACTGTACGTTTGAACCACCAGTTTCAACGCCGATCTCACGTAGAACGGCCATCGCCGCATTACGCATGATTTGGAATTCTTTATCGGTCAGTGTCTGCGCTGGTGCAACAGTAATTGAATCACCAGTATGCACGCCCATTGGGTCGAAGTTTTCAATTGTACAAACAATGATACAGTTGTCGTTTTTATCTCGAACAACTTCCATCTCGTACTCTTTCCAACCGATCAATGATTCATCGATTAGCAGCTCACTAGTTGGCGATAGATCAAGACCGCGCGCACAGATTTCGTTAAACTCATCAATATTGTAGGCAATCCCGCCGCCGGTTCCTCCCATGGTGAACGATGGGCGAATAATACAGGGAAAACCAATACGGCTGAGTACGTCATGGGCTTGTTCCAGGCTATGTGCGATTTCAGCGCGTGGACATTCCAAACCGATAGATTTCATCGCTTTGTCAAACTGTTCACGGTCTTCGGCTTTATCAATCGCTTCGGCTGATGCACCAATGAGCTCAATTCCGAACTCTTCGAGTACACCGTGCTTATTTAAATCGAGCGCGCAGTTCAATGCAGTTTGCCCACCCATGGTTGGCAATACAGCGTCTGGACGTTCTTTTTCAATAATCTTGCGAACAACTTCCCAATGGATTGGCTCGATATAGGTAGCATCAGCCATATCTGGGTCGGTCATAATCGTTGCTGGGTTAGAGTTAACTAGAATAACTCGATAACCCTCTTCGCGCAGCGCTTTACACGCTTGTGCTCCAGAGTAGTCAAACTCACAGGCTTGGCCAATTACGATAGGGCCAGCGCCTAAAATCAGAATACTTTTTATATCAGTACGTTTTGGCATGCTTACAAGGTCCTAGCGTTGGTGATTGGTCATAAGGTCGATAAAGTGATCAAACAGCGGTGCTGCATCTTGCGGTCCTGGACTCGCCTCAGGGTGCCCTTGGAAACTAAATGCAGGTTTACTGGTATGTTCAATCCCTTGCAATGAGCCATCAAACAATGACACGTGAGTCACTTTCAAGGTTTCGGGTAATGATGTTTCATCAACCGCAAAACCGTGATTCTGACTGGTTATCATCACTACGTTGCGATTTAAGTCTTTTACTGGGTGGTTAGCACCATGGTGACCGAATTTCATTTTCACTGTCTTGGCACCGCTAGCAAGAGCCAACAACTGATGGCCTAAGCAAATACCAAAAATTGGCAATGATTTGTCTAGGAAGGTTTCAATCGCGCTAATCGCATAGTCGCAAGGCTCTGGGTCGCCCGGTCCGTTGCTCAAGAAGATACCGTCGGGATTCAATGCCAGTGCGTCTTCAGCACTTGTCGTCGCTGGCACTAGTGTGACTTTACAGCCGCGCTCTACCAACATGCGCAGAATATTGTGTTTGGCCCCAAAATCGTAAGCAACTACATGAAATGGTTGCTCTGCCGGTGCTGCTTGGTAGCCTTCACCTAAGCGCCAGGTGTTGCCCTGCCACTCAGTAACACAGTCTGTGGTTACGACTTTGGCTAAGTCCATACCCTTCAAACCTGGAAATGCCTTGGCAGCTTCAAGCGCTTTGTCTCCGATTAAATTGTCGCCAGCGATAATGCAGCCGTTTTGAGCACCTTTGTCGCGCAGAATTCGCGTTAAGCGGCGCGTATCAATATCAGCAATAGCGACAATATTTTTGGTTTTTAAATATTCAGATAGGGATAAGGTATTACGAAAATTACTTGCCAATAGCGGAAGGTCACGAATAACCAAACCTTTGGCTCTAATTTCGTCTGATTCGACGTCTTCTTCGTTGGTTCCGGTATTACCGATATGGGGGTAAGTTAAAGTAATGATTTGTTCAGCATATGAGGGATCTGTCAGTATTTCTTGATATCCCGTCATCGACGTATTAAAAACGACTTCACCAACCGTGGTTCCGTCAGCTCCAATGGCAGTGCCTTTGAAAACAGAACCGTCTTCAAGCACTAACAGGGCAGAATTAGCCAAGTCAACCTCCAAGCATAAGTTAACTCTTGTACTCAAACTGGCATTTAAGTACAGGACAATAACAAGTGGAACTACCCACTCATTTGCGGTCTTTGCAGCTAATAAGCATCCGTTGGAAAGCCTCGAATTGCTCGAAACTTAGGGTCAGGACGCGGATTTTTGGCAAATTCCGCTGAGTATATAGCAAGGTTGATTTTAGGTCTACGTAAAATCAGATAATTTATCAAAATAAGCCATTAGCAGCCAAAAATGTTTTAGACCGGCATTATTTACAGTTATTTCAGCCCTAATACGTCTTCCATGTCATATAAGCCTGCAGGTTTGTTCAACAGCCACTTAGCAGCTCGCAATGCGCCAAGCGCAAAAGTCTGTCTACTGCTCGCTTTATGGGTAATTTCAACCCGTTCGCCTATATCAGCGAATAAAGCTGTATGCTCACCGATGATATCGCCGCCGCGTACGGTAGAAAATCCAATCGTGCGTTGATCGCGCTCACCAGTATCGCCCTCGCGCCCGTAAATCGCATGGTCTTGCAAGTTAATATCAAGCTGATCGGCTATCGCTTCACCAATCGCCATTGCAGTCCCAGACGGCGCGTCGCGTTTAAAGCGGTGGTGGGCTTCAATGATTTCGATATCAGCGGTATCCCCCAGTGTTTGGGCCGCCATACGACAAAGCTTGGCCATTAAAGTAACACCGACACTGTAGTTGGCGGCAAAGACTATCGGAATTTGTTTCGCTGCAGTATGAATTGCGGCTAACTGTTCATCATTCAAACCTGTTGTGCCGATTACTACAGGTCGCCCCATAGATATACAAGTTTCAAGGTGGGCTGTCAGAGCACTAGGTAAAGTAAAATCAATAATCACTTCAGCATTATCTGATTTACCGAACGCTGATAAAGTCACAGCGTTGTCTGCAGTAATATTGACCAGTTGCTTGACCGATTGGCCAATTAATTCTGAAGAGCCGCGGACGCAGGCTAACGTGACTGTTAAACCACTGTCGTCTTGAGCCGCCTCTATTAAAGCTTTACCCATGCGACCATTGGCACCTAAAATTGCAAGATTCATAGCATTCCTCTAAATTTTCTTTATTGTGCCTGAAAAGAATACTTTTCAAAGTATTTGTTTGGTTTAGTATGATAAAAACGACTTTTTTTTGAATTTATGAATCAAAATATACTTAGCGAATCACTGCCCAGTATCGAAGACTTGGTGAAGATACCTCTCGCTAGGCACTACCCGCTTATGTGTGTCATAACTGTCGCGATAGTCGATTTAACGCTAGTCGCGGCTGGTATTCTTGTCTTAATACAACCTTTTGTAGCAATAGAACAAAATATCCGCGACACAACCTCAATGTTAATCATTGCCGCATTGGCCTTAGGCGTGCTGAGTTGTATCTATCAATGGTTCGGAGCAAAAGCAAAATTTTATGCTGTACGCGAGCACGACATTTCGTTTTTTAGTGGCATAGTGTTTCGATACGTCAGTACCCAACCCACCAACCGTATACAGCATGTTGAAGTCAGCCAAGGACCGATAGAGCGCTTCGCCAACCTTGCCAAGTTACATGTTTACTCTGCCGGAAGCGCAATGCAAACCTGCGTCATTCCCGGCCTAGAGAAAGATAAAGCCAACCAATTGCGCCAATACTTGCTGAATCACGTCAATGCTGAACAAGAAGCCAACAAACCGCAGGAAAACGATGAGTCAGCTTGATATGTCACAACCTCTCGGTAACTGGCAACGTGTTCACCCCATCGCGCTGATTTATTTTGCGGTACAGTTTTTGAAGGGATTAGTTAGTCAACTCTTTGTACTAGTACCGGTATTTATCGGTTTACGTAGTGCGTTAGATTCAAACCCTGCGGCAATAACTGGAATTATAGTGGGTGCTTCAACACTAATGGTTGTTTATGCCATTGCTGCCTACTTCGCATTTAAGTTTCGTGTTAACCAAGACAGCGTTGAAATTCACAAGGGCGTTTTTAAGCGCCTCAAGCTAAATTTGCCGTTCGACAAAATCCAAGATGTGAAACTTGAGCAACCTATCTATTTTCGTTGGCATAACACTCGAGTGGTGCTGCTCGACACTGCCGGTTCCGCGAAGCAAGAGGCGAATATCGTTGCACTGCCTGAAGCGACAACCAACGCATTACGCGATCAAATTCAACAGCAAAAGAGCCCGTTGCAAAATCCTTCGGCGCAATCCGGTGTCACTGCACTGGACACTAATGAGAATGATGAAGTATTGAACCGACGCAGCATTAGCGATTTAACTATTCACGGCATAACTAACAATCGCGTATGGATTATTCTCGGCGCATTTTCACCCTTTGTAGACGATACCATTCGCTACGTAGACAATCATTTTGCCGACTTTGATTTACTTGCCATGTATTCTGTTGACCAGCAAGATCTAGTCATCTACTTGGCTTTTGTATTCTCTACTGCATTGGCAATTTTTCTATTTATCACGCTGTTGTCGATAGTCGGTGCAATTATCACTTTTTATGATTACCGCCTCGTTAAGCTCGAGGGTCGGCTGCGCCGTTTGAGTGGATTACTAACCAAGTATCAAATCAGTATTAATATTTCGCGCATACAGCATATTGAATATAATCAAGACTGGTTGGATGGTCTGTTTGGCCGAATCAACTTGGTCTACAAGCAGATCAGCCACTTTGCGCAAGGAGCGGTTAACGACAAAAGCTCCCTAATGGTACCTTCGGTTACTTCTCAGCAAAGTGTTTATCTTGGGCAAGCCGCATTCCCTCATAGCAATCCATTTGAGCAAAGCTTCCAACGCATCAGCAAACGCTTTATTGTAAAATATTCAGCATTACTAACCTTGCCGGTTACATCAGGCATAATTGCTGGCGTATTGTTTAGTCAAATATCTTCACTGCAGTATTTTTGGCTGCTCGTTCCGATAGTACTACAAGGAATGATAATCCTACGCTGGGCTCGTTGGGGCGTATATTGTGATCAAACACATTTGTATATACGCAAAGGTTTATTTGGTGTCGACCGCGTTGTATGCCCATTGCACAAAATCCAACAAAGTGACTATGCGCAAAGTATATTCCAGCGTCGAGTCGGCCTTGCCAATGTTAAAATAGGCCTAGCCTCAAGTGTTTTAACTGTGCCGATGATAAAGCAAGAAATTGCACTAAATATTGTTAATCAAGGGTTATATCGGGCAGAGTTTAGCGATCAAAATTGGATGTAAGTGAATGAGCAACAAAAAACTGATTTGGGATTTACCCACGCGATTATTCCACTGGTTATTAGTCGCAGGTATCGCCGCACAGTGGCTTACCGCAGAGTATCTAGACGATACTATTAATTGGCATTTTACCATTGGGTATTGCCTGTTGGGTCTAATCACTTTTCGCTTAGTTTGGGGTTTCGTCGGCAGCCGCTACGCACGTTTCTCCAGCTATCCATTTCATCCAGTAAAGACTTTCCAGTACTCAAAGCAAATGCTAAATAAAGACAGTGATGCGCACGCAGGCCATAACCCGATGGGCAGTTGGGTAATTATTGTTATGCTACTACTAATCGCATTGCAAGCCATCAGTGGTTTGTTTGTAACCGATGATATTTTTTCTGATGGGCCTTACCGCAGTTTGGTTTCGCCTCAAGTGCAGGAAACAATGGCCTTCATTCACTTCAACTTTTTTGATGTACTGCTGTGGATTATAGGCCTGCATATCGCAGCGGCTTTGTTTTATCAGTTCTATAAACGACAAGCGATCATCACCGCCATGTTTAGCGGCAAAAAAGAAAGTAGCGACATAGGAATCACTAGCCAGAGGCTTTGGTTAGCGCTAATAGTTGCCGTTACTGTGGCCGCGCTAACTTATTGGCTGGTGATTGTATTACCACCGGAGCCAGAATTTTATTACTAGCAGATGTTCAACCAAGCGTTGCAAACAACGCTTGGTTACGAGCGATTAGTTATCCTCGGTATTACTCTGCTTTGTACGCGTCGTGACACGCTTTACACGTTGCGCCTACTTGACCAATAGCTTTGCGGTAGGCATTTTCGTCACCAGCAGCCACAACAGCCTGAAGCGCGCGAGCGGCTTCAACTAGGTCGTTTGACTTGGCCACGAAATCATCCATATTTCCCCACAATTTAGGCAGTGCTTCGGTTTCCACGCTGAAACCTGTGGTATCGGTTGCGAAGTAATCAGGTACCATCATTCCCAGTTGCTCTAAACGAACTGCATTTTTCCCGATCACTTCCGCATCCATAGGGATTTGACCGCGAGCCATGCCACCGAGAGGCCCCATATTACTGCGAACTAATTGGAACAGGGCTTGACGAAATTGAGTGGCATTTGCTGCTTGGCGTTCGCTTTTGGCCTCTTCAGCTGTGGCCGTGCCAACAAACGCGATGCTTCCAGCAGTCAACGTTGCTGCAGCAGCAAGTAAAGTGAGCTTTTTCATTAGTGGTCCTTAAAGATTGTCATTATTAGGGCGTGTTGATCTTTGCGGTACTAAATTGCAGCGCAAATATCAACACGCCCTAGTTAATTTATCGGTTAGTTGCACAAAATACGAGTGTTTAGACCATAAAAAAGCCCCTGAAATTTCAGAGGCTTTAAATTTGCTTAGTGTTCGAGTAATCAATTGGTTAAATCGTCAAAGAATTTCTTCACTCCGTCAAAGAACCCCTGCTCTTTTGGACGATGTTTAGCTGCTGCCTTACCACTACCCATGGATTCGTCTAGCTCTTTGAGTAGCTCTTTTTGGCGTGAGGATAAGTTTACTGGGGTTTCTACAACGACTTTACACATAAGATCGCCAATTGCCCCACTGCGAACAGATTTAACCCCTTTACTACGAAGTCTAAACATACGACCAGTTTGAGTTTCTGCACCAATCTTGAGTTTCACTTTACCGTCCAAGGTTGGAACTTCGAGTTCTCCACCTAATGCCGCGGTTGTAAAACTCAAAGGCACTTCACAATACAAGTTGTTACCATCGCGCGTGAAGATGTCGTGCTCTTTAACATGCACCTGTACATATAAATCGCCCGCAGGAGCACCGTGCTCACCTGCTTCCCCTTCGCCAGATAGGCGGATGCGGTCGCCGGTATCTACTCCTGCTGGTACTTTAACTGATAGCGTTTTAGTTTTCTCAACACGACCATGACCATGGCATGCGTTACAAGGATCACTGATAATCTTACCCTTGCCCGAGCACGTCGGACAGGTTTGTTGCACTGCGAAAAAGCCTTGGCGCATTTGCACTTGGCCACTACCGTGACACGTAGGACATGTTGTCGGTGATGTGCCTCTTTTAGCACCTGAGCCATCGCAAACGTCACATTCAACCAGCGTGGGAACACGGATTTCAACGCTCTTGCCACGAACAGCTTCCTCCAATGTCATTTCAAGGTTGTAGCGCAAATCGGCGCCGGAACGAGCACGCGATTGTCTACCACCACGACCGCCGCCAAAGATATCGCCAAACACATCGCCAAAGATATCACCAAAATCAGCGCCACCGCCACCGCGGTTAGGATCGACGCCAGCGTGACCATATTGGTCGTAGGCTGCACGTTTGCGCTCATCGGTCAAAACCTCGTGAGCTTCTTGAATTTCTTTAAACTTCTCTTCTAGTGTCTTATCACCAGCCGTGCGATCGGGGTGATATTTCATCGCTAACTTTTTGTAAGCTTTCTTAATATCACGTTCGCTTGCGCCCCTATCGACACCTAGAACTTCGTAGTAATCTCGTTTTGACATTGTTTGTGCTTGTCCCACCTTCTACAACAGGTTTTAACGCCCGCATGTCGGCAAAAAGGCGTAGGCAGAAAACTGCTACGCCTATTTACTATCTATCATCGTGTTTGAACGACAATTACTTCTTGTCGTCTTTGACTTCTTCAAATTCAGCGTCAACGACGTCATCTTCAGGCTTAGCGCCCTGCTCAGTCGCATCGGTTGCTTGCTCAGCACCTGCTTGTTGAGCGTTCGCTTGAGCGATTTCCATCAACTTAGCAGAGGCTTGAATAAGCTCCTGAGTTTTAGCTTCAATCGCTTCTTTATCTTCGCCTTTGATTGCAGTTTCTAGTTCACCAATTGCGGCCTCGATCTTCGCTTTCTCATCAGCAGGCAATGCGTCGCCGGCTTCTTCGATTTGCTTGCGAGTACCATGTACCATGCCGTCAGCCTGGTTACGCGCTTGCACTAACTCTTCGAACTTTTTATCTGCTTCTTTGTTCGCTTCTGCGTCTTGAACCATTTGCTCAATCTCAGAATCGCTCAAACCAGATGATGCTTTAATCGTGATTTTCTGCTCTTTACCTGTATCTTTATCTTTAGCAGACACGTGTAAGATGCCGTCAGCGTCAATATCGAACGTTACTTCGATTTGCGGCACGCCACGCGGCGCTGGACGAATACCTTCGAGGTTGAACTGACCAAGTGACTTGTTGCCACCCGCTTGCTTGCGCTCACCTTGTAACACGTGAACAGTAACAGCGGCTTGATTGTCATCAGCAGTTGAGAAAGTTTGCGATTTCTTAGTCGGAATCGTGGTGTTCTTCTCAATCAGTGCTGTCATTACACCGCCCATGGTTTCGATACCCAGTGAAAGTGGAGTTACGTCTAACAACAATACGTCTTTAACGTCACCTGATAGTACGCCACCTTGGATCGCTGCACCGACTGCAACCGCTTCATCTGGGTTAACGTCTTTACGCGGTTCCTTACCGAAAAACTCAGTAACGTACTTCTGTACCAAAGGCATACGCGTTTGACCACCAACAAGGATGATATCTTGCACGTCGCTAACACTTAGGTCAGCATCCGCTAACGCTTGCTTAACTGGGTCAAGAGACGCTTTAACCATGTCTTCAACCAATGATTCAAGCTTAGCACGAGTCAACTTGATCACTAAGTGCTTAGGACCTGTTGCATCAGCTGTAATGTACGGCAAGTTCACTTCGGTTTGCTGTGCCGACGACAATTCAATCTTGGCTTTCTCACCAGCTTCTTTCAAACGCTGCATTGCCAATGGATCTTTGCGTAAGTCAACGCCCTGCTCTTTTTGGAACTCTTCAACCAAGTAATTAATTACACGGTTGTCAAAATCTTCACCACCTAAGTGTGTATCACCATTGGTCGCAAGTACTTCGAATGTGTGCTCACCGTCAACTTCGTCGATTTCAATGATAGAGATATCAAACGTACCACCACCCAAGTCGTAAACCGCAACAACATTGTCGCCCGTCTTCTTATCCATACCGTAAGCAAGAGCAGCGGCAGTTGGTTCGTTAATAATACGTTTAACGTCTAAACCAGCGATACGACCAGCGTCTTTCGTTGCCTGACGCTGAGAATCGTTGAAATATGCAGGAACCGTGATAACAGCCCCCGTTACTTCTTCACCTAAATAGTCTTCTGCAGTCTTTTTCATTTTCTTTAAAACTTCTGCAGACACTTGTGGAGGTGCCATTTTTTCGCCTTTAGCTTCTACCCACGCGTCGCCATTGTCAGCTTTCGCAATGTTGAATGGCATGATATCGATATCGCGTTGAACTTCTTTATCTTCAAAGCGGCGACCGATTAAGCGCTTGATCGCAAACAATGTATTCTGTGGGTTTGTTACTGCCTGACGTTTGGCAGGCTGGCCAACTAGCGTTTCACCGTCTGGGGTGTATGCAATGATTGATGGCGTAGTGCGATCGCCCTCGGCGTTTTCAATCACTTTCGCTTTGTCGCCGTCTAGAACTGCGACACATGAATTTGTTGTACCTAAGTCGATTCCAATGATTTTACCCATTGTGTGTCTCCAAAAAACTGTTTCTAAATACCTGCGTTATTTGTGGGGCTATTCGTCGAAATTTCAATGTTTGCCACAAAAAAACGCGTTAATTAATTTATGCTTGAGTATCTACGCCACCTTCTGGCGCGCGTGAAACCATAACCATAGCGGGTCTTAGTAACCGGCCATTGATCTGATAACCTTTTTGCATCACTGCCATCACAGTATTTGCAGGCATATCAGCAGTCTCTTGCATGGACATAGCCTGATGCATTTCCGGATTAAACGGTTCGCCTTGTGGATCGATAATCGTTAAACCGTTCTTCTCGACCGTGCTAACAAATGACTTCATGGTTAGCTCCACACCTTCAATTAAAGGTTTAACCACTTCATTCTCAGCATCAGCCACTTGAATAGCTCGCTCAAGATTGTCGATTACAGGTAATAGCTCACCAGCAAATTTTTCCAATGCGAATTTGCGCGCTTTGGATACCTCTGCTTCAGCACGACGTTTAGCGTTTTCCATTTCAGCACGAGCGCGCAGTACGCCTTCTTTCTGTCCTTCAATCGTCGCCTGCGCCGCTGCTAATTCAGCTTCTAATGCCGCAATGATTTCTTCAGGAGTTTCTAACTCCCCTTCTACTTGCGCATCAGTCGCTTCAGCTTCGACTGTATCGTTTACTACTTGCTCAACCGCCTCTTCATTGGCTGGCTCAGCTGCTGCATCTTCGTGCACGTCGCGTGAATCGCTCATGCATTCCTCCAATTCAATATCCAGCTATTTGTTGCATTGGGGGCATAATGGGGTTTGATTTGACGGGTTCAAGGGTAACCACATCACTTTTATGGATAATTTTTACGATTACTCATTTAAGGCTTTGGTTGGTCATCCATTTCTGTCATGGTAAACCTATCTAAATCAAGTGAATAAGCGGTTTGTTCAGTCTTTGGGGGTATCCAAAATTGTAGTGCTATATCGTGTCATTTTGTTTGTTCCACGACTAGCTTAAAGCGTGGTATTTGGCGAAAATTGCTGTAATTCAGTCAGTACTGAAATACCTTTTTATTCCAGCTCTCTTGCACCGAAAGACGTAATAGCAACAGGAACTTTCTATAGTAATTCGACCGCTTTACAAGCGGTAACTTCGATGCGTTCAAGCTTACCAGATTCCGCATCTGCACTTTACTCTAGTTGCGCTAGAACACCGCCACTCACGCCTAAAAGTGCTAAGGCAAAAGCCATAGCGAATGCGCTTTGAATAAAACGTTGAGGGTATGATTGTAATTGCATAATGTTGTCGCCTAGGGTTCCTGTAATTGTTGTATGCGTCTATCGGGGTTGAGGTCTGGTGTTAAATCTGTGTAAAAATGTCATTGAGGTATGTAGTACGATGGTACCATGGGCAAACTAATCAAAATTTCCCACTATAGCCACTGTTTTCAAGAGGCTGCGGTCACTGTACTCAACTAGGAAACGCATTATGCTAAGTTTAATCGGCCTCGTTGGAGGCCTTGGACTACTAATTTTTTTAACTATTCGCGGCATGAATTTATTTATTGCGGCACCGCTGTGCGCGCTGATAGTTGCGCTTACCAGCGGTTTACCAGTGTTTAATGGCGACGGTAATTTTGTCACAACATATATGCAGGGCTTTACTGGCTTTATTGCCTCTTGGTTCTTCATGTTCTTGCTTGGCGCGTTGTTTGGCAAATTTATGGAAGATACCGGCGCTGCTGATGCGGTAGCGAAATGGATAGTCGATAAACTCGGCTTTCACCGCGCGGTACTTGCGGTAGTTTTAGCCTGCGCAATACTGACTTACGGTGGCGTAAGTGTCTTCATTGTCGCTTTTTCGGTTTATCCGATGGCCTTAAGCTTATTTAAAGACGCCGACCTTCCGCGGCGCTTTATCCCCGCTACTATGGCATTTGGTTCTGTCACTTTTACCATGACATCAGCAGGGTCACCCGAAATTCAGAATTGGATCCCGATTAAATATTTCGGTACAAGCCCGTTTGCAGCATGGGAAGTCAGCTTCGTTATCGCCGTATTTATGGCTCTATTTGGTTATTGGTGGCTGAAAAAAATGATTGGCAAAGCCGTTAATAACGGCGAAAAATTTGAAACGCGCAGTAGCGATCCTGAAATTCCTGAGCGTGATTATCCGCATCCAATGACTGGTATCGTGCCACTAATTGTGGTCCTTGCTTTATCCTTTAGCCTGCACCAAGCGTTAGCTCAACTCGCCCTGATAGTTGCACTAGGTGGTGGCGTTTTGACACTAATGACGATTAACTTCCGACATTTTCACAACTTACCTCAAGCCGTTAATTTAGGCACAACTGGCGCATTATTAGCGATCGGTAATACAGCGGCAGTTGTCGGTTTTGGCTCAATTGCAAAAGCTACAGCGGCATTTCAAACCACGGTCGAAATGATGACGCAAATTCCAGGGAACGAATTGATTGGAGCAGCAATCGCGGTAAGCGTTATTGCTGGTTTAACGGGTTCAGCCTCTGGTGGCCAAGCCATTGCACTGCCTTTAGTCGGGCCTCACTATTTGGATCAAGGGGTTGATCCAGAGGAGTTACACCGGATTGTATCAATATCATCCGGCGCTCTAGATTCGCTCCCTCACAACGGTTATGTAGTGACAACCATTCGAGCAATTTGTGGTGAAACTCATCAAGCCGCCTATTGGCCATTAGCAGCCCTGACTGTGGTTGTACCTTTAATCGGCCTAATTATGGCTATCGGCCTTTTCAGTATTTTCTAGGATGTTAAAGATAATGAATCACAGGGTGCGAACGGAAAAGTGGGGTCATAGTAAATCGCGTCATTCGACGGGATTTACTCTGACCCCACTTTTCTGCTAGTGTTTAAGCGTATACTCACTTTAAACAACTTATTCAATGACATACAAGACTGTCGGTCTTATCGGTAAGACATCCCACTCGCTCACTCATGAAAGCTTGGACGCAGTCATTGAATTTTTGCGCGAGCGCAATTGCACGATTTTGTTGGAAGAACAGATTGCCAGTGAGTTTAACGGCCCCGATTTACAAAATGCCAGTCTTGTTGATATTGGCAAGCGCGCCGATCTAGCAATAGTTGTGGGTGGCGACGGTAATATGATTAGTGCAGCTCGAGTTCTGGCCAGTTTTAATGTTGCTGTAGTCGGCGTAAACCGTGGTAATTTAGGTTTTTTAACCGACATCAGCCCAGATGAAATTCACCTACAATTAACCAAGTTATTTGCCGGTGAAAGTGTCCTAGAGCAACGCTTTTTACTCGAAGTGGAAGTTTACCGCGACAACATCCTACAAAGCGCTAGTTCAGCCGTTAATGAAGTTGTACTACACCACGGTAAAGTGGCGCATATGATGGAGTTCGAGTTGCTTATCGATGACCACTTTGTGTTTTCTCAACGCTCTGATGGATTAATTATCGCCACACCGACCGGCTCAACGGCTTATTCACTCTCTGCCGGTGGCCCGATTTTAATGCCGAAACTCGACGCCCTAACACTTGTCCCAATGTTTCCACATACCCTGAGTAGTCGACCAATCGTGGTTGATGCCAACAGCACTGTTTCAATGCGTGTGTCGAAAGTAAATAGCGCTAACTTACAGGTCAGTTGTGATAGTCATATTGTTTTACCCGTGTTACCTGGTGACGAAATTCGCGTGCGTAAAAACCCCAACAAATTATCTTTATTACATCCACAAGGTTACAGCTATTTTAATGTACTGCGTAACAAGCTGGGCTGGGGTAGCAAGCTGTACTGACAACAGTTTTTTGTACGCCCCCTCTTTACAATTCAAATATACTGTATATATTTACATTAACTGTATATTTATCTAGCTCTCATTATGCTCACACATCTTACTATTCGAAATTTTGCCGTAGTCAAACACATAGAACTAGGCCTTTCTGCTGGGCTAACCGCAATAACGGGCGAAACCGGTGCAGGCAAATCGATAGGGATTGATGCGTTAGTTCTGTGCACTGGTGGGCGAGCTGACGCAGGTATGGTAAGGACTGGCGCAGCCAAAGCAGAAATCATTGCTCACTTCGATATACAGCGCAACCAACGCGCACAAGATTGGCTCGATGAATACGCATTAAGTAGCGAAGATGAATGCTTTATTCGACGGGTTATTAGCGCAGAGGGTCGCTCAAAAGCGTTTATCAACGGGTCCCCTGTTGCGCTTCAACAACTCAAGCAACTAGGTGTGATTTTACTCAACATTCACGGCCAAAACGATCATCAGCAATTACTCAAAGAGGCTACCCAGCGAGACATGCTAGACAGTTTTGCAAACCACTATCAACTCGTTGAAAAAGTGGCTAGCAATTACACACAATATCAACAAGCTAATCGTCATCTCGAGCAACTACAACAAAGCGCTCAGGCGAGAGTAGATCGCAAACACCTATTGAGCTACCAAGTGTCTGAATTAGACGAATTCGGCCTCGAGGAACACGAATTTGCGGAGTTAGAGGTTGAACATAAACGTTTATCTAACAGCCAATCGTTGCTTGAGCAAAGTCAGCTTAGTTATCACCGCTTATATGACGATGAGCAATTTAATGCCATGTCTGCCATTCAGCAAAGTATCGATAATTTATCTGGTCTGTGTGGTAGCGATCCGCAGCTACAACCGATAGTTAGCTTATTGTCAGAAGCTTCGATTCAAATCGAAGAAGCAGCACAAGAACTGCGCAGTTATTGCGATGAGTTGGATATAGACCCAATGCGTATGCAACAAGTCGAGCAGCGTTATGACAAAGTCAATGAACTGGCGCGCAAGCATCAAGTGTTGCCTGAGGTATTATATTCCCATCACATGACGCTGGTAGACGAGCTTAGCAATATTGAAGCCGCCAATGATGAATTGAGCAACATGCACCAACAGCTCGATGAGCTCGAAGCTGAATATGTGAAAAGCGCAGAAAAATTGTCTGCGAGTCGTCAACAAGCGGCCAAAACACTCGCTAAAAAGCTTGAGCAAAAAATTCAGCGTATGAATATGCCACACGCAACAATCGATTATCGAGTATGCACTGATGGTAGCAAAGCCAATGCTCATGGGATCGACAGCGTATGCATCTTAATTTCAACCAATCTGGGCCAACAAGCGGATAGCTTAGATAAAGTTGTTTCCGGTGGTGAATTGGCTAGAGTGGGTCTTGCTATGCAAGTCTTAACCTCGGATCAGTCACTTCCTCCTACTATGATTTTTGACGAAGTAGACACCGGAATCAGTGGACCAACTGCCAGTATAGTCGGACAGTTACTTAGACAAATGGGAGAGCAAGCACAAGTAATGTGTGTAACGCACTTGCCTCAAGTGGCTGCGCAAGCCCATAACCAATTGTTTGTGACTAAACAAATAGTCCAGCAAAGTACCGAAACGCATATTGTGCACTTAGAAAGTGAACAGCGAGTCAATGAATTAGCTCGATTACTTGCCGGAGACTCGATTACTGATAGCGCTATTTCAAATGCGCGTTCATTGTTAAAAAATGTGGCTTAAACTCGTTAAGTAAAACTTATGCCGATTGAACCAACGTTGCTTTAAGTTTTAACAAATTTATCTGCGAACTATTTAACGGTTGATTGGTCATAGTATGCTGAGGTAGCATGCTCACCGCAGTAGTTTGTGGCGTATGCCAAATGCTAGGCCCACATCAAAATGTTAATAAGGTTCGCATGAAGTTTTTTGTTCTATCCATCGTTGTCGCGTTATTCCTATCTGGCTGTTCTAACTGGATTTATCGCATTGATGTACCACAGGGTAATTTCCTAGATAATCGCGACGTAAAAAAACTGCGCATTGGTATGACCAAAGAGCAAGTGATTTTCGTTTTAGGTAATCCCGTTGTTCAAGACTCATTTGACCACGATACTTGGTACTATCTGTACGAGATGAAACGAGGAATGAGCAAACGCGGTGAAGATTTTAAGCGCTCACTTATCATTAATTTCGAAGATGACAAAATCGCCAGTGTAGATGGTGACTTTGAATTATCTGAAGATTTTATGACTCCTCTTGACCAATAACATATTGGTCAAAATAACCAATGTTGTGTAATTTTAACAATACGTGTTCCTTACACACTCACCAATAAGCATCCATACCATTGTAAAATAAGCAATTATTTTATTGGCACAGCATCTGCTTGTACTTTGTTTTTAATACATCAACACGAAACGACTATATGAACCACATTAAGAATCTCAAGCTCTCTGCAGTCGCTGCACTATTACTTTCTACCACCGGTTGTGTAATCCACGTAGGTGGTAATAGCGATGGCTCAAACTTTAGTAGTGTCCTCGGCGACGTTGAAATCGCAGCAGGCCGAACGGTAGGTGACATTTCATCGGTTAACGGTGATGTAGAGCTTGAGCGAAACGTAACGGCTTTGAATATTAACTCAGTAAATGGTGATATCGAAATCGCTGAAAACGTTACCGTAGACTCAATTGACGTTGTAAATGGTGATATTGAGATTGCACCGGGATTCAGTAGTCAGCATGGCATTGAATCAGTAAATGGCGATATAGAAATAGCAAGTGGTGGCACAGTCAATGGTTCAATCGTGACCGTAAATGGCGACGTTGAGTTGTTTGACTCTAAAGTCAACAATGGCATATTCACAACCAATGGTGATATTACGCTTGAACGTGGTACCGTAGTAGACGGTGACATAGTGTTTGAGAAAGTGAGAAAAGGTAATAGCAATTGGAACAGCCATCCAGTGCTGCGCATTGACGCTAGCTCAATGGTGACGGGTCGTATAATATTAAACCGTCCAGTTAAGTTAGAAGTTGAGTCGGCTGAATTACAAGAGAAAGTTGAGCGACGATATCAAGGATAACCCCTTTATTTAGTGAATTGCTCACAGAGCATTAACTGTCAGCGGTTAGTGCTCTCAAAAAATTTCAAATTCCGCTCATTCTCATTCATTGGCAGTTAAGGTAATTCGAGCTACACTCTTGGTAGTGCAGTACAAGTGTAAAGTCGTTGAACAAAGCTGTTAACTCATTTAATAAATCTAATAGTTTCGCATCTGTTGTTTTGCGATATGTTTATCGTGTAACACTTGTGATATCACTGCTATTTACATCAGTAATTCCAGTATCTGCGACACCGAGCACCATTAAAGTTTGTTTAATGGATACCGAATTATTTCCTTTGTGGCGCAAGCCCGGTAGCGAAGAGGTTTCACCACCAGGAATTAACATCGAACTGCAACGATCGGTTGCACAGCAACTTGGCCACACTATTGCTTGGGTGCGCGCGCCCTTTCCGCGCTGTTTGGTTATGCTACGCCAGAACCAGGTCGATATGCTAAATGTCGCAAGTTACAACCCCGATAGAGAGGTCTATGGTCGATACCCTAAAACCGAAGGACATATCGATCCAGAGCGTAGTTTAAAAACTGATAGTTATTACGCTTACGTTTTGGCTAACACAGAGGTTGAATTCAACAATGGAGATTTTCACAATCTCGCAGATAAGCCGATTGCAATAGAAATAGGTGCCTCTATTCGCACCTATTTAAATGAGAAGAACATTCCGGTTTATGAAGTTAGTCGAGTTTCACAAGCTTTTGGCATGCTAGAATTGGGACGCGTCAGTGCCGTAGTTACCAACCAATTTAATGGTTTGAGTTATGCTACAGACAACATCGTCGAATTGCCTAATGAAGTACGTAGACGTCCCTACTACCTCGTTATCTCCCATGGGTTTTACACCCAACACCCTGAACTATCCGAAGACATATGGCGGGTTTCGGGTGAAATTCGCGAATCACTGTACAAGCAGTTAGTCGCTGAATACAGCCAATACCAAAGTTGGTAACTAACGCCGTGGCTTGTGTCTGCGAGATTTAATTAGCCTGTGCTTTTTCACAGAACGACGCATGCGAGACAAGCTTGCATGGTCTAATTGGTTCAGCTTATCGATCACTTTTGATTCAGTCTCTGGCGGAAGCTTCACCATTTTACGCAGTGTATTTGTATCCTCTAACCCCAGTTCAATCCATGCGCCTTGAGGTAGCCGTTTCTTAAGTTCAAGTGCGCCATATCTGACTCGAATAAGGCGGCTTACTTGTAGTCCTTGGGATTCCCATAAGCGTCTGACTTCGCGATTACGCCCCTCAGATAAAGTCACGTTAAACCATTGGTTTAAACTCTCGTCGTCGCTTGGTCGCGCTGAGATAGTGGTAAATTTTGCAAGTCCATCATCTAGCTCAACACCTGATTGAAGCGCCTTTAAGTGGGCAGTATTTACATCACCAAAAACCCGTACTGCATACTCACGTTCAACTTCGTGTTTTGGATGCATCAAACGATTGGCTAATTCACCATCATTGGTGAAAAGTAGTAACCCCGAGGTGTTGATATCGAGACGGCCAACAGCAATCCAGCGTCCGGGACGAATAACTGGCAACCGATCAAAAACCGTTGCCCTACCTTCAGGATCACTGCGACTACAAAGCTCACCTTCAGGTTTGTTATACATCAACACGCGACAGGTCTTTTCTTTAGCTAGACCAGAGATGACATTACCATCTACGCGAATTTGCGCACTTGCTTCAGCTCTATCACCTAGTGTTGCTACTTTGCCATCAACAGACACGCGTCCCTGTTCAATCCATCGTTCCATTTCACGACGCGAACCCAGTCCGTAGTTAGCGAGAATTTTTTGTAGTTTTTCACTCATTAATGCAACTGCTCAAGATTAGTTGGCTGCGAAGCTTCTGCTTCGCTTGTTTCAGTTTCTGGCGTTTCTACCAGTAATTCATTGAAGGCTTCTTCGGTAGGTAACTCACTGAGTGACTTCAAACCAAAGTAGTCTAAAAACTTGTTGGTGGTCGCATACAGTGCTGGACGACCCGGTACTTCTTTATGCCCGATTACATGTACCCACGCGCGCTCAGTCAGGGTACGAATAATATTACTGCTTACCGCTACTCCACGTACGTTTTCAATTTCACCACGTGTAATAGGTTGGCGATACGCTATTAATGCCAGTGTTTCTAGCATGGCGCGTGAATAACGCGGTGCGGTTTCTTGCCAAAGACGCGATAAAAACGGGCTTAATGCATCATTGGAACGAAAACTATAACC
>CAXRGW010000123.1:0-22957 GCA_964230255.1 Alteromonas sp.
TTCGCTATAGAACTGTATTGGTAGCATGCAAAAATACGACATTAAGACGTTCCAGGGCCTCATTCTGGCTCTGCAAGACTATTGGGCCAGACAAGGCTGTGTAATCATTCAACCTCTGGATATGGAAGTGGGTGCCGGGACTTTCCACCCAATGACATTCCTTCGCTCCTTAGGGCCAGAGCCTATTAGCAGTGCCTATGTTCAACCCTGTCGTCGTCCTACTGATGGCCGTTATGGCGAAAACCCCAATCGCCTGCAGCATTACTATCAGTTCCAAGTGATGCTTAAACCATCGCCGGAAAATATTCAGGAATTGTACCTCGACTCGTTAAAAGAACTTGGCTTCGACCCATTAGTTCACGATATCCGTTTCGTTGAGGATAACTGGGAGTCACCAACTCTAGGTGCATGGGGCTTAGGCTGGGAAGTTTGGTTAAATGGTATGGAAGTTACCCAATTTACCTATTTCCAACAGGTTGGTGGTCTAGAGTGTAAGCCTGTAACCGGTGAAATCACCTATGGGCTTGAACGTTTAGCGATGTATATTCAAGGTGTCGATAGTATCTACGATTTAGTTTGGACCAATGGTCCAATGGGAACTGTCACTTATGGTGATGTGTTCCACCAGAATGAAGTAGAGCAATCTACGTATAACTTTGAGTACGCAGATGTAAAAACCCTATTCCAACAGTTTGATGATTGTGAGGCTGCAAGCCAAATGTTGATCGAAAAAGGCTTGGCGTTGCCAGCTTATGAGCAGGTAATGAAGGCTTCTCACGCATTCAATTTACTCGATGCCCGTCATGCGATCTCGGTTACCGAACGACAGCGCTATATTTTGCGTGTTCGCTCGCTAGCGAAAGCATGTGCAGAACAATATTACGCAAGCCGAGAAGCGCTCGGTTTCCCAATGTGTCAGAAGGAGCAGTAAATGATGCGTACGGAAACTCTATTAGTAGAAATTGGTACAGAAGAATTACCACCTAAAGCATTAAAATCCCTCGCTCAGGCCTTTGCTAGTGGCATGGAATCTGCGCTACAAGGTGCTGAACTTAGCTTTAACTCTGTTGCTTACTATGCTGCGCCTCGTCGTTTAGCGGTAGAAGTGCAAAATTTGGCTCAAACTCAGGCAGACAAAGTAATAGAAAAACGCGGCCCAGCGGTAAATGTCGCTTTTGATGAAGCAGGTAATCCTAGCCGTGCCGCTGAGGGCTGGGCACGCTCAAACGGGATTACTGTTGAACAAGCCGATCGTCTTGTGACCGGTAAGGGAGAGTGGCTGCTACATAAGGCTGAAGTTAAAGGCCAATCAATAAGCGCCCTACTACAAGAGCTTGTTGAAAAATCTTTGAGTAAGTTACCCATTCCAAAAGTTATGCGCTGGGGTGACTCAACTGCGCAGTTTATTCGTCCGGTTCATACTATATGCGCGTTTTACGGTGATGAATCCATTGCTATAAATTTGTTCGATAAGCAGTCTAGCAATGTACTACAAGGCCATCGTTTCCACGGCAATGGCAAAGTAGAGATAGCGCACGCCGAAGAGTATGTATCAGCGTTAGAAAATGAATATGTATTAGCAGACTTCGGTCAGCGTCGCGATAAAGTCAAAAACGAGTTAGATCGCGTAGCACGAGAGCTTAATTTAACCGCAGATTATAACGATGATCTTCTTGATGAAATTGCATCCTTGGTAGAGTGGCCAGTTGTGATGCAGGCTACATTTGATGAGAGCTTTTTGGCGGTTCCCAAGGAAGCGTTAATCTACACCATGAAAGATGATCAAAAGTATGTGCCTCTACTTGATGATTCTGGTGCCTTGGCTTCAACCTTTTTGTTTGTAGCAAATATTGAAAGTAGCGATCCTACTCAAGTTATTGAGGGTAATGAGCGTGTGATTCGTCCGCGCTTAGCTGATGCACAATTCTTCTTCGAGACAGATAAAAAGTCTACGCTAGAATCGCGTTTAGAATCACTGGCTACAGTCGTATTCCAAAAGCAGCTAGGTACATTAGCTGACAAGTCTCACCGCATAGCCAATGTTGCTGAGAAAGTTGCTGGGTTACTAGAAGCCAATACGCAACACGCAGCGCGCGCAGGACTACTTTCTAAGACAGACTTGATGACTAATATGGTTATGGAGTTTCCAGATGTGCAAGGTGTCATGGGAATGCATTACGCCAACCATGATGGTGAGCAACCTGAAGTCGCCAATGCATTGTTCGAGCAGTATTTACCTCGTTTCGCTGGCGATAACATTGCCACAAATCCAATCAGTGTTAGTGTCGCGTTAGCAGACAAACTCGATACATTGGTTGGCATATTTGGTATTGGCCAGTTGCCAAAAGGCGATAAAGATCCATTTGCGCTCAGACGCGCTGCGATTGGTGTTCTGCGTACCATAATTGATAATGGCTTAAGCCTCGACTTAGAAGAGCTAGTAGCGCTAGCTCATGCTGAATTAGGCGACAAGTTAACAAACGATGACTGCCAGGCGCAAGTAATTGACTTTATGTTAGGCCGTTTTGCTGCAATGTATCAAGATCGTAGAATAAGCCCTGACGTTATCCAAGCCGTTGCTGCTAAACGCCCTACTCGGCCAACAGATTATGACGCCCGTGTAAATGCTGTTAGCGAGTTCAAAGGTAACGTTGCGGCTGAATCGTTAGCGGCGGCACATAAGCGGATCGCGAATATACTTAAGAAGAACAATGTTGACACAGCATTGCGTTGTGACTCAGAGTTCCTTGAACAAAGCGAAGAAACAGCGCTCTATGCGGCCATGCAGAACATTAAAGGCCGCCTCCATAAATTACATCAACAACGTGACTACTCAAATCTGCTGTCGGTTATTGCAGGTTTACGTGACGACGTAGATGCATTCTTCGATAATGTCATGGTTATGGCGGAAGAAGAGACAACACGTAACAATCGTTTAGGGCTACTCAACGAATTACGCTGGATGTTAGAAAGCGTAGCTGATATTAGTAAGCTAGTTGTAGCTAAAGGTTAATTGAATGAGTAGTTTAAAAAAGTTGGCTTGTGCTAGCTTAGCTTTGTTCTTATCGGGATGTGCTAGCACGTCGATACTAGATGACTTCATCGCGCCAGAAAAACCAGAACTAAATCTATCTGAGTTGTATGCCGTGGGTAATTTCAATTGGTTTGAGATAGTACCGGAGCACAAGTTTGTCGAAGTCACCAGTACACGGTACGTGACTGAATTAGAACTTATAGCCGATGGACAGCCTTACGATTTTCATTTAGCGGATCAGTATTGGACGCCGCATACTAAATGCGGCTATCAGGATGCGGTCCTTCATTTAGAATTAGATCAAGAGTACGAGCTCTATTGTGGTGGTGACTCTCAGAATGTCCAATTCACACCTAATCAAACGGGTCGTTTTGCGATTTGGATTGAAACCAGTGATAACGATGACTCTCGTTTAGTAATTAAGATTGTTCGTTTGTAATCCTAAACAACCGAAACTCAATCCTATAATTAATTAATAAATAAAAACGATTAACAAAGAGTATTTTAATTAAAAAAGCCGAAGTATTTACTTCGGCTTTTTATTAACTAATTCAATCAGAATAGTATTTTTAAACGTCTAAGTTTTCCACATTTAACGCATTCTCTTCAATGAAAGCACGACGCGGCTCAACTTGATCACCCATTAAGGTAGTGAATAATTGGTCTGCGCCAATAGCGTCTTCAATGGTTACTTGCAACATCCTTCTACTTTCTGGATCCATTGTAGTTTCCCAAAGCTGCTCTGGGTTCATCTCACCCAAACCTTTGTATCGTTGGATATATTGACGATGTTTCGCTTCGGCCATTAACCAATCTAAAGCCTCTACAAAATTACTAACAGCCTGTTTACGTTCGCCTCTTTGGACGTATGCGCTCTCTTCCATGATGCCGTTAATTGCCTTGTTAAGCTCAACTAACTTGGCGTATTCAGCACTTTCTACAAAATCAACGTCTATAACGTATTCGTAATCGATACCGTGCATACGCATGATGATCACAAGTTGATTACTCGAGTGCTCGATATCGTCACGGATTTCATGGGTAAAGGTTGCACCTTCATCATTGGCATCAAGATTTGCGATTAGGGCTTTAGCAAATCCTTCAAGCGCTGCTTTGTCTTTTAAACTACTCTTATCGATTGCATCAACATAAATCATGCTTTCTAGCAAAGAAGTAGGCATAACTCTATGCATTCGAGCAATCATTTTCTCAGTCGACTGATAAAGCTTTACAAGATTCTCAAGACCAACACCGCTAATGGCAGGAGCATTTGCACTTGTGTACAAAGATGAACCTTCAACAGCAATAGTAGTTAGATGTTGATTCAATGCATCATCGTCTTTTAGGTACTGCTCTTGTTTACCTTTCTTGATCTTATATAGCGGTGGCTGAGCGATATACACATAACCACGTTCAATAATTTCAGGCATTTGACGATAGAAGAAGGTTAACAACAATGTACGTATATGCGAGCCATCAACATCTGCATCGGTCATAATAATGATACTGTGGTAACGTAGCTTCTCTGGATCGTACTCATCTCTACCAATGCCACAACCCAATGCAGTTATCAGAGTCGCAACTTCTTGCGACGACAGCATTTTGTCAAAGCGTGCTTTTTCTACGTTTAGTATTTTACCTTTAAGTGGCAGTATTGCTTGATTCTTACGATTACGGCCCTGTTTAGCAGACCCTCCCGCAGAATCACCCTCCACTATATATAGCTCACTAAATGCCGGGTCTTTTTCCTGGCAATCAGCTAACTTACCCGGCAAACCCGCTAAATCTAAAGCACCTTTACGACGAGTCATTTCACGCGCTTTCCGAGCTGCCTCTCGGGCTCGCGCAGCATCAATAATCTTGTTAGCAATAATCTTACTTTCTGCAGGGTTCTCTAATAGAAACTCTGCAAATTTTTCGCCCATTGTCGTTTCAACAGCCGATTTCACCTCAGACGAAACAAGCTTATCTTTGGTCTGTGAAGAGAATTTTGGATCAGGAACTTTAACGGATACAACAGCGGTCAAACCTTCACGCGCATCATCACCAGAAGCACTGGTTTTAGCTTTCTTGTTCAGCCCTTCTTTTTCCATGAAGTTGTTTAATGTACGTGTCAGCGCCGCTCTGAAACCGGCTAAGTGTGTGCCGCCATCACGTTGAGGAATATTGTTGGTAAAACAAAATACATTTTCTTGGAAACCATCGTTCCATTGCATTGAAACTTCTACTGCAGTGCCGTCTTCCCGTTCAGTAGTGAAATGGAACACCTTTTGGTGCACTGGTGTTTTGTTCTGATTGAGATATTCAATAAAGGCCTGAATACCACCTTCATACATAAAGTGGTCTTCTTTACCATCTCTTTCATCTTTAAGACGGATAGAGATACCAGAATTCAGAAATGATAATTCACGTAGACGCTTAGCTAAAATGTCATAATGAAACTCAGTTTGCGTGAAGGTATCGTGACTCGGCCAGAAGCGTACCATGGTGCCTGTTTTATCAGTATCGCCAACAATCTCTAGAGGAGCTTGCGGTACACCATGATGATACTCTTGCTCATGCGTTTTGCCTTCGCGACGGATCCGTAATTTTAATTTACTAGATAAGGCATTTACTACGGAAACACCCACTCCGTGCAGTCCACCAGAAACTTTATATGAGTTATCGTCAAACTTACCACCAGCATTCAGAACGGTCATGATAACTTCAGCAGCTGAAACCCCCTCTTCAGGGTGCATAGCAGTTGGTATTCCACGGCCATCATCGGCTACCGATACTGAACCATCAGTGTGAATGTGAATTGTGATTTCACTACAGTGTCCAGCTAAAGCCTCGTCGATAGAGTTATCGACGACCTCAAACACCATGTGGTGTAAACCTGTGCCATCATCAGTATCACCGATATACATTCCAGGTCTTTTTCTTACTGCGTCTAATCCTTTTAGAACCTTAATACTGGAAGAATCGTAACTGTTCTCTTCTGACATCTATTGCTCCTCTGTCACGCGGCCATGTTCCACGTGGAACACTTTTCTATTTGTTATGTGTGTTGGTTCAAACAATTGCTGCTTTTCTATCGCTGTAACGAATACCTGCGAAGCAGTATCTATTAGTTCATAAATAAATAGCTTGCGCTTATCTTCATCCAATTCAGCACCGATGTCGTCTAACAAGAAAAGACCTGATTGGCTCTTCTCTTTAAACAAATGTTTAGTCTGCGCAAGCTGAAGTGCAGCAACTAACATTCTAAGCTGACCTCTAGACAAAATTTCAACAGCGGCGATGCCACCTATTTTGATTTTAAAATCTGCTTTATGAGGACCATAACTGGTATAGCCATAGCGACGCTCTGAATCTTTACGCTGCAGCAAATAGTCTGCTAAAGAAACACTTGAATCCCAACCACTATAATACGACAAATCGAACGAAAACTCAGGTAAAAATTGCTTTGATATCGCTTTGAATAGGGGCTCAAAGGATTCCCAGTACGACTTTCTGTGTGCGTCTATGGTGATACCTAATACAGACAATTGATTCGTCCAATAATCGAGCTGAGAAGCGATTTCTGAACTCGTAGACCCCTTCGCTATTTGTATCGATTTAAGCAAAGCATTGCGTTGCCTAAGGACCTTTTGATAACTACGAGATAGCGCGGAGAATGAATGTTCCACGTGAAACAATCCCCAATCCAAGAATCTACGCCTAGCCCCTGGAGAGCCAATTAAAAGCTCAATACTCTGCGGTGTGAATATTTGTACTGGAACTAAAGCAGCCATATCAGAAACCCTGTTTGAACGCTCACCATTGATACTACATACAAACTGATCATCACCTGAACGTTGAAGGCCCACCGTCAAGGGATGATCATCTTCCTGGACACACTTCGCAAAAATAGTGAAAGATGAATGCTCGTGCGCAATCGCATTGTTGGGTTTATTCGTCCGAAAAGAACGTCCAAACCCAATAAAATGAAGTGCTTCTAGAAGGGATGATTTACCGCTACCATTTGCCCCGAAAATCAGATTAAGTTCTGGTGAGGGACTTATAGTAACGGAATTTAAATTTCTGAAATTTGTAATTTGCAGCTGGCTCAGCTTCATAAGCTGAATTAAAGCCTCATCGGCATGATTA
The DNA here is from genome assembly GCA_964230255.1 of Alteromonas sp. Classification (GTDB taxonomy): domain Bacteria; phylum Pseudomonadota; class Gammaproteobacteria; order Enterobacterales; family Alteromonadaceae; genus Alteromonas_E. Next base: position 7,166 of record CAXRGW010000123.1, read on the forward strand.
CATATTGGGCTGCGCTGTTACCTTCAGATTCGATTAACGCACTTGAATTACTATCTGACAAAGATATATGTACTTCGTCAGACTTTGCCGCGTTCAATACATCTATTAGATAAGCTACATTAAAGCCAATTTCTAAGTCTTCGCCATTGTAGTCAACATCTACAACCTCTTCCGCTTCTTCTTGCTCCGGATTATTAGCGGTTATCTTCAACTCACCACTAGCTAAATTTAATCGTACACCTTTGAACTTCTCGTTAGACAAGATTGCTGCACGTGAAAAGGTTTGTTTTAACAGTTCCTTATTGGACTTAACAACCTTATCACATTCTTTAGGAACAACTCTACGGTAATCAGGAAAACGACCGTCGACTAATTTACTAGTAAAAATAAAGTCAGTAGAGAATATACGAATATGATTGGAACCAATTTGAATTTTTAGTCCTTTGTCGTCATCCTCAATTAGTCGTGTAATTTCTAACACGCCTTTGCGCGGGATAATCACTTGTCTAGAAGGAAGATTTAACCCTTCAAATTCAAGTTTGCAAAGGGCTAGACGATGTCCGTCCGTGGCAACAGTGCGCACTGTATTACCTTCTGTTTCCAGAGACATACCGTTTAAATAATAGCGTACGTCTTGCTGCGCCATCGAAAATGAAGTGCTATCAATAAGTTGCTTTAAGTCACTACGAGTAACTTCAAATTCTACTTCGCCGTCCCAGTCTTCTAGATTTGGGTAATCATTTGCCGATAGTGTTGACAATGAATAACGCCCGCGACCACTTCGAACGATTGCTTTACTGCCATCCATTTGAAAAACTACGTCGCTACCCTCATTTAAACCGCGGATAATATCTAATAATTTCTTAGCGGGAACGGTAGTTTCGCCTTCGCTGAAATCACCTTCTAACGCAACACTGGAAATTAACTCTACCTCTAAATCCGTACCGGTTAACCAAAGTGCGTCTTCACTAACTTTAATCAACACATTAGATAAAATCGGAAGAGTATGCCGACGTTCGACGGCACCAACGACTAGTTGTAATGGCTGAAGAAAATTTTCGCGGCTAATTGTGAATTTCATTTATCGTTTTTCTCTATTGATAGCGTTAAGAAGACAAGGTTCGAATCAGGTTCTTATAGTCTTCTTTTATATCATGACTTTCTTCTCTTAGCTGCTCTATTTTTCTACAAGCGTGCAGAACTGTTGTATGATCTCTTCCACCGAAGGCATTTCCTATTTCTGGAAGACTCCTATTTGTAAGTTCTTTCGATAATGCCATCGCTAACTGGCGTGGGCGAGCGATACTTCTACTCCGGCGTTTAGACAAAATGTCTGACAGTTTAACTTTGTAATAATCAGCAACTGTTTTCTGAATATTTTCAATAGTGACTAGTTTATCTTGCAGCGATAACAGGTCGCGTAGTGCATCTTTTACAAACTCTATAGTAATTAATCGACCCGTGAAATTTGCATTCGCAATTACCCTATTCAGTGCACCTTCTAATTCTCGTACATTCGAACGAAGTCGTTTAGCAATGAAAAAAGCAACTTCGTTAGGTAAGGCAATATGATTCTCGCTAGCTTTCTTCATCAAAATAGCTACGCGTGTTTCGAGTTCAGGTGGTTCAATCGCTATCGTTAAACCCCAACCGAATCGTGACTTAAGACGGTCTTCAACACCTTCAATTTCTTTCGGGTATCTATCGGAAGTGAGAATGATTTGCTGATTACCCTCTAGCAGCGCGTTAAATGTATGAAAAAACTCTTCTTGTGAACGGTCTTTGTTTGCAAAAAACTGGATATCATCAATCAACAATGCATCGACTGACCGATAGAAACGTTTAAAATCCTCAATCGCGTTGTTTTGTAGTGCTTTAACCATGTCTTGAACAAATCGTTCGGAGTGCATGTAAACAATCTTTGCATCGGGCTTTGATGCAATTATCCCGTGCCCCACCGCATGCAATAAGTGAGTCTTACCTAGGCCAGTGCCACCATAGATGAATAAGGGATTATAAGCTTTACCCGGATTATCCGATACCTGAGAAGCGGCGGCTCGTGCTAACTGGTTACTTTTACCTTCTACGAAGCTTTCGAACTTGTAAGTAGGATTTAAATTGTTCTTATGAGCTACACCGGCGGGAATTGGTGTTACTTGATTTGCAGTTTCAACGATTTTAGGTTGCACTGGAATTTTTACGTCAGGAACCGTTGTTGCCTGCTTCCTCACTTGTGCATAGTTTAAATCATTTGAATTTTGAGTTTCAACGGTGAGGTTTTTCCTGCGATTTGAAAGTACTTCCAAGTTAAGCGTTGGCGCATCGTTTTCAAACAATTCAAGTAGTACCGACGAAATTGCATTGCGATACTTATCACGGACCCAATCCAAAATAAAATGATTCTTCGCATAAAGCGTTATCGTATTTTCCCTTAGTTCGTGTTGGAGGGGTCTTATCCACATACTGAATTCTTGAACAGGTAAATCTTCTTTTAACCTATCAAGACATTGCGCCCAAACATCAGCCATCAAAAAACCTTATTTTTCTTTATGTTAAGCAGTAGAAACCACTTTTGAATATTGCGCAGACGCAAAAGACCGCACAGAGCTAAGCGTTGTGAAAAATGCCGAAATGAACGAATTCTTGCGAAATATTCGAGTTAGTCTGTGAATTATCTCGCATTCCTGAATCTATGTAAAATCACAAATCGATCAATTTCGCGATCTTTTCTTTATATTTATATATACTATTGTTTTTTATATGTTTTTAATTGATATCTGCGACCATATCTACAAATACCTAAGCAAATTAGGTTTTCTTTTAACATCATAAATTAGATTTAATTTAATCAAAATTAATGCCAATTTGTTAGGAATACACCGCTTCCTGTGGATAAATATTAATATAATATTGTTTTATTCACAGGATAGTTAAAAAAGAATCAACATGTACACCCTTCATTCAGTTTGATTTTACTATTCAGATTTAAATTAAACCTAAAAAAACTGCGTGAACGCGTTGATTTTATTTGACATTACGCCCGCCGATCTCTAAAATTCAGCGTCCTTTTGAGGAGAGGTCTAATTATTAACCTTTATTGAGTTGATTATGAGACCTGTTTTCAAAGTATTTTGTTAACTTTTAAATGATGAGATTCAGGCGATGAAAAGAACTTTTCAACCGAGCAATCTGAAGCGTAAGCGTTCACACGGTTTCCGCGCTCGCATGGCGACAAAAAATGGTCGTAAAGTGCTTGCTGCCCGCCGTGCAAAAGGTCGCGCTCGTCTTTCAGCATAAGCTAAACCTTGCTTAAAGTGGGCAAGTGCAGATTTACTCGGGAGTTGCGCTTGTTAACTCCCTCCCACTTTACTTACGTCTTTCAAGACGCAATACCTACTGGCAGTTCTGCCTTCACACTCCTTGCACGTAAAAACACCATTGATAATCCTCGAATTGGCATCACTATAGCTAAGAAGCGGATCCGTAAAGCACACGATAGAAATCGTGTTAAACGCGCAATTCGTGAAAGTTTCAGATTAAACCAGCACCGCTTACCAAATGTTGATATAGTCGTGCTCGGTAAATCAAATGCTGAACAGATGTCTAACCAAGAGTTATTTTTGTTGCTGGAAAAATTATGGAAAAAGCTCGCGAAACGTTGCGCGCAGTAATAGTTTTTGTTCCGATTCTACTGATTAGAATTTATCAAAAAGTACTATCACCCCTGATTGGACCAACTTGTCGTTTCACACCGACTTGTTCGCAATACGCTGTGCAAGCATTAAATGAACATGGGCTAGTAATTGGTAGTTGGTTATCAATTAAACGCGTATTAAAATGCCAACCGTTACATCCTGGCGGTGAAGACCCTGTTCCACCAAGACCCAATAAGATCAAACACCATTAAGAGAATACTATGGAATCGCAACGCAGTTTTCTGCTCATTGGCTTAGTTTTAGTTAGCTTTTTACTATGGACAGAATGGCAGAAAGATTATGGTCCCCAGCCAATCCAGCAAGTTGAATCAACCAGTGAGTTACCAGCAGCAGCTAGTGGCGTACCAAGTGCAACACCCGCACCAAGCGCGCAATCGGCTGTACCAGAGGACATTACTCAGCAAAGCTTGCAAGATGTGCCTGGCACAACTCCTACACTAGGTGATACAACTAACAACGAGCGCTTTGTTAGCGTAGATACAGATACCCTTTCAGTTACTATTGATTTGCTAGGTGGCGATGTAGTCGTTGCCGACTTAAAGCTCCATCCAATTGAGCAAGGTTCAGAAGAATCTTTTCACCTTTTGAAAGGTACAAACCCTGGATTGTATGTTGCGCAAAGCGGCTTAATTGGTCCAAATGGTCCAGATTCAAATCCTAACGGTCGCCCTATTTATTCTGTAACCGCTAATCAATTTACGCTTACTGAAGATACCTTGAGCGTGCCATTAAACTGGTCTAATAGCGAAGGGTTGATAATCACAAAAACCTATTTGTTTACGCGTAACTCTCATGTTGTTGATGTAAGTTACTCGGTTCAAAACGGTACGTCTGAAAACGCCCGTGTTCAACAATATGCACAATTAAAACAAACGACTGTTTTACCTGAGTCAGGCAGCATGTTCATGCCGACGTACCGCGGTGCTGCATATTCTACAAAAGATGAAAGCTACGAAAAATTTAAGTTTAACGATTTCGAAGATGAATCGTTACGTATTGCGACTATAGGCGGTTGGGTAGGTATGCTAGAACACTATTTCGTGTCAGCCTGGGTACCACCTCAAGATCAGAACACTACCATTTACTCAAACTTCCTTAGCAACGAATTTGCAATTATTGGCTATACGACTCCAGCAGTAGTTGTAGCCTCAGGTGCTCAAGAAACAATCTCCAGTACCCTATATATTGGTCCAAAAGACCAAGAAACCCTTGCTAATCTGGCTGAACATCTCGATCTTACCGTTGACTACGGTCCGCTATTCTGGATCTCACAGCCGTTGTTTGACCTTCTACAATGGTTATTTAGTAAAACGGGCAACTGGGGCGTAGCAATTATATTGATCACTATTATCGTTAAAGGTGCGATGTACTGGCTAACCAAGAAACAGTATGAATCATTCGCAAAGTTGCGGGTGCTATCACCGAAAATGCAACAGCTTAAAGACCGCTATGGCGACGACCGTCAAAAGATGTCACAAGCCATGATGGAGCTTTACAAAAAAGAAAAAGTAAATCCGATGGGTGGCTGTTTCCCACTGTTACTACAAATGCCAATATTCTTAGCTTTGTACTGGGTACTACTTGAAAGTGTCGAATTGCGTCACGCAGATTTTGCCCTCTGGATCACTGATTTATCTGTAATGGACCCATACTTGGTATTGCCAATCCTAACTGGTGCAAGTATGTACTTGTTGCAGAAGTTAAATCCGACAACGGTGCAGGATCCAATGCAGCAAAAAATCATGCAGTGGATGCCAGTTGCCATGAGTATTTTCTTTATTTGGTTCCCTGCAGGTCTCGTACTGTACTGGTTAATCTCAAACGTGATTACCATCATTCAAGCGAAACTGATTTATCGCTCGATGGAGAAACGTGGCATTCAAACCCACTAACGCGAGAGGAACAAGGAGAACACTATGCCTTCATTCGATATTGTGTCAGAAATAGAAATGGTCGATGTTAAAAACGCCATCGACAATGCCAATCGTGAATTGACAACACGTTTTGACTTTCGCGGCGTTGAAGCCAGTTTTGAAGCCACCGATGACGGTGTAATCATGAATGCTGAAGCTGAATTTCAGCTTCAGCAAATGGATTCTATGTTGCGTAACGCTTGTGCTAAACGCGGTGTTGATACTGCTTGTATTGATGCTAAAAGCATTGAACATCGCGGTAAAAACTTTCGCCAACTTATTGGCTTTAAACAGGGTATTGATCAGCCTACCGCAAAGAAAATTGTTAAGTTGATTAAAGACGCCAAGGTAAAAGTTCAAGCCTCTATTCAAGGCGATCAAGTACGCGTCAATGGTAAAAAGCGCGATGATTTACAACAAGCGATTCAGTTGGTTAAAGGCGCAGATCTTGGCCAACCATTTCAATTCAATAACTTTCGTGACTAAGCCGTTTAGGCCTTTTCACTATGAGTTTTCAAGCATCTGATACCATCGTTGCTCAAGCAACTGCCGCTGGTAAGGGCAGCGTTGGCATTGTTAGGATCTCAGGCCCCGATGCAAAATCCATTGCTGAGCAAATACTGAAGCAGTGCCCTACTCCACGTATAGCCGCGTACCTGCCATTTTTTAGTCAATCCGGCGAAGCTATCGACCAAGGTATAGGCCTTTTCTTTCAAGGACCAAATTCGTTCACCGGCGAAGATGTATTAGAACTACAAGGTCATGGTGGCCAAGTGGTTATCGACATGTTGTTAGCTGAGATACTCAAGCACGATAATGTTAGAATAGCACGTCCAGGCGAGTTCAGTGAGCGCGCTTTTTTGAATGACAAAATGGATTTAGCCCAAGCTGAGGCAATTGCCGATCTTATTGATGCCAGTTCTCAGCAAGCGGCAAAAAGCGCTATGCGTAGTTTACAGGGTGAATTTTCAACCCAAATACACGCATTAGTAGAGCAAGTCATTCATTTACGCATGTATGTTGAAGCTGCAATTGATTTTCCCGAGGAGGAAATCGATTTTCTTAGTGACGGCAAAGTCGAAAATGACCTCAATGCAATCATTGATCAACTGACAAATGTTCAGCAACGCGCCCAGCAAGGGTCACTATTGCGCGAGGGCATGCAGGTCGTTATCGCCGGTAAACCCAACGCCGGTAAATCCAGTTTACTTAATGCCCTTGCCGGTCGGGATGCAGCCATTGTTACAGACATTGCCGGTACCACACGTGATGTACTAAAAGAGCATATCCACTTAGATGGGATGCCATTGCACATTATAGATACCGCCGGTTTGCGCGAGAGTACTGACAAAGTAGAACAAATTGGAATTCAGCGCGCATGGGAAGAAATAAAGCAAGCTGACCATGTATTAGTCGTGGTCGACAGCAGTACAACTGCGGAAAAGGACCCACATCTTTTATGGCCCGAATTTATGCAGCAACTGCCAGAAGGCATACCTGTGACCGTCGTGCGTAACAAAATCGATTTAAGCCGAGAAGCGCAAGCACCAGAACAAATAGACAGCTCCTACGGGCAATTTTTGGTATTTAAGATAGCCGCAAGTCAACAATTGGGGTTATCCCCTTTGGTTGAGCATCTGAAAGAATCCATGGGTTATGCTAGTCAATCAGATGGGCAATTTATCGCCCGTCGCCGCCATCTGGATGCACTTAATAATGCAGCTGAACACATTTTAAGTGGGCAGCAACAATTACTCGAACATGCCGCAGGTGAAATTCTCGCTGAAGAGCTCAGAATTACTCAGCAACACCTCAACGAGATAACGGGTGAATTTACGTCAGATGATCTCCTCGGCCGAATATTTTCGTCTTTCTGTATAGGGAAATAAGCCAATGCATACCGTTCATATTATTGTGGGTTCAGTATTAGGTGCTAGTGAATACGTTGCTGACGCAGTAGCCGAACGACTCCAAGCAGCAAACTTGAGCACTGAAATCCACCTAGAACCAAATTTCAATGCGATCCCTCAGCAGGGTATATGGCTAATTTGTACATCGACACACGGCGCTGGCGACTTACCTGATAACATCCAACCGTTCGCCGATGACTTAGCGGATAAGACACTAAAAAACTTACCTTTTTGGGTACTTAGCTTAGGTGACAGTAGCTACGATACGTTTTGTTATGGAGGGGCGCAGATGCACAAATTAATGCAAAATGCGCAAGCAAAAGCGTTAGCCGAACCACTAGAAGTCGATGTACTGCAACATCCTATCCCCGAAGAATACGCCGTGGAATGGTTGGACAATAACATTCAGCTTTTCACTTCAGCCTAGCTATCAATCATCATGAATAATGCAGAATTAGACGCGCTCAGCCAAACTTTAAGCAACCCAGCAAGGGTTTTGTATATGCTGGGACTTAGGCCTAATGCTAATCTGCAAACGGGTGCATCAGATGAGCTTGCATACAAACAATTCATGCAACTACTCAATGGTAATGAACAACTCTTTACCTTGGGACGTCAAATAAATACGCTGCTAAAAGAATTAGTTAACGTTGGTCTTATTGAAATACCGGTTGATTGCGATATCAATCGTAGTCTAAATAAAAAGCGCGTAATTTTGCCGCTTACGGTTGTTAAGCAGGACAGTGTTGAGCGTCTTCATCAAACAAAAACTGCAATGAATATCGACTGGCAACCCGATGAGAAACTCTTTTTTGAACTCGCTCAGTTAGTAGGATTGATCGACAAAGCATTCACACCACAAGAAACCGGCGATTTTGTTGCGTATTGGTTAGGACGACCCGATACAAAGCTCAGTCATTTTCAATGGACACAGAAATTTGTCAGTTATCTGAAACAACAGCGATTAGCGAAAATGCCAACGAACAAACATCAGATCGGCTCTCAGCTAACTACGCCACAATCAGGTGTCGAAATCGATGACAATGCGCGTAAGTTAGTAGAAAAATATCGATCAAAGCAGTAATCTACTGCTCTGTTTGAACGAGGAAGGCCACGCGTGGATTCACTTAACGATAAACTCAATAGACTCGCAGAAGTACTCGGTAGAAACCCTGTGCCACCTACCGATCAAAAAACTGTTGATTTTGACTCGATCAAACGAGAATACGAACAACAAGCCAATGCTGAAGTTCAAAAGCTCCAGCAACACTCGAAGCAGCAACGCATTGAACAATTGCACGGCCGTTCCGACCTCAATCCAGGCTGGACTTTTGAAAATCTGCAACAAGATAGCCAAGACGTCATTGAAGCGGTCAACATTGCACAATCATTTATTGCCGCACATGCTGATCCTAATTGGCGTAACAATAGCTCGCATATGATGATTTTTTATGGTGATTACGGCCGCGGGAAATCACATATAGCAGGTGCGATTGCACATGAATTGATTGCGCAATTTGAAACTACCGTGCTGTATCGACAACTATCGACTTTACTAGAAATGCGGTTTTTCTCTTATGATTATTCATCTACAGATAACATCGCACAACAATTTAGAGATATTCAAAAAGAGCTATTAAGTGTAGATTTACTTATCCTCGATGAAGTGTGCGTAAATGAAACTATGCTGAAAAAGAATGCCCAAAGTTGGTTGGGTAACTTATTGCGACAGCGTTTAGTTGACCATAAAAATTGTATTATGATCACCAATCACAATCTCAACGAACTAGAGACTGCTTTAGGTAATTACTGTTTCGAATCGCTCAAAGAATACGATACTTACAAAGTAAAATTCAGTGGTCCTAGCCGCCGCAAGTCAATCACACCAGCGATTCCAGAAGAACAACGAACGCCTTCATATCGACCTAATCAAATTTAATTTGGTTACATTTAAACCTTTGTCTAATTCTCTGCGACTAAGCCATAAATCCATTAATGCCAGTCCATTAAGACAAAGGAACAAACATGACAACGATCACCAAAATGACAACAGGGGCCGCTGCTATCGCCGTAGCTACGAGTATTAGCTTAATTGCACACGCCGATGTTTTCACCCAAACCTATGATGTAAAAGCAGGTGAAACTCTCTATTTAAAAACCGATGTTGGTAGCTTAAACATCGAAACAAATGACCGGAATACTGTCGAAATTGAAGTAGAAGTTGACGGACCAGATGCAGATGAGTTTTCTGTGCGCTTTGAACGTACTAACGATGGCGTTAGTGTGTATGGTGATAAGGAGGACGGTGAATGGGGCTGGAATGGTAAGCAAATACGCGCCAAGTTTTATATCACTGTTCCAGAAAACTACGATTTAGATTTAAATACAGCGGGTGGCTCAATCAAAATCGAAGATCTTCAAGGCAATATTGATGCACAAACGTCAGGAGGCTCTATTGCCCTGGGCGATATTGTAGGGAACGTTGATGTCCATACGTCAGGCGGTTCAATCCGCGTCGATAGCGTTTACGGTGAGATTGACACCAACACTTCCGGTGGTAGCATCAAAGTAGAGTTCAAAAAACAGATTTCAGAAGATGCAAAGCTCTCTACATCGGGGGGTTCCATCACCGCGATCCTCCCGGAAGATATAGCTATTGAACTGGACGCCGCTACCTCAGGTGGATCAGTTCGTTCAGAATTTGAGGTTGACGGTAGAACCAAAAAGCGTTCAATACGCGGCGCTATTAACGGCGGCGGTCCAGAATTAACATTACACACAAGCGGCGGTAGTGTAAAAGTATTAAAAGACTAAAATGACTATCTGGATCCCTCGTATCTAGAGGGATCCAAAAATCAACTCGACGATCTATTCAGGGTTACTCCCCAACTTATACACAATAAGTATACAGTTGAATCACAGATGTGGATAAGATAAGAAAAACTCTGTGAATTAACCTATATATTCCTGTTTACATAATTAATCAAATATTGAACTGTGGATAAAAAAGCTAGTTATTAACAGCTTATATTGACTAACGATCGTATAGATCACACCTTAACACTATTCTTAAATAATTGTTTTATATCGAATAAATAGGCTTTTACACAGAATTCAGCGATCCTAATAATAATAAAAATAATCTTATATAAAGAAAGATCATATTTATAAAGCAAAGCGATCAATTCGATCTTACACTTGATCAGTGAATTTATAAAAACAGACTTTTTTTCCAATAATGTTTAGTTTTTAACCAATAAACATTTTTTTCAGTACAATGATCGGATAGAATACGCGGCCGCATTTTTAGTGGCCTAAAATGCTGTGTTATCAAGGTTTGAGGGTTTTAGACGTGTTTTATCAACAATCATTTGACGTCATTGTTGTCGGTGGCGGACATGCCGGATCAGAAGCTGCTTTAGCTGCGGCTAGAATGGGTGTAAACACCTTATTGATCACCCATAACATTGAGACCTTGGGTCAAATGTCTTGTAACCCGGCGATCGGTGGGATCGGTAAAGGTCACCTCGTTAAAGAAATTGATGCTCTAGGCGGTGCCATGGCTATCGCGGCAGATCGTGCAGGTATTCAATTTAGGACACTAAATAGCAGCAAAGGCCCGGCGGTAAGGGCTACGCGTGCTCAAGCCGATCGCAGTTTATACCGAACGGCAATGCGGAACATGTTAGAGCACGCTGAGAACCTAACTATTTTCCAACAGTCTGTAGACGATCTGATCGTTGAAAATGATCGCGTTTGCGGTGTGATCACTCAAATGGGACTGAAGTTTCAAGCGCCAACAGTGGTGCTTACTGTAGGCACTTTCTTGGGTGGAACGATTCACATCGGTTTAGAAAACTTCCAAGGTGGACGTGCTGGCGATCCGCCCGCCAATGCATTAGCACAGCGATTGCGCGCATTACCTTTCCGTGTTGATCGTTTAAAAACCGGCACGCCAGCGCGCTTAGATGCGCGTACACTTGATTTTTCTAAGATGCAAGAACAGCCGGGTGATACCCCGTTGCCGGTATTTTCATTCATGGGTAGTGCTGCAGATCACCCGCGTCAGATCCCTTGCTATATTACCCATACTAATGAGCAAACCCATGACATTATCCGTGGTGGTTTAGATCGGTCGCCAATGTACACCGGTGTCATCGAAGGTATCGGGCCACGCTACTGCCCGTCTATCGAAGACAAGATCATGCGCTTTGCTGATAAAAATTCGCATCAGATCTTTGTTGAGCCGGAAGGGCTAAACAGCATTGAAGTCTATCCAAACGGCATATCTACCAGTTTGCCTTTTGACGTTCAAATGCAGCTAGTGCGTTCGATCAATGGTTTTGAAAACGCACATATTATTCGGCCTGGCTATGCGATTGAGTACGATTTCTTTGACCCACGGGACCTTAAACAAACACTTGAAACTAAGTTTATCCAAGGTCTGTTCTTCGCCGGTCAAATCAATGGTACAACTGGTTATGAAGAGGCTGGTGCACAAGGGTTGATTGCCGGCGCTAACGCGGCATTGCAAGTGCAACAAAAAGATCCGCTGATCTTACGTCGCGATCAGGCTTACATGGGTGTACTAATAGACGATTTAGCGACTATGGGCACCAAAGAGCCCTATCGCATGTTTACTAGCCGCGCTGAATATCGTTTGTTATTGCGTGAAGATAATGCCGATATTCGTTTGACCGCGCTAGGCCGTGAAGTTGGCTTGGTAGATGATGCACGCTGGCAGGCGTTTAATCACAAGCAAGAATTGATTGAACAAGAGTTACAGCGTTTGCGCGGTCAGTGGGTTCACCCAGATCATGTTGCAGTAAATGAACTCAATCAGTTAACTAAGAATCCGGTTTCACGTGAACATTCGTTGGAAGAGATGATCCGTCGTCCAGAGATGACCTATCAAAAGTTAATGGCTATTGGATCCTTAGGCCCTGCCCTTGACCATGATCAAGCAGCAGAACAAGTCGAAATTCAGATCAAGTATGCGGGCTACATTTCACGTCAACAAGAAGAAATTGAGAAAGCCCAACGTCATGAAAATACGTTAATTCCGGCTGATTTTGATTTTGTATCTGTGTCTGGCTTAAGCAACGAAGTCGTGGCCAAGCTATCTGATGCACGCCCAGAAACCATTGGCAAAGCGTCGCGTATTTCTGGTATTACACCAGCTGCTATTTCGTTGTTGTTGGTTTATTTGAAGAAACAAGGCGCGTTGCGCAAGCAACAGCGCGCGAGTGCTTAAGTGGCGATGGATTTACATGGACAATTAACTTTGGGTGTCGCGCAGTTAGGACTTGAACTTAGCGAAACGCAAATGAACCAGCTGGTGGCGTACGTTGAGTTAATGGCTAAATGGAACAAGACCTATAACTTAACATCTGTGCGCGATCCAAAGGACATGCTGAACAAGCATATTCTCGATTCACTGGCGGTTGTGCCATTTATTGAAGCTAAAAATTATATCGATGTGGGCACTGGGCCTGGATTACCTGGGATCCCATTGGCAATTGCTTGTTTAGATGCACAATTTACCTGCTTGGATAGCTTGGGTAAGCGCGTACGCTTTATGAAACAAGTGGTGTTTGAACTGGGTTTGACCAATGTGATCCCTGTTCAATCCCGAGTTGAAGAGCATAGTGGCAGTGATCATTATGACGGAGTTCTCAGTCGCGCCTTTGCGTCACTGCAGGATATGTTGCAGTGGTGTCAACATTTGATTAATTCTTCGGGTGAATTTCTTGCATTAAAAGGACAATACCCGCAAGATGAACTTACTGCGTTACCCGAAAATATCAGTTTAGTAAGTGCTCACAAACTAGATATCCCATTTATGGTCGGTGAACGGCATCTAATTAGGCTAAAAAAACAGTAAGATAGGAAGAATCGTGGCTAAGGTCATTGCAATTGCCAATCAAAAAGGTGGTGTAGGTAAAACCACAACTGCAGTGAATGTTGCTGCATCAATGGCGGCAACTAAACGCAAAGTGTTATTGATAGACCTCGACCCACAGGGCAACGCAACAATGGGTAGCGGTGTAGACAAATACGAAGTACCTGCGACCAGTTACGAATTGCTAATCGAAGAACAGCCGATAAACGAAGTAATTGTCAAAAACACATCAGGTAAGTACGACCTTATTCCAGGCAATGGTGATGTAACCGCCGCCGAAATCAAATTAATGGAAGTGTTTGCCCGCGAACTAAGACTTCGCAACGCGCTTAAGTCGGTAATCAATTATTACGATTTTATCTTCATCGATTGCCCACCGTCGTTGAGTCAGTTAACCGTTAATGCGCTGGCTGCAGCTGATTCCGTATTGGTGCCAATGCAATGTGAATATTATGCGTTGGAGGGTTTAACCGCGCTAATGGATACGATTCAGAAGCTCGCGTCGGTAGTTAACCCAAATCTCAAGATTGAAGGCGTGTTGCGCACAATGTACGACCCGCGCAACAGATTGGCCAATGACGTATCAGAACAATTAAAACGTCATTTTGGCGAACAGGTTTATCGCACGGTTATACCGCGCAATGTACGTTTAGCTGAGGCACCTAGTTTCGGGGCACCGGCAATGTATTACGATAAATCGTCAACGGGGGCTAAAGCGTATTTGGCATTAGCTGGCGAAATTTTACGTCGCCGAGATACACATAAAGTCGCCGCATCGGCGTAAGCAAGTTAAGTTAAACGAGGACAGCATGTCAGCAAAGAAGCGCGGATTGGGAAGAGGTTTAGATGCCTTGCTTGCCACTAGCCAGTCAAATCCAGCAAATCCACCTAGCCGCAACAGTGAACTGAACAAGCTTCCGATTGAATGGTTAACGCCGGGTAAATACCAACCGCGTAAAGACATGTCACCTGAAGCATTGGAAGATTTAGCGTCTTCTATTCGCTCACAAGGTGTTATCCAACCTGTTGTAGTTCGTCAACTTGCCCAGGAGACGTTTGAAATTATTGCTGGTGAGCGTCGCTGGCGCGCTGCGCAACTCGCAGGTTTAGATGTCATTCCTTGTTTGGTCAAAGACGTACCCGATGAATCTGCTGTCGCTATCGCACTAATTGAAAATATTCAGCGCGAAGACCTCAATGCAATGGAAGAGGCTCAAGCACTAGACCGTCTAATGGTAGAATTTTCCCTTACTCATCAAGAAGTGGCAGAAGCAGTCGGTAAATCGAGAACGACAGTTACCAATTTATTGCGTCTCAATAATCTCAATAACGACGTTAAGAAATTGGTTGAGTACGGTGATATTGAGATGGGACATGCACGCGCCCTACTCGCGCTTGAAGGTGATGCTCAGTCTGAAGCTGCCCAGCATGTATCAGGCAAAGGCCTTACGGTAAGAGATACCGAAAAGTTAGTGAAGAAACTGTTAGAGCCTGCGGTCCCAAGAGTACCAAAACAAGTTGACCCAGATGTGGCACGCCTCGCAACACGCCTTTCCGAAAGCGTTGGGGCGCCGGTATCAATAGACCACAATGCCAAGGGCAAAGGTAAAATGGTGATTAATTTTGCGAGTCTCGATGAGCTCGATGGTATTTTGACAAAATTGGCTTTAAAAGAAATCGAATGATCAGATTTAACACGCGATGAAAGTCAATTATTTCCAAAGTAATCGAACACAAAACACAACCCGTTGTACTGTATCTTTGTCATTCCGTTAGTAAATTTTCATAATAGCTTTCAAAAAGGTTATAACGGTTGAAAAAGTTTTAATACCAAGTATACTTTCGACGCTTTTATTTCGGGCGTTAGAAACGACAAAACACATGCCTTCGAACGACTTAGTCGCCGACGGAAAAGCACTGGCTAAAACGGGCTTTTTCGTTCAACTCGGCGTAACTGTAGTGTTAGCCATCGCGGCAGCGATACTAACCGACCTAAATGGGGTCGAATCAGTGTTGTTGGGGTGTTGTGCCAGTGTTATCCCGAATGGAATTTTTGCGTTTTTTGCATTCAGATTCGCCGGTGCGCAGCAAGCAAAAGCTGTCGCCTCAAGCTTGATGCAGGGAGCGAGATACAAATTAGGTTTAGCAGCACTAATTTTTGGAATCGCGTTTATCGTCTTTGAAGCACAACCAGTTCTCCTTTTTTGTGCATTTGCGGTTGCCACAATTAGTTATTGGCTAACAATGTTTCGCGTAAGTCTAAGGTTTTAGCGCGCGAGGCAAAGTTACAGTTTTATAATTAAACTTTTGGGTTAAACAATGGCTTCTGAATACACAACCTCAGAATATAT